>NZ_JBWKZB010000001.1:0-347148 GCF_059424105.1 Pseudomonas sp. GW456-E7 | reverse complement strand
GAACATGGTGGAACTCCTTTATACCTAGTGAAACCACCAGAACCCGTCGCTAAACAAGTAAGGGTGGCAGCTGTACGCAGGTTAGCGAACCGGGAGGTATAAGACCCGGCAGACCCGAAGGTCTCCCGCGCACAGCCACCATGTCGAAAATTGCAAACATACGAACATGTGCAATAGAGACTGGAGCCTTGTCGCGCTTATACCTGGTCAGGTCGCTAAACCCGGTCGCTGAATTTGCAGCGACCGCGAAACGATAAGGACCGGGTACAAGACGCACAAGCCGGCAGATTCTGGCGTAGTTGTAGGCAACGACGCAAGGCGGCGTGGCTTTCAGGAACAGAGGCTGACGGCTTTTAAACAGAGCTGTCGAAACACTGCACATTCCCTGTGGGAGCGGGCTTGCTCGCGAAAGCGGTGGGTCAGTCAACATCAATGCTAACTGTCATGACGCCTTCGGGAGCAAGCCCGCTCCCACAGGGTCGAGGTACATCCGCCAGATTCCGGTCGGCCGGTAGGCCGCCTTCGCGAGCAAGCTCGCTCCCACAGAAGAGCAAAGGCAGAGCAGTCCACACCGCGCCGCTTTTCACCACTCATCAGGCCGAGCGTTAGCTCGCCTGCAGCTCTTGATCTTGATCCACCCGCCCCCTCGGCAGGCTGAGCGGAGGTGTTCATCCGGGGATTGGCGCGCAGCGCCGTTCGACGCAGTCGAACTCATTGCATGTAGGTCGAAGCGAAGCCGACCGGAGGGCAATGCCCCCGGATGAATACCGGAGCGAAGGAACCCCGAGCCTTAGCGAGGGGCCGTACGTAAGGGGCGAGACCTTTTGGTTACTTTTGGGGCGTTTGCCAAAAGTGACCCGCTGTAAGAGCGGAACCGTAAGCCGCCGTTACCGCAGGAATGGATATGTACTCAACTCAAACCACCAGCATGGTCGGCCCAGAGGCCGCCAAGCCTCAGTGCGCCGAAACCCGCTGCCGCCCCCCAGAACCATTGGGCGACAAAGCCAACGCCAACTGCGTCCGATTATGCATATGCGTCAACCGCAACACCTGCGACACATACAACTTCACCGTGTTCTCGGTAATCCCCAACTCACAGGCAATCTGATAATTGGTCTGCCCCTTGCCCACCAACCGCGCCACTTCCAGTTGCCGCGGAGACAGCTGATTGAAAATCGCCGGAACCTCCACCGCATCAGCTTCAGCGACACCCTGCCCCCCCGCGTCTGCCGCCTGCGGCCCGCGCCGAACCTTGTCCAGGTCCTGGTACAGATCATCGATCGACTCGGACAAATACTGCAGCTTCTGGTTCAAATGCCCCAACTGCAGGTTCTTGTGCCTCTCCTGCAAGGCCACTTCCTGGCGCTGCAAACCTTCGAACAACTCATTCAGATCGATCGGTTTCTGGTAATAGTCAGACACGCCGGCGCGCAGGGCCTTGATCACGTCCTGCTTGTCGGCACACCCGGTGAGCATGATCGCCTCGAACGCCCGGTGCTTGCCCGACAGCCGTTGCAGCTCCTGCATCAGCTCGATGCCGTCCATGCCGGGCATGTGAAAATCCAGCAGCACCAGGCCGATATCGAGGTCTTCACTGAAACGCTTGATCGCCTGATAGCCCGATTCGCAGGGAACACAGCGGTAACCTTTACCCTCCAGAAATTCGCAAAGCTCTTCAACGATCAATGGCGCATCGTCGACCACAAGGACTTTTACTGCCGAAGTAAACTTGCTCACGAGCAACTCCCTGTCAGGTCAAAGGTTGACCTGTCCCCCACCGACAGCCAGCGGCTGTACAACTTCTGTCTGAAAAGTAGACGTAGTTTCCGGCTCTGTACATGTCAGGACCGACTAGTGGAACCAGGCCAGTGTCAGCATCAGCCCCGCCAGCACAAAGGGCGCAAATGGCTGCTTCCTTGACATTTCGGGCGCCATGTAAAAAAGATGGGTTCTAAGCCCTTGACTCATATGAAGCCAGACTCTTGGCGCCAGCAGCAGCCAGAAAACACTGGCCAATCCGGCGCCAATAAACGTGCCGAGCACGTGCATACCGTCCGTCGCAAGCCCCAGGGCGGCCATGAGTTTGACGTCCCCGCCGCCCATTCGCTTCATGGCGTAGCCCGGTAGCGTGAAGCCCACGGCCAGCAAAAAAGCCCAGCCGCCCTGTTGCGCTTCGGCCCCCAGCCAGGTCGTGCCGCTCCACAGCAGCCACGCCAGGGCCAGGGCGCCGGCGCCCAGGGTCAGGCCATTGGCGATGTGCCGTTGCCGGGCATCCTGTGCGGCGCAAAGCGCCAGCCAGATCAATAGGACAAAGCTCTGCATTCGGTAAAAAACGTCCGTTTTGGCTGAATGATTCTATGCTGACATTACACAGTGTTGGTCAGGGTAGACGCACTCATGAAAGCCAGCCTCCCCCACAAACAAAAAGGCGCCGCCGCGATTGAGTTCGCCCTGGTGTTCATCATTTTCTTTGGCGTGTTCTACGGCATCGTCAGCTTTAGCCTGCCGCTGCTGTTGATGCAGTCATTCAACCAGTCGACCGCCGAAGCCGTGCGCCGCAGCGTGGCGCTGGACCCAGCCACCCCGGGTTACAGCGCCGCGCTGATCGCCCGCGCCACGACGGAGCTGACCACGCAAACGGCCTGGATTGCGCCGGCCCTGAATTTCAATGTCGCCACCGACGCCAACATCACTTATGTGGGCGGATTGCTGACAGTCCGCATCAGCTACCCCACCAATAAAATCAGCGCCGTCATCCCGTTCCTGAACCTGCCCGGCATCGGTCGGGTACCCAATCTGCCGGCGACCCTCACGGCCAGTGCGAGCCTGCAATTTTGAGTGCCGGGGATAAACTGTTCGGGCGCCTGCTCCACCGCCACCCGCCGCCCCCACCGGAGCCGCCGGAGGCCCTGCGGGTGCACAGCTTCGGATTGCAGATGCAGCTCAATGCCGATGGGCGTGTCGTTCAATTGAGTGGTCCGTTGCGGCACTTGCTGGCCCAGCATCCCCCCGGCGCACAGGCACCGCACCTGCTCGACTTCCTGTTGCCCCACAGCGGCCTCGTCATCGAAGGCGCGCCGGCGCACTGGCAGGGACAAACCCTGGACCTGGATTTCTACAGCCTCAACGGTCCACCCCTGCATTTGCGCGGCTGGGTGCAACCCTTGGCCAATGCCTGGTTGTTGCAGATGCTCGACATCGGCGACTTGTTGCTCGAGCGCCGGCAATCGCGCAACCGCGAGCAATGCCAGGTGCTGGTGCTGCAAATCGCCGAACAGTTGCGCCTGTGCAGCCTGACGCGCCTGCCTGAGGTGCTGGGCGAACAACTGCAAAGCCTGGCCCAGCGCTTTCAGATCCCCTGCATTGCCCTGGCCTTGCTCGATGAGCAGGAACAGGGTTGGCAAATTCATCAGCACTACACGGCTTTCGATGCACCGCAGCTATGGCAAAACAACCAGCGCCTGGGCACGGGGCTGGACAGTTTGAGCGGCTCGGCACCTCAGTACCTGACCCCGCGCGAACACCCGCGCCTGCAAGGCACGTTCGGCAATACCGATGGCTTCGCCGTGCCCTACCACGATGCGCAAGGGGTGGTCGCCTGGTTGCTGTGCGGTTTCTACACGCCGCAACAACGCGCCCCCGATGTCACCGAACGCGACTGGCTGCAAATCACCGCCGCGCTCGCCAGCCCCTTGCTCGAACGCCTGCGCGAGCACCGGCATCACCTGCAACTGGAACGCCTGGAATCGCTGCAAGCGTTGCTGGGCACAGGCTGGTGGGAGGTTTTCAGCGACAGCGAAGAGGTGCAGTTGGCACCTTCGCTGGCGACGACCCTGAACCTTGGAACGTCGCGTTTATCGGTACAGGACTGGCTCGACCAAGTGTATCCCGCCGACCGCGAAGAGCTGCGCATCCGCCTGCAGGACTTGCAGGCGTCGGGCATGCCGCTGCAGTTGTGCGTGCGCCTGTATCGCCCCGACGATGCACTCGAACCCGTCTGGTATCGCCTGCAGGGCCAAGCGCTGGGCGTGGGCAAAAACCGTCGGCTGGTGGGTTTCATGCACGACATCAGTGACATCAAGAATCAGCAGCAGAGCGCTGCCGCAGCCCATGCACGCCTGGACAATCTGATCGCCAGTTCACCGGCGGTGATTTATGTACAGCGCTATGACGAAGGCGCTCTGCAACCGGTGTTCTTCAGCGACAGCCTGTTCCCGTTGCTCGGCTGGACCCTGGCCGACTGCGCACCCGGAACGTTGGTGGAGCGGGTGCACCCCGACGACCGCCTGCAGTATTTCGAGCGCACGCGGCTGTTGCTGCGTGAAGGCTCGGTGCGCGCCCGCTATCGGCTGCGCGACAGTCAGGGTGACTATCACTGGCTGCTCGATGAAGCGAAGTTGTTGCGCGACGACCTCGGCTTGCCGGTGGAAGCCGTGGGCCTGTGGCTGGACGTCACCGAAGCGACCCTGGCGACCGAGCAGGTCAGGCAGAGTGAGGAGCGCTACCGGATTCTGGTGGAGGACTCGCCGGCGATGATCTGCCGCTACCAGCCGGACCTGACCCTGACCTTCGGCAACCGCCCGCTGGCCACCTATCTGGAATTGGCGCCCGAGCAATTGCCGGGGGTGAATCTGGGCAACTGGATGTCCGGGGAACAGCGCGAGGCATTCACCCGGCGGCTGAACCAGTTGAGCCCGGAGTTTCCGGTCAGCACCGCCGAGATCAACCTGCAACTGCCCGGCCGCGAACACGCCTGGTGGGTCTGGTCCGATCGCGGGGTGTTCGACGAACAGGGCCGCTTGCTCGAGGTCCAGGCCGTGGGGCGCGACAACACCGAGGTACGACGCTCGCAGCAGCAGCTCACCCAAAGCGCGAAAATGGCCACCCTCGGTGAAATGGCCACCGGCCTGGCCCATGAGATCAACCAGCCGTTGAACGTGATGCGCATGGCCATCGTCAATGTCCTCAAGCGCCTCAACAACGGCGACGTACAGGTCGATTACCTGATCGACAAGCTCACCCGCATCGACAGCCAGGTGCAACGCGCCGCGCGGGTGGTGGACCACATGCGGGTGTTCGGCCGTCGCTCGGAAATCGAGCAGCAACCGTTCAATCCGACCCAGGCCATCGAAGGCACGCTGGCGCTGTTGTCCGAAGGGATGCGCGGCAAAGGTGTCGACCTGCGCATCAGCGAGACCGGTTTTGAAGTGCAGGTGCACGGCTACGTCGATCAGCTCGAGCAGGTGCTGATCAACCTGATGGTCAACGCCCGGGATGCATTGCTCGGCAAGCGCGAGGCCAACCCCGATTTCAAACCGTGGATTTCGCTGTACGCCGAACGGGATACACAGGTGGTACGCCTGTGGGTCGAGGACAACGGCGGCGGTATCGACCCGCGTTTGCTGGAGCGGATTTTCGAGCCGTTCTTCACCACCAAACCGGTGGGTGTCGGCACCGGCCTGGGACTCTCGGTGAGCTACGGCATTGTCGAGAACATGGGCGGAAAACTGAGCGTGCAAAACGCCACCGAAGGTGCGCGTTTCTGCATTGAGCTGCCGATAGTGAAGCCGGACTAGTTCACCAGCGTCGCTCGACCCGAGTGACAACTGAGGTTGGCACCCACCTCGACTTTGTTCAGGTCGATCCCCAGGCTCGCCAGCAACGTATTGATCAACGTATCCAGTAACGGGCTGAGTACCGTATTGATCGCATTGACCAACGCAGTCGTGACCTCACTCAAAATACCGCCCAAGCCACCGACGATACTGCCCGACGGCCCATACATGTTCACGCCAAGGTTGCTCACGGTGGTGCTCAGGCTGTTGACGATGTTGGTCGTGGTGTAGGCGTAGTAAAACGGCGGCTGATTGATCTCCGGCAGGTTTGTGGCCGCCGGCGCGGAATAGACGTGAGGCATGTTGGCATTCTGGACAACCGCAGTGTTGACCATGATATCGACGCTACCGCCAACGCCAGGCTGATGGTTGTAACAGGTTGGCGGCAAGATCAGCAGCCGCTGGCAGGTCTTCACGCCGATATCGATGACCTTCAAGGGATTGACGTTGTTGCTGGGTGGAACAGTCGGCGAGCCAAACACATCGGCAGGGTTGATCTGCCCGATCTTCAATCCGATCAACGTGGTGGTGGTGTTGGTCGTCAGGCTTTTGTTCGTCGCACTCACACAACTGTAAGCCGTGACATAACTCCAGGCACCGGCCGCCTCCAGCGCCACATCGATGCGTATCGGAGGTGGCAAGAGCTTGATGTCCGGCGTGTCACACGGCACGAGCAAGGCGCAGGTCAATGAGTTGACGACGCCTACCAGGTCCAGATGCAGCAATGAATTCAGGGTGTTGGTCAGTGGCGCAGCGAGATCGATGACGGCGTTGACCAGAGGCGTGATGGCGTCCAGCACGGGCAGGTTGATCGACAACAATGTCTTGACCTGAGCCGTGCGTACATAGATGCGGTTGGGTCCCAGAGGGGCCAATGCCGCGTTTTTCGGATTGCCGATGGCCGACAATTGCGGCGGCTCCATCACCTGCACCCGTGCAGTGATCTGCGCCAGGCCCGCGAGGTTGATCGGTAAAGTCGCGACCAAGGCATTCTTCTTGTTGGCCAGTTGCACAAAGCCTTCAATCAGATCGAAGGCTTTGAGATTCACGGCAAGGGTCGAGATGTCGGTGCCACTTTCAACATGCAACATATTACCCGGCACAACGGACGTCGTACCCGCTGCCACCTTCAACGCTTGCAGGCTGACAATGGTTGCGGAGGCTCCCAGTGTGCCGTTGGGGTCCAGTACGTTGATGGCGGTCTGGATCAACTGGCTGACATTGACCGTACTGCCCAGTACCTGGTCGTAGCCGCCAGCCGTCAGGCCGAGGTCAGTTTTCAACCGATTGAGGTAGCCGAGCAGGCTGATGTCGGTATTGACCAAACCGTTCCAGCCCGCCGCGCTGATACTGACGGTGCCTCCCAGCAATCCCCCGAACAGCAGACTGGTAATGGCCGCCTTGCTGGTATCGAAGGTCAGGGTCGCACTGCGGATCGTCAATGAAGCCACGGGGGGCGGCAGCGCAGCGACCGCCGTAGCGCTGAGCGTCAGCGTCGAGCCCGCCGGTGCACCGCCGGCCAAGGCGCCGATGCCACCGGCAATGCTCTGTTGCACGACATGGCTGGCGATAACCCGGATAGCCTCGCTTTTGCTTGGGTCTGCACCGAATACCCGAAGGTTGTTGGCATCCAGGGTCAGCGTACCGCAGGCCACCGCCAGTGCGCGTCCAGTGGAGGGAATGGCGAAACCATTTCGTTGCGCGCTGGCCGTGGCATAGGTGTTCGCGGTTGAGCCGGCGGAACAGTCTCCCCCCCTTGTGGCCGCCTCAAGGGCAGCCATGTCAGCCACGCGCTGCAAACTGCGTTTTTCCAGGTACAGCCTGCCGGTGTCGACCACCAACAGCATGAATGCCAAAGCCAAGGTCAGGGTCAAAGCAGCCATCAAGCCGATCGCCCCCCGTTGCCGGACCGGGCCGCGAAACTGCATGCGGGGAGACATGGCGCACTCCTTTGCCGGCAAACTGCCGGGCGCGACCTCCGTTGGTGCAAAGCAGTGTAGACAAGGGTGGCCGAGACTGCTGGCAACTCGCCAGCGCAGGCAATAAAAAACCCCTGTGAGGCACAGGGGTTTTTATGGGCTGGCCGATTCTAGGAGGCGTGCGGTGGATAGTTGGCCAATATCCGCGTGACTGTTTCCAGGATGGCATCACGACGATCCGACGGGTTCGGTGTGCGGCTCAGTATCTGTTCGTCACTGCCGCGCCACACCAGTTTGCCGTCCTTGCCATCGAGCAGGTCGATCTGGATGGTGGCGACCTTGTAGCTGACGTTGCGGGTTTCGTTATACATGGGCGCGCCGTAGTAGCCATACCACGGGTACCCCCAGCCGCCGCCGTAGTTGGTGGTCACCTGCTGTTGCCGCTCTTCGACAATCAGGTAGGTCTGCACATTCAAGTCGCCCTTGGCACCCGCGGCGGCCGGGCGCAGACCACGCTGGTCCAGTTGATCGGCAACCGCCTGACGGATGCGCTGGTCGGTCAGGTCGCTCTTGATCCGTGGATCATCGGGACGATATTGCACGGCGGGTTCTTTCCACGCCCAGCTGCGATAGGCAGCAAAATCGCGGCTGGCGTCAAAATCATGATTGACCTGGTTGGCGGCGCAGGCACTGAGCAGCGCGACCATGGCCAGTAGAATGAAACGGCGGAACATGATGGTTCTCCTGCGAAATGCTTCTTATCTACAGAAGCTAACTGGGAGGATACGCCGACATCGCCTTTTCCACAGCCTCCCGTATGGCATCGGCGCGCTCGCTTTCGCTGCCCCGGTTGCCGGTTTCAGCGCTGGAGCTCCATATCGGCTGACCGCTTTTGGCGTCATACATATCCACCTGAACCACCACGACCTGTTCCTGATAGGTCCGGATGATCGGCACGGTGGCGTATGCGCCATATCCAGGGCCGTAGCCGTTGTAGCCGCCATAACCGCCGCCGTAATAGTCGTCCTGAACCTGACGCAAGCGGGTTTCCATCCGCAGGTCTGCGCTGACAAACAGGTCCGCTGGACGATTGTCATGCAACGGGCGCAAACCCCGCTGATCCAGCGCATTGCTGACCGCTTCGGCAATCTGTGCGGAATCAGCCCAGGCCGTGCCCGGTGGCAGGTGCCCGTCGAGCCAGGCCCAACTGCGGTAGCGCCCATAGTCACGGGGTGCTGCCGGGTAAGCGCTGCGATCGAAGGTCTTGGCGGCCTGGGGCGGTGCCGGCGGCAAGGGGTTGGACGTGGCGACATAAGGGTTGCTGCCCTGACAGGCCGCCAGCCCCAGGCAGAACAGCAGTACACCTGAATGACTTTTCATTGCGTGCTCCGATCAGACAGGCCGACAGATCCAGTGCAAGTAACGCCCAAGCCCGGCATAGGCTGGATGACGGCGGTGGGCCAGTTCCATTTCCAGCAGGTCCACCAGCTCGGCGCGGGCCTGGAATTCCACCGGCATGTAATCGTGAAAAACCCGCACGCCACTCTGGGTTTCGACCCGCCACAGACCTTCAAGTTGCGCCGCCAGTTCGCGCGGATCAAGGGGCTGCTGCGGGGTCAGGCTCTGCTTTTCACCGGCCATGTCGTTCTTGCGCATCTTGCGGAAATGACCCTTGAGCAAGTTGCGGTAAATCAGCGCATCGCGGTTGTAGAACGCCAGGGACAGCCAGCCGTCCGCCTTGGTCAGTTGATGCAGCACCGGCAGGATGGCGTGGGGTTCGGCCAGCCATTCCAGCACGGCGTGGCACAGCACCAGGTCGTAGGGTTCGGTGAGCTGCCCGAGCAGTTCCTGCCAGGGTGCCTGAATGAAGGTGGCGCTCTGCCCGGCTTCGGCAAAACGTTGGCGGGCGCCTTCGAGCATCGGTTCGGCAGGCTCGGCGAGGGTCACCTGATGGCCACGCTGGGCCAGCCACAACGACATGTGGCCAAGGCCGGCGCCGATGTCCAACACACGCAGCGGGCGGTCGGGCAAGGTTTCGGCCAGGTCGGCCTGCAACACCGCCAGACGGATCGCACCTTTGGCACCGCCGTAGATTTTTTCGGCGAAACGGGTCGCCAGTTGATCGAAATGACGGTCGCTCATCAGCTGAACCTCCGCTCGCTGTCTGCCAGTTTGCTGCGCACCACGGCCTCCATGTCCAGGCCCAGCTCGCTGCACAACAGCAACAGGTAAAGCACGATGTCACCGACTTCCTGCCCGGCATGGACGAGTTTGTCCGCCGGCAACTGGCGTGACTGGTCTTCGGTCAACCACTGGAAAATCTCCACCAGCTCGGACATTTCCACGCTCGCGGCCATGGCGAGGTTTTTCGGGCTGTGAAATTGCCGCCAGTCATTGCGGTCACGGATGGCGTGCAGGCGTTCGGTCAGTTCAACAAGGTTCATCGGGCTCTCCTGAAGGCGTATAGCTTCGGGGGGATGACGAGTGAAGGCAAGTGACAACGGCTCAGTGTCCCGTTTGTTTTTTGTGGGAGCGAGCCTGCTCGCGAAGGCGGCGGCACATCCAACATTGATGTGTCTGATCCAGTGCTTTCGCGAGCAGGCTCGCTCCCACAGTTACGGTGCAACCCTCTATGCTTGTGGGAACTCGGCAGCATGATCGACAGCCCAAGGCTCAATTCTCTTTAATCAGGACGTTCACTCCATGCAGGTAGAAGGTTTTTCCGAATGGCTCGGCCAGGTACTCGGCTCGATCATCCGCTTCATCGTTGATGGCCTCAGTGGGCTGTTCAATCTGTTGAGCAACGCCAGCAGCAATTTTATCGAAGGCTTGTCCCAGGCGCTGGGCATGGAGACTTCGGTCGTCAGCATCGTGACCTTGATCCTCGGGCTGATCCTGCTGTGGACGGCGATCCGCGCCTTTCTCAATGCGTCGTTCATCATGGGGATCATCTGGTTGATGCTGGGGCTTTGGCTGCTCAGCTGGATCATCCACTGACCCCACCGAACACTGTGGGAGCGAGCCTGCTCGCGAAGGCGGCATCCCATCCAGTATCAATGCGTCTGACAGAATGCTTTCGCGAGCAGGCTCGCTCCCACAATGGATCGCGGAAGATTTCAAATGTGCCGCTACAATGCCGACTCCCCAAGGAGCCTGCATGTCCAACCTGACCGCCGACTGGCGCGACCGCCCTACCCATCGCCGGGTCTGGGCGCTCGCCGCGCCGATGATTCTTTCGAACATTTCCGTACCGCTGGTGGCGCTGGTCGACAGCACCGTCATCGGTCACCTGCCCCATGCCCATCAACTTGGCGCTGTCGCGGTCGGGGCCAGTCTGTATACCTTCCTTGCCTGGGCCATGGGTTTTCTGCGCATGGGCTCCACCGGGTTCGCCGCCCAGGCGGCCGGACGCGGGGATGGTGCGGCCTTGCGGCAGATTCTGTTGCAAGGCCTGTTGCTCGCCTTCGGCCTGGCCTTGGTCCTGGGTGCTGTGGGCGTGCCGTTGAGCGGAGCGGCGCTGCACTTCATGCAACCGTCGGCGGAGCTCGATCAGCTGACCCGCGAGTTTTTCCACACCCGCCTGTTCGGACTGCCCGCCGCGCTGGCCAGTTATGCACTGGTCGGCTGGTTTCTCGGGACCCAGAATGCCCGGGCACCGCTGGCGATTTTGCTGAGTACCAACCTGGTCAATATTGCCCTGAACCTGTGGTTCGTCCTCGGCCTCGAATGGGGCGTGGTCGGTGCGGCCCGGGCCTCGGTGATTGCCGAATGGACGGGGGCGCTGATCGGCTTGCTGATGACCCGCAAGGCCCTGCGCGCCTATCCCGGGCATATCGTCTGGGCGGCATTGGCACTGTGGCAGAGTTGGCGGCCATTGCTGGCGGTCAACCGCGACATCTTCATCCGCAGCCTGGCGTTGCAATCGGTGTTTTTCCTGATCACGGTGCAGGGCACGCGGCTGGGCGACGCCACGGTCGCGGCCAATGCCCTGTTGCTCAACGGTTTGCTGCTGACCGCCCATGCCCTCGATGGCCTGGCCCACGCCGTGGAAGCGCTGTGCGGGCATGCCCTCGGCGCCCGCGACCGCGATGCCCTGCGCCGATCATTGGTGGTGGCGGGCGGCTGGTCGTTGCTCGCGAGCCTGGGCTTTGCCGCACTGTTTCTGTTCGCCGGGCATTTGTTCATCGAGATGCAGACCAACATTCAAAGTGTGCGCGACACCGCGTTCATCTACCTGCCCTACCTCGCCGTACTGCCGCTGATTGCCGTCTGGAGCTACCTGCTCGACGGCCTTTTCATCGGCGCCACCCGCGCCAGGGAAATGCGCAACGGCATGCTGCTGACCGTGGTGCTGGTGCTGCCTTTCGGCTGGGCACTGCAAGGCTGGGGCAACCATGGCCTGTGGATAACCTTTTTGCTGTTCATGCTGCTGCGCAGCCTGACCCTCGGCGTGATCGCCTGGCGCCTGCGCCGTCACGATGGCTGGTTTGCCGTCAGCACTCACTGAGCGGGTCGAGCTCATGGCCAGGGTCGGTCGTTCTGCCACCGGTGGCGCAGGCTATCGAGGCGCTCCTGCTGAGTCCTGCCCGGCAATGGCTGCACGGGCACGGCGTCGGGATACTGCAAACGTAGCCATATCCAGCCATCAAGCACCGGGCGCTCGCTGAAACCCAGCGTCAACCCTTCCTGCACATGGGCCCACAGGCGGGAGAAATCGGCCCCGGTGGATCGGTTCCAGCGCCAGGCATGTTGTTCAAGCAGGCAGGTTTGCAGTTTTCCCTGTTGCCCGGCACTGAGGCTCTCCTCGACGGCCAACGGGCTGACCGCCAGCCCGGGATTGGACAAGCGTTGCCACCCCTCACATCCCGTTGCGCGATCTGCCCAGCTGCCGCCGAACCAACGCAACTGCTGGATGGGCCCTAGCCAGCGACTCAGTTCAGCGGCATCGCAAGCATCGAAAAAATAGCTGGCTGTGACCGGGTTGTAGTAGTTCAAAAGGGCCCGGTGCAAGCCAAGCGTAACCGTGAGCATGCGCCGTAAATGCGCCAGCAACGATGCAGCGCCGGCCTCGCTGACCATCAGCAATCCGGGCCAGCGTTGGCCGTCGACGATGCAAAGGTCGGCCAGTGCCGGGCAGGTGCGCAGATCGACCAGGACCGGCCCCTGCTCACGCAGCGCATGCCACTCCGTCCCCTCGAACAACCCGGACCACCGGGCTTGTGCAAACATCTGCCGAAGCATGACACCCGCCTGCGGCGTGCCCGGCACGTCCAGCAACAACCACTGCGGGGGCGCCTCGGGCGTACGTGTGACGATCATGTTCCCGAGCTCTGGCCAAGCTGCGTCGCCAGACGACAGGTGCACAACGCCTGTGCGCAATGACTGAAACTGCCACCGCCGGGCAGCAGGCACAGCATCAGCAGCGGTTCTGCCGAGTGCAACCATTGCTCCAGGCCCTCATCGGGGGTACAGATGGCCTGGGAAGTGTCCGCGTTCGTCTCCTCGATCGTTGCCGGCGCATGCAGCACCCCGGTTATCTGCGGCTGGTCGGGATCACCTTCGACAAAACTCACGACCAGTTCGGTTCCTTCGCGCAATGGCGAGTACGTCTCGGCCTGCAACGGCCCGGCCAATGCCAGCCAACAGTGACTGGGCGCGGCCCCTTCACCCTGGTAAAGCCAGTCGAACTGCACCGGTACCGGCCTTGCCGGATCGGGGCCTTGTTCATCGACCTCGACGACCCATGCCCGCTGCAGGCTGTGCATCCTGGGTTTGCTCGTCGCGCAGGGCGGCTCGAAGCGGGCCGGCCATTGCAGGGCACGGGCCTGGTTGTGGTACGGCGTCGCCGTACCCTGGCTGCCCCAATGTTCAACGTGGGTCACCAGCCAGAGCCGATTGCAATCGGCAACCGGATGACCGGACAGCGGCATCACCCGACCACTGCGCAAGGTCGCCAGGTCTGTCCGGCATTCGACACTTTGCGCCGCTGTCGCAGCACTACGCTGGCGTTCGAGCTGCCGCACTGCCGGCCGATCACCCTCGCTGTGCATTACCGCAGGCTCTGCGGTTCGAAAATGTTGCTGATCGTCGCTGAACACCACGCAGTGCCCCCCGACCCGGTTTTCGAAGTGGTAATGCAGCCCTTCCTGGGCGCACAGTCGCTGGAGAAACTGCAGGTCCGACTCTCGATATTGCGTGCAGAAATCCCGGGGCGGGTGGTCGCCGCTCAACGCCAGGCGTCGATCTTTACCGGTAATGCCGTGCTCCTTGAGCACCTGATCGAGGATTTGCGGAACTGAACGGGCACTGAAGATTCGTTGGCTGAAGCGCTGGGCCAGACAAGCCAGTCCTGGCCCCAGGCGCACCTGGCAGAGTCGGGGCCCCGAGGCATGATCACGCTGGACGAGTTCATGCAATTGTCCATGCACATGGTTTCCGGCTGGCCCGAAATGCAAGGAGGCCGGGCGGTACAGCAAACTGGCAAGGTCAAGCACCGGGTCATCGATCAGCAGCTCCAGGTCGAACACGAAGGGCTCGCTGATGGCTTCTCTACCGGTAAAGGCCAGGACCTCAAGGGAGTCGGGCAAACCTGCAACATCCAGACGAAATGACGGTTCGCTGACTGGATTGAACATCGGCGTTTCTCTACGGGAGGGGCGGCCGGGGATTCTCGCTGAGAGACATGGCCGAGTAGAGTGCCGAAATACAACTTAGGAAATAACCTACGCGAAAAGAAGACCAAATGCGCTGGGTAGTCGAAACGCAGGTAATTTCCCGCGAAATTGGAGAATTGCCGCACCAGGTCATCTGAAATTTCCGAGGCAAAAGGAAAATTTTCAGACAACCTGGTGAGCGTGGCGCTTACCTCAGGAAGACAGGTAAGACGAACGGGTCAGCCCCAGACGCAAGGCATCGAGGAACTGCGTGCGCTCGGTTGCGCTGATGCGCGCACTGGCGCACTTGTCGCGGTAGTGAGTCATCAACTCCTCCGGCGACAAGTGCACGTAACGCAGCATGTCTTCGATGGTGTCGTGGGTTTCAATACCGGCGTGGTACACGCTGCCGTCGGCGTTCTGGTAGATGTTCACCGAGTCGGTGTCACCGAACAGGTTGTGCATGTCGCCAAGAATTTCCTGGTAGGCACCGACCAGGAACACACCCAGCAAGTAGTCTTCACCTTCGTTCAGCGCGTGCACCGGCAAACTGGTTTCGATGCTCTGCTCGTCGACGTACTGGTTGATCTTGCCGTCGGAGTCACAGGTCAGGTCTTGCAGCACCGCACGACGCAGCGGCTCTTCGTCGAGACGGTGCAGCGGTATGATCGGCAGGACCTGGTCGATGGCCCAAGTGTCCGGCAGGCTCTGGAACACCGAGAAGTTGCAGATGTACTTGTCGGCCAGTTTGTCGTTGAGTTCGTCCAGCACCTGACGGTGGGAACGCTGGCGCGCCTTCAGCGAGTTGTGCAGGCGACGGCACACCGCGAAGTAGCACTGCTCGGCCAGGGCTTTCTCGGCCAGGGTCAGCTTGCCGTCGGCGTACTGGGCCGCAACATCGCTCATGTAGTGCGTGGCGCGCCAGTAGGTTTCGGTGACCATCTCGATGTCGGTCGGGCCGAGCAGATCGACCAGCCACTGCACGGTTTCCGGCAGCGCTTCCTTGTTCTCGATCTGCGGCACGTCGTCGTTGTGTTTCTCGACGTCGGTCACCTGGATCACCAGCATGGCGTGGTGCGCGGTCAGGGAACGGCCGCTTTCGGAGAAGATGTTCGGGTGCGGCAGGCTCTGCGCATCGCAGAACTCCTTGAGCATCCCGACCACGACGCCGGCGTAATCGTCCATGTCGTAGTTGATCGAACTGGCGTTACGCGAGTGCGTGCCGTCGTAGTCCACGCCCAGGCCGCCACCGACATCGATGTGGTCCACCGGCAGGCCGAGGTTGCGCAACTCGCCGTAGTAACGGATCGCTTCCTTGAAGCCGTGCTGGTAGTCCGCCAGGTTGGCGATCTGCGAGCCCATGTGGAAGTGCAGCAGGCGAATGCCCTGGTCCAGGCCGGCCGCGCGGAAACGCTCGACCACCGACAGCAGTTGCGCCGCCGACAGGCCGAACTTGGATTTCTCGCCGCCAGTGTCTGCCCACTTGCTCGACGCGAGGGACGACAGGCGCACGCGCAGGCCGACCTGAGGCTTGACCTTGAGCGAGGCCGCTTCTTCGATCACCAGGCCGACTTCGGATTCTTTCTCGATCACGATGAACACGTTGTGGCCGAGCTTCTGGCCCATCAGCGCCAGGCGAATGAACTCGCGGTCCTTGTAGCCGTTGCAGACGATGGTGCCGCCCTTCGGCGCCAGTGCCAGCACCGCCAGCAGCTCTGGCTTGGACCCGGCTTCCAGACCGATGGAAACGTTCTGGGTGGCGATGATGTTTTCGATCACCGCTTCCTGCTGGTTCACCTTGATCGGATACAGCGCGGTGTACTTGCTCTGGTATTCCAGACGCTCGATGTTGGCATCGAACGCGCCCGTCAGCTGACGCACGCGGTCTTGCAGAATGTCCGGGAAACGGACCAGCAACGGCAAGGACAGGCCGCTTTTGCGCAGCTGGTCGACTTGCTCGAACAGGTCGATAGGCGAGCTGCTCGGACCGTTCGGACGAACTTCGACGCGACCGGCGTCATTGATCGCGAAATACCCGGCCCCCCAATGGCGAATCCCGTAAACACTGCGGCTGTCCGCAACTGTCCATTGGCTGCCATCGTCTTTGCGTGTGCGTCGTACGGACATCGAAGTCCCCTATAAAGAAGTCATAGTGCGTCGCCTGGTTTCAGGCCGGCGCAGTCTAAAGAATGAAAATGACGGTTCGTCAACGAGGCAATAGACCCCGCCGACCGCAGTGAGTTTAGAAACCGGTCATGAACAGGCTCTGTGAAAACCATGTGGACGGCGCCAGGCCTGAATGCCATCAGGACCGGATCAAGCCGAGGGTGGTTTTCACAGAGGCTGCTAGCCGCCGGACTTCTTCGCCTTGAAACCGAGCTTGATCAGTTCTGCCAAGAGTAGCTCGACATGATCGCCCTGGATTTCGATGACACCGTCTTTCAACGCCCCACCGGTTCCGCAACGCTTCTTCAACGTCGTGGCCAGTTCCTTGAGCGCCTCTTCAGCCAATGGCACGCCGGTGATGGTGGTCACCGTCTTGCCGCCACGGCCCTTGCTTTCGCGACGCACGCGCGCAATGCCGTCGCCGGCCGGGATAACGGTCTGTTTGCAGATGCAGGCGTCCACCGGTTTACTGCATTCCGGGCAATGACGACCTGCGTCGGTGGAAAATACCAGGCCGCCCAAGGCGGCGAAGGATGCGGCTTTTTTGGCCACCGGCAATCCTCTTCGGAGGACAAAGACTGGTCGCAGCACTTGGGAAGGCTATCGACCGCGAAGCCCCACTCAGGCAGGGGCAGCGCTACTGAAACGGTACAACATTCACTTCACTGTGGGAGCGAGCTTGCTCGCGATGAACTCAAAGGCGACGCGTTCATTCTGGATGCCCGCGTAATCGTTGACGTCCATCGCGAGCAGGCTCGCTCCTACAGCAACAACCAGCAATACCGGTTCAGTTTAAAAAGGTCGCGCAGTGTAACGGCAAAAACGCCGATTGCTAAGAGCCAATCGGCGCCAATTTATAGCTGTTTTGCGACGTTGCTTTGTTGAGCCTTCAGATAGCGCTTCAACGCCGCCAGAGAGTCCGGGCAGTAAGGCTTTTGCTCGATCTCCAGCATGACCTGATCGATGGGGATAAAGCGCGCTTCGAGTACCTCTTCCGGTTGCAGGGTCAACGGGCCGTCCCACACCGCCGAGAACGCCGAGCACCACAGGCGATTGCCAGTGTCCTCGAAGAAGAAATGGTCATGGGCGGTCAGCTCCACGCCACTCACGCCCAGTTCCTCTTCCAGTTCCCGGGCCGCCGATTCGGCATAGGTTTCACTGGCGAGCACCATGCCCCCCGCCGCCACGTCCCAGTAACCGGGATAGATCGCCTTGCTCAGGGTGCGGCGATGCACGCATAGCTCGCCAGCGGAATTGAACAACATGATGTAGGTACCGCGCCCAATCAGCCCGCGCTCGCGCAAATCGGAACGGACCAGGGCGCCCAGCAGGTTGTCCTGCTCGTCTACCCAGGCGATCTGTTCGGCATCGGAAGCCGCACGGTGTGCGGCTTCCCTGGTGTTTTCGACCATGACTCAGCCCTGATTGAGCAGTTGACGCAAATCGATCACCGCGGCGTTGGCCCGGGAAATGTAGTTGGCCATGACCAGCGAGTGGTTGGCCAGTACGCCGAAGCCACTGCCGTTAAGGATCATCGGGCTCCATACCGGCTCCTGCGAGGCTTCCAGCTCACGAATGATCTGGCGCACGCTGACAGTGGCGTTTTTCTTGGCCAGCACATCGGCGAAGTCGACTTCGATGGCGCGCAACAGGTGCGACAGCGCCCAGGCCTGGCCGCGGGCTTCGTAGAACACGTTGTCGATCTGCATCCACGGTGTCTCGACGATTTCCTCGTCGACCTGCGGCACTTCGCCCGGTGCCACGACTTCGGTTTTCAATGCGGTATTGAGCTTGACCCGGCCCACACTGGCCGACAGCCGTTGCGACAGCGAACCCAGGCGGGTACCGACATCACCCAGCCAGTTGTTCAGGTTGTCGGCACGGGCATAGAACAGCGCGCTCTTCTGGTTCGGATCGGACAGGCGCGCCTGATAGCGACTCAGGGAGTTGATGCCTTCCTGGTACTCGGACTCACTGGACGGCAGCACCCAGCTCTTGTTGTCGAAGTTGAAACGCGGCTCGGCCTTGGCCAGGTCGGCGTCTTCGGCGGACTGCGACTGCGAACGGGCGAAGTCTTTGCGCAACGCCCGGCTCAGGTCGCGGACCTGCACCAGCACGCCATACTCCCAGCTCGGCATGTTGTCCATCCACAGGCCTGGCGGGAAACGGTCGTTGGATATATAGCCGCCCGGCTTGGTCAGCAAGGTACCGGCGACGGTCTTGAGGGTTTCCACCGTGGTGTAGCCGACGACCATCTGCTTGCCTTCTTTCTCGGCCGCCAGCTGTGCGGTTTGCTGGACCGGGAAGAGCGCCGGCTCCTGGCTCCAGTACCAGCCCAGGACACTCGCCACCAACAGGTAGATGCCCAGCAGAGTGGCCAGCGCCCGGCTGAACAACAGACCGCCCAGGTAACTGCGGGTCTCCGACTTCGGTTCAGCGGCACGTTCAGGCGCACTGCCTGTGCGGTTCTTCCAGTCCAGCATGGCGATATCCTTTCAATCTCTTGAGTTCAACGGTTCGACCACAACCATACAACAACGTGCCTTGGCCCGGCACCCGCCATTGCACCGATGGGGAAAATTACCGGGCTTGTGGATGAAAAATGTTCCTGGCCTCCCGACGACGCTACGACCTTCAGAATCCGGCTAATGCCCTGGACTGCCGCCTAAGGGAATCCCCTACCCCCGAAACCGAAAAAACCGGGCCACTGTGCACTGGCTGGAAAATCATGAATCTCCAAATGCCAGTCACACTCCAATGGCCATCCCACGCCCGCCAAGTGCCCTGAATAAAGCCCTTCACCCCCGCACACCGCGACTTTAAAGGCTAGAACCAGACTGACCGGTCACAAACTGAATGTGGTCGCATTACAGATTATTGACGTACAGCGCTCATGTAATGGAAAAGTGGTGCTAGCATAGAGCCACCAGTCGACCTCAGTGTGCACCCTAACTAGTAGTCAGGATATGACCGAGCCAGAAGACCCCAGCCGCGAGCGCCTCAAGCACCACTTTGCCCAGCGGGTAATTCATCAGGCTCGTCAGATTCTTGAGATATGGCAGCGCCTGCAACGCAGCGAGTGGTCCACCGCCGACCTGTCAGAACTGAGCGAGGCCAATCTGCGCCTGCTGCGTTTCGCCGAGCGCTTCGAGCAACCGGAACACACGCAACTGGCACGTCATATCGGTCAATCCCTGGAGGCGGTCGACGCCAACCGCGGACGCCTGAGCAGCGGTCTGATCACCGACCTCAATCGCTTGATGCAGCGCCTGTCACGCACCGGCCTGCGCCATGGCGACCAACTCGATCAAACCTTCCTGCCGCCACTGCGCAAGCCCATCTATGTGATGCTGCAGGATCACGACCGCGCCGAGCGCCTGGCCAAACAACTGGAATTCTTCGGGCTCAGCGCCCAGTCCCTGGACAGCGTAGACGCGTTTCGCTCGTCGATGGTCGAGCGCTTGCCCGCGGCGATTGTCATGGACGTGGACTTCAGCGGCCCCGGCGTCGGCCTGAAGCTGGCCGCCGAAGCCCAGGAAGGCCTGGACCATCGCTTGCCGCTGCTGTTCTTCAGCCTGCACGAAACCGACACACCGACCCGCCTCGCCGCCGTGCGTGCCGGAGGCCAGGAGTTCCTCACCGGCACCCTCGAAGCGTCGAGCCTGCTGGAGAAAATCGAAGTCCTGACCTGCGTCGCCCAGTACGAACCTTATAAAGTGTTGATCATCGACGACTCCCGCGCCCAGGCCCTGCACACCGAGCGCCTGCTCAACAGTGCCGGGATCGTCACCCGGACGTTGATCGAGCCGATCCAGGCCATGGCCGAACTGGCGGACTTCCAGCCAGACCTGATCATCCTCGACATGTACATGCCGGCCTGCACCGGTACGGAACTGGCCAAGGTGATCCGTCACAACGACCGTTATGTCAGCGTGCCGATCATTTACCTGTCGGCCGAAGACGACCTGGACAAGCAACTCGACGCCATGAGCGAGGGCGGCGATGACTTCCTGACCAAACCGATCAAGCCCCGGCACCTGATCACCACCGTGCGCAACCGTGCAGCAAGGGCCCGCAATCTCAAGGCACGGATGGTCCGCGACAGCCTCACCGGCCTGTACAACCACACGCACATCCTGCAATTGCTCGAAGACTGCTCGTTCCGCGCCCGTCGCGAGAACAAGCCGCTGAGCTTTGCCATGCTCGACATCGACCACTTCAAACGGGTCAACGACAGCCACGGCCATCCCATGGGCGACCGGGTGATCAAGAGCTTGGCGCTGTTTCTCAAGCAACGCCTGCGCAAAACCGACTTCATCGGCCGCTACGGTGGCGAAGAGTTCGCCATTGTCATGCCGGACACCGATATCGAAGCGGCCTACAACGTGCTCGATGAAATCCGCCAGCGTTTTGCCGAGATTCACTACCCCGCTCAACCCCAGGACCTGTGGTGCACCTTCAGCGCCGGGGTGGTGGAGTTATGCGAAAGCTCTGACAGCCTGATGATGGCCAGCCTGGCAGACGAGGCGCTGTACCGTGCCAAGGGCGGCGGACGCAATCGCGTACAGGCCGCTCGCACATCAAAGCAAAGTGCCACTTTTTCATCAGAATCGACCGATACAGTCATAACCCTGTAACAGAAACGCAATAACTTCAGGCGCTTACCATTTCTGTCGTTGGTAGTCCGTAATGCGCCTGAAGCTGCTGACCAATCTCAATACCCTCCTTTTGGTGGCCGTGTGCGTGGCCCTCGGCGCCACGCTGTGGTGGTCGCAAAAAGCCCTTGAGCGTCCGTATCTATTAATGGAGCGCTACCTGGGCCTGTCGCAGCAGTTTCAGAATGAAGTCGCCCGCAGCGTCGAGGATTACCTTGGCAGCGGCGATGCCCTGCGCCTGAGCAGTGCCGCCCAAGGCATCGACAGCCTGCAAAAACAACTCGGCGAATTGCCACCCGCCCTGGCCGAGACCTTGCGCCCGAGCCTGTCGACCCTTGAAGAGTTCAGCAAGACCGACCTGCTGGCAGCCGGCAAACTGGCCGGCGATCCGCAGGCACTGCTGCTGCAGGCCGAACGGGAACTGGGTGCCAGTCTCGATCAGCTCAGCCAGTACGCCAGTGGCAATGCCGCCTATCTGACACCGCTGCTCAGCGCATCGCAGCACCTGGGCAAATTGTCCCTGGCGCGGGACAAACTGGTCAGCAGCGGCCGCAGCGAGCTGGCCGCCGACGTCGAGCGCGAAGTGACCAACATTCGCACCCAGGCGGAAAAACTCGATGCCCTGCCCTTGCTGGGCGTGACCTCCAGCAGCGAATCGAACACCGATGATTTCGCCGCGATGATGGGCCTGGAGAACAAGGAAAAAACCGTCGCCGAAGATGCTGGCGTCGGCCTCAAGCGTGAGCTCAACAGCCTGCTCACCCGCTACCCGGCCGAGCTCGCGCGCACCCGTGATCAAATCGGCAAACGCGCTGACCTGAGCACCGCGACTCACCTGAAAATCGCCGACGTGCAACAGGCCATTGCCGGGTTGGAGCCGGTGGTACGCGCCCAGCACGGGCAGATCCAGGGTGAAGTGCGGCTGATGCAAGGCGTGATGATCGGCTTGATCCTGTTGATCGCGCTGCTGATCGACACCCTGCAGCGCAAACTGGCCCGGACCCTGACCAACCTCGCCCCGGCCCTGTCGACCTGGGCCGAAGGCGACTTCAGCCGCGACATTCAACTGGGCAACACCAACCGCGAATTGCATGACATTGAAGCCTCGCTCAACCGCCTGCGCGCTTATCTGGTGGACCTGGTAGGGACCATTCGCCTCAATGCCGAGCAAGTGGCCGGCAGCAGTCGCACCCTGGCCGACCTGAGCAACGATTTGCATGACGGTGCGCAACATCAGGCCGGCGACACGGCGCTGATCCGCGACTCCCTCAGCGAGCTGGAAGCGACCATTCAGCAAGTCGCCGGCGATGCCAGCCAGGCTGCCGACGCCAGCCGCCATGCCGGCCTGGCCGTGGAGCACGGACAGAAAGTCATCGGCCTGAGCCTCACCGGCCTGCATGCGCTGGTGGATGAAGTGCAAGGCAATGCGCAAATGATCGAACACCTGGCCGAGGAGTCGGCCACCATCGGCGGCGTGTTGACGGTGATCCGCTCGATCGCCGACCAGACCAACCTGCTGGCCTTGAACGCTGCCATCGAAGCGGCCCGGGCCGGGGAAATGGGCCGCGGCTTTGCCGTAGTGGCGGAAGAGGTGCGGTCACTGGCGCAACGTACCGCCGGGGCCACGGCAGAAATCCAGACGCTGATCGCCGGGTTGCAAACCGCCGCGCGGCAATCGGTGGAAGGCATGCGTGCCCAGGTCGAACACGCTGAAGCCACGGCCAGCCAGGCCCAGGCCGCCGATGGCGCGCTGGATAAAATCGTCGGGGCGATCCAGACCATTTCCGACACGGCGGTGCGCATCGCCGATGTCACCGCCCAGCAAAGCGGCGCGGTCAGCGAGATTCGTGATCACAGCGAGCGGATTCATCAGTTGGGTGGGGATAACCTGCTGCGCATTGGCGAAGGGCGTGAGCAGGGGGAGAATTTGCTGGTGCTGGGTGGGCGATTGCATACGGCCGTTCAAGCCTTCCGCGTCTGACAGACCGCCATCGCGAGCAAGCTCGCTCCCACATTTGATCTGTGCACGACACAAATCCCCTGTGGGAGCGAGCTTGCTCGCGATGGCGTCAGAACATTCGCAGCAGACTCCTGCTCTGCACGCCTGGCCACTGTCCGCTATCATCCCCCCAATTCCGATACGCGAGATTGTCATGCGCCGTTTGCTCTGCCTGCTGCTTTTAGTATTCGCCCTGCCGGCCAGCGCCACCGGCTTGCTGGAAAATCGTCCCAGCTCGACCCTGGGCTCGATCAACAACAGCGCCGACTTCCTGCCCGTGCGCGAAGCCTTCCAGTTGAGCCTGGTAGAAAGTACGCCGCAATCGATCAAGCTGCGCTTCGTCGCCACTGAAGGCTATTACCTCTACCGTCACCGCTTCCAGTTTCGTGCCGATCCGGCCGACGTCGTGCTCGGCGCGGCGAAACTGCCCGACGGCCAGAAAAAGCACGACGAGTACTTCGGCGATGTCGAGGTCTACCACGGCATTCTCGACGTCGAACTACCGCGCACCGATCAGCGGGCCTTCACCCTGGCCGTGACGTATCAGGGTTGCGCCGATAAAGGCCTGTGCTATCCGCCGGAGACCGAGCGCCTGAGCATCGACGGCAGCGGCGAGGCGACGACGGCATCTCAATGGAGCTGGCGCGAACTGGCCTTGTTTTTCCTCGCGGGCCTGGGCCTGACCTTCACACCCTGCGTGCTGCCCATGCTGCCGATCCTGTCCGGGGTGGTGCTGCGCGGCCAGGTCGGCGGCTGGCGCGGCTTCAATCTTTCGCTGGCCTATGTGCTGCCGATGGCCGCGTGCTTTGCCCTGCTCGGTGCGCTGATGGGCCTGTTCGGTGCCCAGCTCAATCTGCAGGCGCGGCTGCAATCGGCTTGGGTGCTGGTGCCCTTTGCGATGTTTTTTGCGCTGTTCGCGCTGGCGATGTTCGGCGTCTTCGAACTGAAACTGCCGCACGCCATCAGCAGTCGCCTGGACCGCATCGCCGGTCGCACCGAAGGCGGATCACTGTGGGGCGCCGCGGTGTTGGGCGTGGTCTCCAGCTTGCTGGTTTCACCCTGTGTTTCGGCACCACTGGCCGGCGCGTTGCTGTACATCAGCGCCAGTGGCGATGCGCTGGGCGGCGGCCTGAAACTGTTCATGCTCGGCCTCGGCATGGGGGCACCGCTGTTGCTGGTGGCCACCGGTGGCGCAGCCTGGTTGCCAAAAAGCGGTCCGTGGCTGGTCTACGTGAAAAACGCGATTGGCGTGTTGTTGCTCGGGTTGGCCGTCGGCCTGCTCGGTCGCGTCCTGCCGGGCCAGGTCACCTTGCTGCTGATCGGTTTGCTGGCCGGCGGTGTCGGCCTGTTCATGGGGGCGCTGGAGTTCGTCTATAAACCACCACGCAAACGTCTCGGACAGTTGCTCGGCATGTTCCTGGTGTTCTACGCGCTGGCCTGCTGGTACGGCGCGTTCAGCGGCCAGACCGACCCGTTCAACCCGATAGGCCAGCCCCGTATCATTGCCAACAGCGGTGCCGCGCAAAACACCAGCGCCTGGCAAACCGTCAGCACGCCAGCCGATCTGGACCGCGCACTCGCCGATGCACGCTCCTCCGGCACACCGCTGCTGCTCGACTGGTATGCCGACTGGTGCATCAGCTGCAAAGTCATCGAGCGCGAGGTACTGGAAGACCCTGTCGTCATCGAACGCCTCAAGGGTTACCGGCTGATCCGCTTCGACATCACCGCCAGCAACGCCGAGCAACGCGCCCTGCTCGACCGCTACCAGTTGTTCGGTCCACCGGCCCTGATGTTTTTCGGCAAGGACGGTGTCGAACGCGCTGATGTGCGGGTGATCGGCGAGATCAACGCCAGGGACTTCGCCGAACGTGTTACCAGGGCGAATGACCGCATTTAATCAAGCAGTCATATATTTCGCGCAAACATCGGTCATCGTGCTGCCTATTGCAGAGAACTGGACAGTCACAAAGGCTTTGCGGCATAGTCGCCGGGTTCTGACAATTGCTCACGGAAAATAAAGGAACAGCCGATGGCGACCCTACTGGTTCTGCACGGACCCAACCTGAACTTGCTCGGCACTCGTGAACCGGGCACCTACGGCGCCACGACGCTGGCGCAGATCAACCAGGACCTGGAACGCCGTGCCCGCGAAGCCGGTCACCATCTGCTGCACCTGCAAAGCAATGCCGAGTACGAATTGATCGACCGTATTCACGCTGCCCGCAGCGAAGGCGTGGACTTCATTTTGATTAACCCGGCAGCTTTTACACATACAAGTGTCGCATTACGTGACGCGCTGCTGGCGGTGAGCATCCCATTCATCGAAGTGCATTTGTCCAACGTGCACAAACGCGAACCTTTCCGCCATCACTCTTACTTCTCCGACGTAGCGGTGGGAGTGATCTGCGGCCTTGGCGCCAGCGGTTACCGACTGGCCCTGGAGGCCGCCCTGGAACAGCTTGAACAACAAGTTAACCGCCCCTGACCGACCCTTGGGAGTTGATGATTCATGGATATCCGTAAAGTTAAGAAACTGATCGAATTGCTGGAAGAGTCCGGCATCGACGAGCTCGAGATCAAGGAAGGCGAAGAGTCCGTACGCATCAGCCGTCATAGCAAGACCCCGGCTCAGCAGTACTACGCGCCGGCTCCAATGCCTGCTCCGGCTGCCGCGCCTGTCGCTGCCGCCGCTCCGGCTGCCGCTGCTGCTCCTGCTGCTGCCGCACCAGCGCTGAACGGCACCGTTGCCCGTTCGCCGATGGTCGGTACGTTCTACCGCAAGTCTTCGCCAACCTCGCCGTCCTTCGTTGAAGTCGGCCAGACCGTGAAGAAAGGCGACACCCTGTGCATCGTTGAAGCCATGAAGATGATGAACCACATCGAAGCTGAAACCAGCGGTGTGATCGAATCCATCCTCGTCGAAGACGGCCAGCCGGTTGAGTACGACCAACCGCTGTTCACCATCGTTTGAACCGCGGAGAGCCTTTGATGACTGCGAAGTTGGAAAAAGTTCTGATCGCCAACCGCGGTGAGATCGCCCTGCGGATCCTGCGCGCCTGCAAAGAGATGGGCATCAAGACCGTCGCCGTTTACTCCAAGGCTGACAAGGAACTGATGCACCTGGGCCTGGCAGACGAATCCGTCTGCATCGGACCGGCATCGGCCGCCCACTCCTACCTGCACATTCCGGCAATCATTGCTGCAGCCGAAGTGACTGGCGCCACCGCCATTCACCCGGGCTACGGCTTCCTTGCGGAAAACGCCGACTTCGCCGAACAGGTCGAGAAATCCGGCTTCGCGTTCATTGGCCCGAAAGCCGAAACCATTCGCCTGATGGGCGACAAGGTATCGGCCAAGCACGCCATGATCGCTGCTGGCGTACCGACCGTTCCGGGTTCTGACGGCCCGTTGCCGGAAGACGAAGAAACCGCTCTGCGCATTGGTCGCGAAGTGGGTTACCCGGTGATCATCAAGGCCGCTGGCGGCGGCGGTGGTCGCGGCATGCGCGTTGTGCACAAGGAAGAAGACCTGATTTCCTCGGCGAAACTGACCCGCTCCGAAGCAGGCGCGGCGTTCGGCAACCCGATGGTCTATCTGGAAAAATTCCTGACCAACCCACGCCACGTGGAAGTCCAGGTTCTTTCCGACGGCCAGGGCCAGGCTATCCATCTGGGCGACCGCGATTGCTCGCTGCAACGTCGTCACCAGAAGGTTCTTGAAGAAGCGCCGGCACCGGGCATTGACGAAAACGCACGCCAGGAAGTTCTCGCACGCTGCGTCAAGGCATGCATCGACATCGGCTACCGTGGCGCAGGCACTTTCGAGTTCCTGTACGAAAACGGTCGTTTCTACTTCATCGAGATGAACACTCGTGTCCAGGTAGAGCACCCGGTTTCGGAAATGGTCACCGGCATCGACATCGTCAAGGAGATGCTCAGCATCGCCGCCGGCAACAAGCTGTCGTTCACCCAGGATGACGTGGTCATCCGCGGTCACGCGCTGGAATGCCGGATCAACGCCGAAGACCCGAAAACCTTCATGCCGAGCCCTGGCACGGTCAAGCATTTCCACGCTCCAGGCGGCAACGGCGTTCGCGTCGACTCGCACCTGTACAGTGGCTATGCCGTTCCGCCGAACTACGATTCGTTGATCGGCAAGCTGATCACCTACGGCGCAACCCGTGACGAAGCCATGGCGCGCATGCGCAATGCGCTGGACGAGATCGTGGTTGACGGGATCAAGACCAACATCCCGCTGCACCGCGACCTGACCCGCGATGAAGGCTTCTGCAAAGGGGGCGTGAACATTCACTACCTCGAGCACAAGCTGGCTGGCGAGAAGCACTAAGCTTCAGCTGGTACACGACAAAGCCGCCTTCGGGCGGCTTTGTTGTATCTGGACATTTCATCAGATAGGTGGCTTTGCACAATCCCTGTGGGAGCGGGCTTGCCCGCGAAGACGTCGGCACATCCAACATCAATGCGACAGACAGCACGCATTCGCGAGCAAGCCCGCTCCCACAGGCACAGCGGACTCCCACAAAACCCGCTCTCTCGCGTAAACTTGCGACCTTCTCGCAGCCCGCCAGGCTGCAATCAACATTTTTCAAAGGTGCCCGCCATGCCTTGGCTGCAAGTACGTCTCGCCATCAGCCCAGAACAAGCCGAAACCTATGAAGACGCGTTCCTCGAAGTGGGCGCCGTGTCGGTGACCTTCATGGACGCCGAAGACCAGCCGATCTTCGAGCCGGAACTCAATACCACGCCACTGTGGTCGCACACGCACCTGCTGGCCCTATTCGAAGGTGGCACCGAGCCTGGCCCGGTACTGGCCCACCTGGAACTGCTGACCGGCAGTCCGCTGCCTGAACACCACAGCGAAGTCATCGAAGACCAGGATTGGGAACGCAGCTGGATGGACGGATTCCAGCCGATGCGTTTCGGCCAGCGCCTGTGGATCGTGCCGAGCTGGCACGCCGCACCGGAACCTGACGCAGTGAACCTGTTGCTTGATCCGGGCCTGGCGTTCGGCACCGGCACCCACCCGACCACCGCACTGTGCCTGGAATGGCTCGACGGTCAGGACCTGAAGGACTGCAACGTGCTGGACTTCGGCTGCGGTTCGGGGATTCTGGCGATTGCCGCCCTGCTGCTGGGCGCCAAGGAGGCCGTGGGTACCGACATCGACGTGCAGGCGCTGGAAGCGTCCCGCGACAACGCCGGGCGCAATAACATCGCTGATGAGTTGTTCCCACTGTATCTGCCGGAAGATTTGCCGCAGGTTCAGGCCGACGTACTGGTGGCCAATATTCTCGCCGGCCCGCTGGTTTCCCTGGCGCCGCAGCTGTCCGGCCTGGTCAAGTCGGGCGGTCGCCTGGCGCTGTCGGGCATCCTCGCCGAACAAGGCGACGAAGTCGCTGCCGCCTACGCCAAGGACTTCGATCTGGATCCGATCGCCAATCGCGATGGCTGGGTGCGCATCACTGGCCGTCGGCGCTAGAATGGCCGCCTGCATAATCCGGAACGCCGCATGACCGATAGCTTCGTCACTCAGTGCCCGCATTGCCAAACCAGCTTCCGCGTCAGCCATGCCCAATTGAGCGTGGCTCGC
Source organism: Pseudomonas sp. GW456-E7 (assembly GCF_059424105.1). Lineage (NCBI taxonomy): Bacteria > Pseudomonadati > Pseudomonadota > Gammaproteobacteria > Pseudomonadales > Pseudomonadaceae > Pseudomonas > Pseudomonas sp. GW456-E7. Next base: position 318,528 of record NZ_JBWKZB010000001.1, on the reverse strand, counting down.
GGCGTGGTTCGCTGCGGCTCCTGCCTGCAGGTGTTCAATGCCGCCAGGCAGTTGCTTGAGCAGGCCGGCAAGGAACCACCGGTAGCGGTGCCGTTACCGCCTGTGCAGCCTGCCGAACCCCTCGAGCCATCGGCACCGCGCGCCATCAGCCAAAAGCAATGGAGCGCGACCGAACTGGACCTGGACAGTCTCGACCTCGACGAAGAACTCGCCCGGCTCGAACAGCGGGAAATCCAGCCCGCCACCGAGCTCGGTCGCCATCGCGACGACTCGCTGAGCGCCCGCCGCGACAGCACCGGGCAGGATGATGAGGAGCCGTGGTCCGACAGCCTGTTCAGTGAGTCGGCGGCCGATCGTGCGCAAGTCGACGAACCGTTCGACCAACTTGAAACACCTGAGCCGACGATCGAATCGGGCAAAGCCTCGCGCACCGAACCTTCGCTGTCTCTGGAACCGGTCGATCTCGACGACGAACTGCAACCACCCCAGTTGCGCTTGCACGACCCACTCGATGCGCCGCTGCACCACGAACGCCTGTCGGCCGCCGACGAGAACGAACTCGACGACAACCTGCCCTCGGTCGAGCCGCTGCGCAAGCGCCGCGAACGCAGCGAGACGGGCCCGCGTGCCGAAGTGTTGCAAGACCTGACCGACGACCCGCTGCAACTGGACTGGCAAAAACGCCGCTCGCCCTGGGGCCGACGGCTGTTGTGGTTGTTGCTGGTGCTGATTGCCGCTGGCGCGCTCGCCGGCCAGTACATCGCCTACCATTTCGACGAACTGGCGCGACAGGATCAATATCGCCCGTGGTTCCAGCAACTGTGCCCGCAAATCGGCTGCTCCGTGCCCTCCAAGGTCGACATTGCAAAAATCAAAAGCAGCAACCTGGTGGTGCGCAGCCATCCCGAATTCAATGGCGCGCTGGTGGTCGATGCGATCATCTATAACCGCGCAACCTTTTCCCAGCCCTTCCCGCTGCTGGAACTGCGCTTCGCCGACCTCAATGGCCACCTGATCGCCAGTCGCCGCTTCAAGCCCGGCGAGTACCTCAAAGGCGATCTCGAAGGCATGGCGGAAATGCCTCCGCAGACGCCGATCCACATCGCCCTGGACATTCTCGACCCCGGCGCCAAGGCCGTGAACTACAGTCTGAGCTTCCACTCTCCGGAGTGAAACGCTTCATCGCCCCCCGATTGACGTGGGCTTTCTGACTCCCCCTGGCCAACCAAACCACGGGTAATAACAGAATAACTGTTCAGATTTTGTTCAATTCAGCCTTTATCCAGTCATCGAGAGCGGGTATCATGCCAACCCTTTTTCGAACTCTCATGATCCGGCCCCACAACAGGGAAGTCCTATGTCGGCGGTACGCATCGGCCCATACACATTACATAACAGCTTGATTCTCGCCCCCATGGCGGGTGTCACCGACCAGCCCTTTCGTCAGCTGTGCAAGCGATTGGGCGCGGGACTGGTCGTCTCGGAAATGGTCACCAGCGACATGAGTTTGTGGAACACCCGCAAGTCGCGCATGCGCATGATCCACACAGGCGATCCCGAGCCGCGCTCGGTACAGATCGCCGGTGGGGACGCGCAGATGCTGGCGGACGCTGCCCGTGCCAATGTTGAAATGGGCGCGCAGATTATTGATATCAACATGGGCTGCCCGGCCAAGAAAGTCTGCAACAAGGCTGCCGGTTCCGCACTGTTGAAGGATGAAACCCTGGTCACCGAGATCCTGCAGGCCGTCGTGGCTGCGGTCGATGTGCCGGTTACCCTGAAGATCCGGACCGGTTGGGACCGGGACAACAAGAACGGTCTGACGGTGGCGAAGATCGCCGAGCAGGCAGGCATTACGGCGCTGGCAGTGCATGGCCGCACCCGTGCCGACCTGTACACCGGTGAAGCCGAGTACGACACCATTGCCGCGATCAAGCAGGCGGTGTCGATTCCGGTCTTCGCCAACGGCGATATCGATTCGCCGGAAAAAGCCCGGTACGTGCTCGACGCGACCGGTGCCGATGGTTTGTTGATTGGCCGGGCTGCCCAGGGGCGGCCATGGATTTTTCGCGAGATCGACCATTTCCTGCGTACCGGCGAGAAACTCCCGGCGCTGGAACTGATCGAGGTGGAACGCATCCTGCTAGAGCATCTGGCTACCCTGCACGCCTTCTATGGCGATGTCATGGGTGTACGCATTGCTCGAAAGCATGTGGGCTGGTATCTCGCAACCCTGCCGGGCGCCAGGGAGTTTCGCGCCCACTTCAATCGTTTGGATGGTACGGATACACAATGCGCCAACGTTCGGGCGTTTTTCGCCGAGCGTTACAAGAGCCTGACAGGGGACGGAGAGTGGGTGGCCGCATGACGATGATGACCGAGACTTTAGTGAGTGGAACAACACCCGTGAGCGACAACGTGAATTTGAAACAGCACCTCAATACACCGAGCGAAGAGGGCCAGACCCTTCGCGGGAGTGTCGAGAAGGCGCTGCACAATTATTTCGCCCACCTTGAGGGCGCTGCCGTCACTGATGTGTACAACCTGGTGCTCTCCGAAGTCGAGGCTCCCCTGCTCGAGTGCGTGATGAACTACGTCAAGGGCAACCAGACCAAGGCCAGCGAGATGCTCGGACTGAACCGGGGCACGCTGCGCAAGAAACTCAAGCAGTACGATTTGCTGTAAGCATTCAATCAAACCAGAAAGGCGCCCGCGTAAAACCGGTCGCCTTTTTTGCTGACTTCCTTTGCTTTTGATGGAAATTGAGATGACCGACCAGACTACCCGCCTGCCGATCCGCCGCGCCTTGATCAGCGTTTCCGACAAGACCGGGATCCTCGAATTCGCCAAGGAGCTTGAAGCCCTGGGCGTCGAGATCCTCTCCACCGGCGGGACGTTCAAGCTGCTGCAGGACAACGGCGTTGCCGCAGTGGAAGTCGCGGATTACACCGGTTTCGCCGAAATGATGGACGGCCGGGTGAAAACCCTGCACCCGAAAATCCACGGCGGGATCCTCGGTCGTCGCGGTATCGACGACGCGATCATGAACGAACACGGCATCAAGCCGATCGACCTGGTCGCGGTCAACCTGTACCCGTTCGAAGCCACCATCAACAAGCCAGGTTGCGACCTGCCGACCGCCATCGAGAACATCGACATCGGCGGCCCGACCATGGTTCGTTCAGCCGCGAAAAACCATAAAGACGTAGCGATCGTGGTCAATGCCAGCGATTACGCCAGCGTCCTGGAAAACCTCAAGGCCGGCGGCCTGACCTACGCTCAGCGCTTCGACCTGATGCTCAAGGCGTTCGAACACACCGCTGCCTACGACGGCATGATCGCCAACTACATGGGCACCGTGAACCAGGCGGCCGACACCCTGAGCACGGAAGGCCGCAGCGAATTCCCGCGCACCTTCAACAGCCAGTTCATCAAGGCCCAGGAAATGCGCTACGGCGAGAACCCGCACCAGAGCGCGGCGTTCTACGTGGAAGCCAAGCCTGCCGAAGTCGGCATCGCCACCGCAACCCAGTTGCAAGGCAAGGAACTGTCGTACAACAACGTGGCCGACACCGACGCCGCGCTGGAGTGCGTGAAGAGCTTCGTCAAGCCGGCTTGCGTGATCGTCAAGCACGCCAACCCGTGCGGCGTGGCTGTCAGCCCTGACGCCGAAGGCGGCATCCGCAAGGCCTACGACCTGGCCTACGCCACCGACACCGAATCCGCGTTCGGCGGCATCATCGCCTTCAACCGCGAACTGGACGCCGAGACCGCCAAGGCCATCGTCGAGCGCCAGTTCGTCGAAGTGATCATTGCCCCGAGTGTCAGCGAAGAAGCCCGCGCCATTGTCGCCGCCAAAGCCAACGTACGCCTGCTGGCCTGCGGCGAGTGGTCGGCTGACCGCGCCGCTGCCTGGGACTACAAACGCGTCAACGGTGGCCTGCTGGTACAGAGCCGCGACATCGGCATGATCGGCGCCGACGACCTGAAAGTGGTGACCAAGCGCGCACCGACCGAACAGGAAATCAACGACCTGATCTTCGCCTGGAAAGTCGCCAAGTACGTGAAATCCAACGCCATCGTCTACGCCAAGAATCGCCAGACCATCGGTGTCGGCGCCGGCCAGATGAGCCGCGTGAACTCGGCGCGCATTGCTGCCATCAAGGCTGAACATGCCGGTTTGCAGGTAGCCGGTTCGGTGATGGCTTCCGACGCATTCTTCCCGTTCCGCGACGGCCTGGACAATGCGGCCAAGGCAGGCGTGACTGCTGTGATCCAGCCAGGCGGCTCGATGCGTGATGCTGAAGTGATTGCTGCGGCCGACGAAGCCGGCATCGCCATGGTCTTCACTGGCATGCGCCACTTCCGTCACTGATACGACGATCAACTGTGGGAGCGGGCTTGCTCGCGAAGACGGCGGCACATTCAATATTGATGTGACTGAAACACCGCTTTCGCGAGCAAGCCCGCTCCCACATAAGAGCATCCCAGCGGTGCTATCAAGAATTTGCGTCATCCGAGGTTTTTGAAATGAATGTTTTGATCATTGGCAGCGGTGGCCGTGAACACGCCCTGGCCTGGAAAGTGGCTCAGGATCCGCGCGTGCAGAAAGTGTTCGTGGCGCCGGGCAACGCCGGTACCGCCATCGAAGCCAAGTGCGAGAACGTCGCCATCGACGTACTGGCACTTGAGCAACTGGCAGACTTTGCCGAGAAAAACGTTTCCCTGACCATCGTCGGCCCTGAAGTGCCGCTGGTTGCCGGTGTCGTGGATCTGTTCCGCAGCCGCGGCCTCGATTGCTTCGGCCCGACCGCTGGCGCTGCGCAGCTGGAAGGTTCGAAAGCCTTCACCAAGGACTTCCTGGCTCGCCACAAGATCCCGACTGCCGACTACCAGAACTTCACCGAAATCGAGCCAGCCCTGGCTTACCTGCGTGAAAAAGGCGCTCCGATCGTGATCAAGGCCGACGGCCTGGCCGCCGGTAAAGGCGTGATCGTCGCCATGACCCTGGCCGAAGCCGAAGACGCCGTGCGCGACATGCTGGCGGGCAATGCCTTTGGCGATGCGGGTTCGCGCGTGGTCATCGAAGAGTTCCTGGACGGCGAAGAAGCCAGCTTCATCGTCATGGTCGACGGCAAGAACGTGCTGCCAATGGCCACCAGCCAGGACCACAAACGCGTCGGCGACGGCGACACTGGTCCGAACACCGGCGGCATGGGTGCTTACTCCCCGGCGCCAGTGGTCACCGCCGACGTGCACAAGCGCGTCATGGACCTGGTGATCTGGCCGACCGTGCGCGGCATGGCCGAAGAAGGCAACGTCTACACTGGTTTCCTGTACGCAGGCCTGATGATCGACAAGGCTGGTAACCCAAAAGTCATCGAATTCAACTGCCGTTTCGGCGACCCTGAAACCCAACCGGTGATGCTGCGCCTGCAGTCGAGCCTGGTGTTGCTGGTCGAAGCCGCCCTGGCCCAGGCGCTGGATAAAGTGGAAGCGCAATGGGATCCACGTCCGAGCGTCGGCATCGTTCTGGCCGCTGGCGGCTATCCTGGTGACTACGCCAAGGGCACAGCCATCAAGGGACTGGATGCAGCCGCCGCACTGGAAGGCAAGGTTTTCCACGCCGGTACGGCGCTCAAGGACGGTCAGGTAGTGACCGCCGGTGGTCGTGTGTTGTGCGCCACAGCCATGGGTGCCAGCGTCGACGCTGCACAGCAGCAGGCCTACAAGCTGGCGGCAACGATTGACTGGGAAGGCTGTTTCTATCGCAAGGACATTGGCTATCGCGCCATTGCCCGCGAGCGTGGCGAAAGCCAGGAATAAGGTAGACACCGCACCAGGCAATGAACACGGTTCATTGCCTGGCTATTCCGGCGCCGCGCATCGTTATATTCTGGCATCAACCTAACGAAGGGATTTCGCCGTGCGCTGGCTCAGGATTGCCATAAGCTTAACCGTCACATTGCTGACCCTGCTCTGCATGCTACCGGCCCAGGCCGCGCAAGGCAGTGGTTGGGCGGTATTGCTCGACGAACAGGGCGACCTGCAACTGAGCGACATCCGTTCCGCACGCTACACCAATCAATTCAGCCCCATCGAACTCGACCGCATTACAGCGGCTGAACCCGATGGGGCGCTATGGTTGCGATTCAAGCTTGCACCGGGCAAGCACGAACAAGTGCTGCGGTTGTTCGCGCCCGACCTGCGCCAATTCAACATGTACGTACTGGACGGCGACAAGCTGATCGACCAATCCAGCACGGGCAACGAACAGCCCCAATCCGAGCGTCCATTGCCCAGCAGCGACTTCATGCTGCCGCTGCCGCAAAGTGACAGCCCTCTGGATGTCTACCTGCGACTGGCCTCCGACCACCAGTTACGGCCCTACATCACCCTGCAATCGGCGGTCATCGCGGCTGCCAACCAGAACCAGACGCTGATCTATGGCCTGCTGTTCGGTTGCATCGCCATGCTGATCCTGCACAACCTCATCCGCTACGCCTACACCCGCTCGCACAGCGCCCTCTGGCTGGCAGCGTGCGAAGGGCTGTTGATGCTCAGCCTGCTGTTGTTGCTGAACCTTGCTGGCCCCTGGCTACCGGACTGGCACGCACTGCAAACGCCGGGGGCTTACCTGGCATTGCTGCTGACGGCGCCCTGCGGCCTGATGCTTGCCTATCGCTTCTTCTCCCCGCTCGGTCCGCACCCGCTGAACCGGTTGCTGCTCGGCGAGGTCCTGCTGATCACCGCCTGCGGCCTGATGCTGCTGTTCGTCAATACCCTGCCGCTGAACTTCATTACCTACGGCCTGGTAGCCCTGGCTGGCCTGACCATGCTGTTCATCAGCGCCTATCACTGGCAAAAAGGCTATCGCCCGGCGCGTCTCTTCGTGGCGGCCATGGTGGTGTTCAACCTCGGGACCCTGGTCATCCTGCCTGCGCTGTTGGGGCTGACCCTGGTCGAACCCCATGGCCTGATCACCACCTTGCTGGTATTCATCTGCATCAGCGGCCTGCTGATGAGCATTGCGTTGAGCGAGCGCCAGCGCCGCATCACCGAAGACCGTTTCAGCATCAGCCGTGACCTGGCGGCCAGCAATGCCGAGGTCAACGCCAAGGCCGAGTTCCTGGCGAAGATCAGCCATGAAATCCGCACCCCGATGAACGGCGTTCTCGGCATGACCGAACTGCTGTTGGGCACACCGCTGTCGGTCAAGCAACGCGACTATGTGCAGACGATCCACAGCGCCGGGAACGAGCTGCTGACACTGATCAACGAAATTCTCGACATTTCCAAACTCGAGTCCGGGCAGATCGAGCTGGACGATGTGCAGTTCGACCTCAACGCGCTGATCGAAGACTGCCTGAGCATCTTCCGCGCCAAGGCCGAGCAGCAAAACGTCGAGTTGATCAGCTTCATCCAGCCGCAAGTGCCTCGAGTGATCAGCGGTGACCCGACGCGCCTGCGCCAGACCCTGTTGAGCCTGCTCGAAAATGCCCTGAAAAAAACCGATGAAGGCGAAATCCTGATCGTCGTGGCGCTCGACGAGCGCAACACCAAACCGCGCCTGCGTATCGCCGTGCAGGACAGCGGCGAGCCGATGGACGCCGAAGAACGCGACGCCCTGATGCACGCCGAACTGCACAGCCGGCATTTTCTGTCGGCCACCCACCTTGGTGGCAACCTGGGTCTGGTAATTGCCCGACAACTGATACGCTTGATGCAAGGGGAATTCGGCATCAAGAGTGGCAGCAACCAGGGCAGCACCCTGTGGCTGACCCTGCCGCTGGATCCGGATCGCCTCGAGCACCCGACCTCCGACCTCGATGGCCCGCTGCAAGGTGCACGGGTATTGGTGGTGGACGACAACGATACCTGTCGCAAGGTGCTGGTGCAGCAATGCAGCGCCTGGGGCCTTAACGTCAGCGCCGCGCCTTCCGGCAAGGAAGCGCTGGCACTGCTGCGCACCAAGGCGCATTTGCGCGATTACTTCGATGTGGTCCTGCTGGACCAGAACATGCCCGGCATGACCGGCATGCAACTGGCGGCCAAGATCAAGGAAGACCCGAGCCTGAACCATGACATCCTGCTGATCATGCTCACCGGCATCAGCAATGCGCCGAGCAAGATCATTGCGCGCAACTCCGGGATCAAGCGCATCCTCGCCAAACCTGTGGCCGGCTACACCCTCAAGACCACCCTGGCCGACGAACTGACCCAACGCAACAAAGGCCTGGTCGTCACGCAATCACTGCCAAGCGGCCCGCCCCCGCCGGTCAAGGTCCCCAGCGATTTCCGCATTCTGGTGGCCGAAGACAACAGCATTTCGACCAAGGTGATCCGCGGCATGCTGAGCAAGCTCAACCTGCAACCGGATACCGCCTGCAACGGCGAAGAAGCCTTGCAGGCGATGAAAGCCCAGCGTTACGACCTGGTGCTGATGGACTGCGAAATGCCGATCCTCGACGGTTTCTCGGCCACCCAGCAATTGCGTGCCTGGGAAGTCGGCAACCAGCGGGTCCGTACCCCCGTGGTGGCATTGACCGCCCACATCCTGGCCGAACACAAAGAGCGTGCGCGCCAGGCCGGCATGGACGGACACATGGCCAAACCGGTCGAACTGTCACAACTGCGTGAATTGATCGAACACTGGGTCGCCCAGCGTGACCAGCAGAATCGCACAACGACCCAAACGTCCTGAGCCGACAGACTGCGCAACCCCTGATAGACTCCCCCTCGACTTCCCTCGCCAGTGAGCCCGGCACCATGCTCCATGTGTTGTTCAGCGTTTACCTGAAGATGCTGGTGCTCTACAGCCCATTCTTCGTGTTGTCCTGCTTCATCAGCCTGACCCGTGGTTATTCGCGCAAGGAACAGCGACGGCTGGCCTGGAAAGTTGCGGTCGCCACACTGGTCTCCAGTGTGCTGCTGTACTTGTTCGGCCGAGTGATTTTCAGTGTTTTCGGCATTACCGTGGACGCATTCCGCATCGGCGCCGGTAGTGTCCTGTTCATCTCGGCACTCGGAATGGCACAAGGCAAATCGGCGGTACAGACCGACAACGTGCAGCAGGATGTAACCATCGTCCCGTTGACCATTCCACTGACCGTCGGCCCCGGCACCATCGGTGCGTTACTGGTGATGGGCGTGAGTCAGCCGCACTGGGACGACAAGCTCACGGCCATTGTCGGCATTGCCATGGCCAGCTTTACCGTGGGCGTGGTGCTGTTTTTGTCCAGCCGAATCGAGCGCATTCTCGGTGATCAGGGATTACAGATCGTCAGCCGCTTGATGGGGCTATTCGTATGCGCACTGGCGGCGCAGATCATCTTCACCGGCGTCAAAGGCTATCTAGTGCCTTAGCCCGCGCCACCCTAAGCAAGCTGCACCGCATGTTCGCCGACCTTGATGCACAGTGCCTGCCGTTGCTGCCCTAGCCACTGCACTGTGTCTTCTCGGAATGCCGTGTATTCGTTGACAGCAAATCGGGCGTGAAGAAATGAAGTCTTCACACCTCCCTGCACGCGATTCAAAGCAAAGTCTTGCCCGATAAACCGGCCTTCAATCGGCTGATCCGTTTCAAAGAACACGGTGGCCAATGTTAAAAAACCATCAGCCTCGACTATGCCTGCCAGCACTCTCACACGATGAGTACGCTTGAGATTGTCTTCGATGCCGACTGAATGAGTCCCACTCTCCAATATCGATTGCTGACGGAAAACCCTGGCCCCCAGCGACTGTACCGGCAGTTGCGCAATCATGCGCAAAGCACTTCCCATCAGAATGACTTGCTGAGCGGACAGCCTTGATTGAAAGGCTGCATGCACAGCGTCATACACGGAAAAAATCGTAACGCCTGCGCAAGGGAACATCCCCGAGGTTTCCCCTTGGTCATGGAACTGCCAGCCACAAGCGGCCAGCGTATCCACAAATACTTCGGCCCATTTGACGTGGGCGTGACCATTCGGAAAATCTTCCTCGGCGGCGAGTTGCGCAAACAAGACAGTGTCGAGGCTGTCCTGCAGGGCCGCAGGCGACAACGCCTTCGACATCAGCAAAACGCCGCCTGAATTTATTACTACGGAGTACGTCATTCGCTTTCCTTGATTCAGGAAGGCCAAAGGCCTGAAGCCTCTGGCCTCGGTCCTTCACTTGCGCCGACTGAACCGCTTGACCAACACATCTTTTCGGTGCTCGCCGAGGTACTCTTCGATGTCCGACTTGATTTCCGCATAACGGGCAGGGTTGAACGTTACAAACGACTTTCCGTGAAAGATGTCCAGGGAAGAAGTCCTCCAGTCGACAAACAGCAGACCGCCATCATTACCTCCACCCTGATGATCAACCGCGCCTACCGCGATCAGGATAATTCCGTTGGCCATTTGCTCGCAGGGAATAGTGGTCAGGCGTACGCCTTCCGTATTCTTCGCTTCAAGGTTGAACAGATTTATTGCATCAGACTCTTTCTTCAATGCATCCAGCGTGGAGCTGGTGATTGCACTGAGCACAGTTGCACCAGGAATTGCAGCCTTTGCGGCGTCGACGGCAGCCTGGATAATATCGACCATGACATTATCCATTGTGATATTTAGCGAAGTGGCACTGTATTTTGAGTAACCTTTATCCGGGACAAAACACCCCAAGTCCTCCAGACATTTTGTAAACGCCTGGTACCAAGCTTTGGGGTCCTTATTTCCGGGCACTTCGTAATTGGCTTCCATCTTCGACATGGTGATCAGGTTTTCAATGATCGCCATGTTCTCGATGCTGATCTTGTCACCGTAGCCAATCAGGCTATTGCCCAGCACCAGCGCGTCCAATTCCTTGGTAGGACTCGAAGCGACCGACGACATCAGCGACATCATGCGCGGCCGCTTGGCCACAGCACTTTTACGTTTGTTAATGCATGCCCGTACAAAGTCAGCACTTTTCGTAATATTTACCGAACTCTCAAAATTATCCACGAATAACATTCCCTTATTTATTAATAAACGCCCCGTCCTGGAGCGTCCTAAACCTAGCGCGGCCACCCCCAACTATCAACCGCAACTAAATACAACATATGTATATCCACCACCCATCACTAACAACACAAACAACACAAACAATCAGCAACAACCAGGCCACTACTCATAAATAGTGGCCTGGTGCTACTCAGCAGAGAAGAACTATAAATTATTGGATTGGAGTCAGTTTGTCGCCGTAACTGCGCGGCGTGTAAACCCAGGTACTACCGTCCAGGCGAGGGAACACCCGAGTGGTCGACGAGCCAATAAGAACCATCGTTCGCATGTCCACCTGATCAACGCTCAGTTGCCCCAGCGTGGTGACCCGCAAGGTCTGACCGGGGCGGCCAATATCGCGCCCCAACACGACCGGAGTCGCCGGCTCACGGTGCTGGCTGACAATCTCCAGCGCCCGGCCCAATTGCCACGGCCGCGAACGCGAAATCGGATTGTAGAAAGCCAGTGCCAGGTCGGCCTGAGCGGCCAGATCCAGACGTTTCTCGATGATCGCCCACGGCTTGAGGTTGTCCGACAGTGACAACACACAGAAGTCATGACCCAAAGGCGCACCCGCCTGGGCAGCCGTTGCCAACGAAGCAGAGACTCCCGGCAAGATCTCGAGATCGACGCCGTGCCATGCGCCATCGCTGGACTCGTGAAGCGCCTCCAGCACAGCGGCTGCCATGGCAAAAACACCCGGATCGCCGGACGAAACCACCACCACCGACCGCCCTTGAGCCGCCAGTTCGAAGGCGTGTCGGGCACGCTGCATTTCTTCACGGTTATCGGTGCAGTGCAGGACCTGGTCTGCACGGAACGGGCCGGCCATGCGCACGTAGGTTTCGTAGCCGAGCACATCGTTGGCGCGAGCCAGTTCCGCCTTCACCGCCGGCACCATCAACTCGGCAGCTCCCGGCCCAAGACCGATCACCGCCAGACGTCCGCGAGGGCGGCCGATATGCAGAGGGTCCAGCGGCTGTTCGGCGACAGCAATGGCAATAGCGTCATCACCGACAATGGAGACAGGTTGCCCGATGGCGTGCCGCACCAGTTCGCCGGCCACACCGGCCGAACTGACAAAACGCAACGGCACACCCAACTCAAGCGCCACTTCACGCAAGGTGGAGCTGCTCATTTCGGTGTCGGCAGCCAACAGGCAAGCCACCGATTGCGCGGCGATTCCGGCCTGATGCAATGCCTCGCGAATGGTCTCTGACACAAGCATCGATTCGCCCGCCACGGCAACCAGCACGTTGCGTGGATAGATCAGCAATTCGTTGGCGGCCGGCTCGCGCCGGGCATGACCGACGTGAACAATCAGCCGCGCCTGTTCATTCTCGGGCAGTTGCGCGTCTGCCAACCAAGGCGCCGAACCTTCGATGCGCACCGTTTCCCCGGCCAGCAAATCGGAAACGAAGCGCTTGCCCAACGCCAGGTCGCCCAAGGCATACCCCTGGGGAGGATTCAGCAGACAGGTACCGAAACGCAGTTCACCACTGGTGGTGATGGCCGGCGCCACATCCAGGTGCGCCGCCACTTCGCGGGCGATGACATTGACCCCACCCAGACCGCCGAGCAGCGGCACCACGGCACTGCCATCTTCGGCAACGGCCAGCACTGGGGGCTCTGCGCCTTTCTCCAGCAACAACGGCGCCAGCGTGCGGATCACGATCCCGGCGGCGCACAGGGCAATCACCGGTGTGCCCTGTTGATAGAGCTCGCGCAGGGTCGCACCGAATTCGTGGTAGACCCGATCCGCGCCTTCGACCCGTTCAGCCAGGCCGTGGATCAGCGCATCGGGATAAAGCTGTTGAATCCTGCGCGCGGTCGCGAGGCTGCCATTGCCGAGAATGACAATCGCCGGAACTGGACGGGTCATCAGCCTTGCCACCTTTCACCGGGAACGATGATCAACGAGAAGTACGGCGAAGACATCGGCTCGACCTGATCCAGCGGCACGATCTTCTGGTTGGCCATGGTTGCGCGTTCGACGTACAGCGCACGCTCGGCCAGGCCGAGCTCTTCCAGCACCTGGCGGACCTTGGGGAAATTGCGTCCCAGTTTCATGATCACCGCCGCATCGGCATCGGCCAGGCGACGCTTGAGTTCGTCGTGCGGCAGCACACCGGACAACACCGACAGACTCTGATTGCGATACACCAGCGGCGCACCGAGCACCGAAGCACCGCCGAGCATCGAGCACACGCCAGGCACGACTTCAGCCTGATAACGCTGGGCGAGCCGGTCGTGCAGGTACATGTAGGAGCCGTAGAAGAACGGGTCGCCCTCACAGATCACCGCCACATCGCGGCCTGCGTCCAGATGCGCGGCCAGTTCTGCGGCAGCGTCATCGTAGAAGTCGCTGATCACTTGCTCGTAGGACAACGGCGCCGGCAAGGCTTCGGTGGTCACCGGGTACACCAGTGGCAACAAATTCTGTGCGTCTTGCAGGTGGGCTTCGATGATACCGAAGGCGTTGCCCTTCTTGCCCTTGGCGACGAAGTACGCCACTACAGGCGACTCGCGCAGCAACCGCAGTGCCTTGACGGTAATCAGTTCCGGATCACCGGGACCGACACCAAGGCCGATCAAACGTCCAGGTTGCTGCATCATTCGATCTCCGTGGCGAGGGCATTGACGGCGGCGGCAGCCATGGCGCTACCGCCCAGGCGACCCTGCATGATGACAAACGGCACGCCACGGCTGTCAGCCGCCAGCGCTGCCTTGGATTCGGCGGCGCCGACGAAACCTACAGGGAAGCCGAGGATCAGCGCCGGTTTCGGCGCACCGGCGTCGAGCATTTCCAGCAAATAGAACAGCGCCGTCGGAGCGTTGCCGATGACCACCACGCTACCTTCCAGATGGGGACGCCACAGTTCCAGCGCAGCGGCTGAGCGGGTGTTGCCCAATTCACGGGCCAGTTCCGGAACGCTTTCGTCGCGCAAGGTGCAGATCACCGGATTGTTCGCCGGCAACCGCGCGCGGGTCACGCCTTCGGAGACCATTCGCGCATCGCACAAAATCGGCGCGCCGGCCGCCAGCGCATCACGCCCGGCCTTGCCCGCCCCTTCGGAAAACTGCAGACCGTCAATGGCCTCGACCATGCCGCAGGCGTGAATCACACGGACCGCGAGTTTCTCCAGATCGGCCGGAATTCGGTCGAGGTTGGCCTCGGCGCGAATGATCGCGAAGGAGTTGCGATAGATCTCCTGACCGTCGCGGATGTAATCAAGCATCAAGGGGGCTCCGTGAGCGGGCGTCGAGCAAGGCCGCGACCGCTTCAATAGTAAGGTTGTGTGCGTGCAGCGCACCGAAACCCGGCTGCGCTGCATCGCGAAAATATAGATCGTAGTGACCGGGGGTGACGGCCAGCAAGGTGACGGGCGCAATATGCGCGGCGGCGCAGGAGCGCGGGCAACCGCTCAGGTGTATGTTGAGCGCCGGTCCGTGGCGGCGCAGCAGCGCGGCCAATTGCAGGGCATCGCCCTTGGTCTCGGCCAGGCCTTTGGCGCAACCGTTTGAGCCGGTGCAGGCGATCAGCCTGGACAATGGCTGATCGGCTTCGCACTGCAGCCCCAGGCACTGCAGTCGCCGAATGACCTCAGCGGCATTTTCCGCGCGGACATTGGGCACCAGCAGGCTTTGCCAGGGCGTGAAACGCAGACTCGAATCACCGAGTTCGCAGGCCACTTGCGCCACCCCCCTCAACATCGTCGGATCGAGCCGCCCCAGTGGCGGGACAGCCCCCACATAGACAACGCCGGACTCGGCCTGGGGATGGGCGCCGATGTGCAAATCGCTGCCAGCCGAAACCCGCTGCCAATCGACAACCGCTTGCATCGATACACGCTCAGCCAGCCGAAGCAGAACGTGCTCGATCGAGTACTCGGCCAGCAAATGACGCATCCGCGTCTGCTCGGGGCGCGCCCATTCAAGGAACAACTCAAGCACCGCGACGACCAGGGCATGGCCATCGTCGAGCGCGACCGAACCGGCCGGTTGGTCCGTCGGGCATCCAGCCAACCCAAACGCCAGCCGTTGCTCACCGTTTCGCTCGAAGGCCGCGAGCCACAGGTCGTGGGGATGCTCAAGCATCGCCAGAGCCTCGCCGCCATCGAGCTGCACAGCGAACTTGGCACTGAGATCGTGAAAGCGTTCGTGCTGTTGCACCGTGGCCAAAATCCGATCGGCAAGTGCACGGGTATCGAACAGCATCTGCCGATCGAACCCGGCGGCGGGGCTGAGCATCAGATTGCGCACATCGTCACCCGCCGCATGGCTCGGGCCCAATCCTGCGGCAAGCAGGCAGTCGATCAAGGCGGCCTGTTCGTTGCCGATGCCACGAATCTGCAAGTTGCCGCGGTTGGTCGCCTCGATCACACCACCGGCATATCGCTCGGCTGCATCGGCCACGGCGACAGCCTGCTGTGCGCGCATGGAACCACTGCTGAGTTTGATTCGGCAAATGCCGCCGTCCAACGCCTGGACGATACGCAGTAATCCGGGACAGGCCGAAGGGCGTAAAGGGTTGGATTTCTGACGAGAATTCACTGGATGACCGGTACGAGGCGAAGGGCAGCATTATGCCTGCTTTGTCAGGCGGGATGAAAAGTCCAGGCAGATGGACGACGAAAAGCGCCTGGCTCGGCGTCAGAGTGTTTGTTCTGGCGCACGAGTCGTACTGGCTCATGTCAGGCATAAACGCCGCAAAAAATACTGACAACAAAAATCAACTTCACAACCCGCTCTTGTTTCACCCCCCCTATCGACTCCTGTACTTTTCATTCGCAAACAACGATAGAAAACATATCCAACAGATAACTATCAGGAGCAACACATGAGCAAAAACAACCTGCCTGGAGTATTAACCGGACACAGCCTTACTTCATGCATAGACGAAATTTCACCGCAAGATTACGAAGACCTTACCGATTGCACGCAAATAGCCACAAAGTCCGCCGACATGCTTTGTAGTCGCTTCGCTGATTCGTTCAAGTGGCTGGATGAATATGTATTTACGATGAAATACCTGGGTTGGTCTGTTTTTGAAGACGCGATTTTCACCCGCACCCGTAGCGTCATTACACATAGCGTTGCGGACTTTCTGGTGCAAAGCGCTGAAGGGATGCGGGACTCCCGACAAGGCATTGCCATGATAGACACGCTCGACGCGCTGAAGCCCGACAATTCGGCGCTGTTTTCGCTGGATAAAGAAAGTCTGATGGGAGAAGGCTTTCAGGTAATACCTGCACGCTACGATTCAAAGGGTTTCCTTGAAATAGCCGTCTTTAATCTTGAATTGGAAGTCACTACAAGAAAAAATGGTTTTTTGTTCTGGAACTGGGAAGATCAGGATGCACAAATCACCCAGCGACGGGCCAGCCTTAAACTGGACAGATACAAACTCGAAAACAACAAACTATGGATTGAAAAAAAGATTCGCGAGATCGCCATGAAGAGATTCGAACTGCGCAAACCATCATAAGATTGAATACCCTGACACTTGAACGGTGTCCTCACGGTCAAAAGCATGCCTTCACCCGATGACAACAGGCGAATGCCGCGCCGCGGTATGATGCGCAACCGCCAGCCCGGCACGGACCGGCTCCGTGATTGGCTTCGATTGATAGATGAGGAACAGCATGACCCCCTGGCTGACAGTAGTAGGCATCGGAGAGGACGGCTTCAAGGGGCTTGGAAAAAATGCCCGACATGCTCTGCTGAAGGCTTCGCGGATCATTGGCGGTCAACGACAACTGGATCTGCTGCCAGCCTGCATCCGTGGCGAACGGCAATTGTGGCCAAGTCCTTTTTCCCTTGATCCGGTCCTGACCAGACGTGGCGAGCCCGTTTGTGTCCTGGCCAGTGGCGATCCGATGTTCTTCGGCGTCGGCGCCAGCCTGGCCCGGCAACTCCCCGCCGCCGAGATGCTGACGCTTCCCGCGCCCTCCTCCTGCTCACTGGCCGCAGCGCGAATGGGTTGGCCCTTGCAGGACGTGGTCACCCTTTCGGTGGTGGCCCGGCCGGTCGCCGCACTCAATGCCCAGCTGTCCAGCGGCGTACGCTTGCTGGTATTGAGCAACGACGGCCGCAGCCCCGCCGCCATCGCTGCACTGTTGCGCGAACGAGGCTTCGGTCTCAGTCGTCTCACCGTGCTGGAACACCTGGACGGCGAAGCCGAGCGGCGTGTAGACGGTATCGCCAGCGACTGGAACGATCCGCCGATCGCCGATCTGAACCTGATCGCCATCGAGTGCATCGCAGAGCCGAACACGTTGCGGCTGTCCCGACTGGCCGGACTGCCGGACTCCGCCTTCAGGCACGACGGCCAATTGACCAAACGCGATGTGCGCGCCATCACCCTCGCGCGCCTGGCCCCGATCCCCGGCGAACTGTTGTGGGATGTCGGTGCCGGCAGTGGCTCGATCGGCATCGAATGGATGCGCACCCACCCCGGTTGCCGTGCACTGGCCATCGAGGCGGATGACGGCCGCCAGGCGTTGATCGAACATAACCGCGATGCCCTTGGCGTTCCCGGCCTGCAACTGGTTCGCGGCAGTGCTCCGCAGGCCTTGGTCGGCCTGGAGCGACCGGACGCGATTTTCATCGGCGGCGGTGTCACCCGTGAAGGCGTGCTGGATACATGCTGGGCCAAACTCAAACCCGGTGGCCGGCTGATTGCCAATGCGGTCACCCTGCAAAGTGAAATGACCCTGATGGCCTGGCGCGAGCAAAACGGCGGAGAGTTGACGCGGATTCATATCGCGCAGGCTCAACCGCTGGGCGACTTCGACACCTGGCGCCAGGCATTGCCGATTACCTTGCTGGACGTGACGAAGCCCTTCGATGCGTGACGAAACCGCCGAACAACCCGCACCGCTGCGCAGTGGCCTGACCACCGGCAGTTGCGCCACCGCTACCAGCCTCGCTGCCGCACGCTTGCTGTTGGCCGGTGTAAGGGCCGATGCGGTGGACATCGTGCTGCCCAAAGGCAAGCACGTGCAGATGCGCCTGGAGTTCTGCCGCCTCACCGAGGACGGCGCCGAAGCGGGAACCCTCAAGGACGCCGGCGACGATCCCGACGTGACCCATGGCGCCCTGCTCTACTCGCAGGTGCGCCTGAGCGCCGAGCCGGGGATTCGCTTCCATGCCGGCCGCGGCGTCGGCACCGTGACCCGGCCCGGGCTGGTGCTGGGTGTCGGCGAACCGGCGATCAACCCGGTGCCACGCAAAATGATCGGCGATCACCTGGCGGGACTGGCCGACGAACTCGGTTATGCCGGCGGTTTCGACGTGACGGTCAATGTCGAGAATGGCGAGGCACTGGCACTGAAAACCATGAACCCACGCCTGGGCATTCTTGGCGGACTGTCGATCCTCGGCACCAGCGGCATCGTCCGGCCGTTTTCATGCGCGGCCTACATTGCCTCGATCCACCAGGGCATCGACGTGGCGAAAACCAACGGTTACCTGCACATCGCCGCCTGTACCGGCAACGCCAGCGAAGACACCATGCGCCAGGTCTACAACTTGCCGGAAATTGCCCTGATCGAAATGGGCGACTTCGTCGGTGCCGTACTCAAGCACCTGCGCAAAGTGCCCGTGGACAAGCTCAGCCTGTGCGGTGGTTTCGGCAAGATCAGCAAGCTGGCGGCCGGGCATATGGATTTGCACAGTCGTCATTCGAGCATCGACCTGCCGCAACTGGCGCAATGGGCCGCACAGGTCGGCGCCGATACGGTATTGCAGCAAAGCATCCGCGAGGCCAACACCAGCCAGCAGGCACTGGCCATGGCCGCCGCAGCCGGAGTAGCCCTGGGCGATGCAGTCTGCCAGCACGCCCTGGACTTTGCCCGCAGCGTGGTGCCGGCGCAGGTTCAGGTGGAAGTCTTTGCCATCGATCGCCAGGGCGGGATTGTCGGCCATGCAGGCGCTTTTCAATGAAGCGCATCCTGTTGCTCGGCGGTGTGACCGAAGCCCTGGCCATTGCCCGCACGCTGGGGCCGCAGCACATTTACAGCCTGGCCGGTATCGGCCGGGTGCCGACGGACCTGCAATGTCAGATCCGCGTGGGAGGTTACGGCGGTGCCGAGGGTCTGGCGCAATTCATTCGCGATGAAGGTATCGAACTGCTGGTTGACGCCACTCACCCCTACGCCGCCCAAATCAGCCAGAACGCTGCGACCGCCGCGCACTTGAGCGGTGTTCCCTGCTGGGCGCTACGACGTCCGGCCTGGCAAGCCCGGGCGGGTGATGACTGGCGGGAAGTTGCCGATTGGGCCGAACTGATCGAAGCCCTGAAACCCTTCCACCGACCGCTGTTCACCCTCGGTCGCGAGCCCCTGCAACATCTGGATGAAATTCCTGCGGAGCAATTCTGGACCCTGCGCGCGCTGGACGTCTATCCGGGCAACGCGCGCTGCGAAGTGATCGGCGCACGGGGGCCCTTCCTGATTGAGGATGAACGAGTATTGTTCGAACGTCGGCAGATCGACGTATTGATCAGCAAGAACAGCGGCAGCACGGCGACCGAGCCGAAGCTGGAAGTGGCGCGTGAGCGTGGGGTGCCGGTGATTGTATTGAAACGACCGGAGTTGCCTGGGGTTGAGCGAGAGTTTGCGGCGGTGGCCGAGATACTGCAGGTAATGGCAGAGCAGCAATTGATCTGATTTTTGCGAACACGTCAGGACGCCTTCGCGGGCAAGCACGCTCCCACAGTGGACTTCACCGAGCACAAATCCAGGGCTAGACAAAGAAACCTGTGGGAGCGGGCTTGCCCGCGAAAGCGTCATCAGTGGTAACGCAAAGGCTGGAACCTGCCAGTCACTCCGACTTTACGTACAAACCTTTAAGGAACGACTGACTCTCTGAGATTCTGAACAATATTTAAGCGGTGCAGGCATTCTGGAATTCGCGGCTATGATGAAATCAATGGACGCAACGCACTGCGACACCAAACCGCACGCCGCGTTTTTACTTATCGGCCCTGATCAGGCTAAATAGCCCGCGCCTGATCGCCCACCCAAACGGATTTTGTCCCATGTCCCGACAACGGCTCGCAATTGCCTGGATAGCCTGCTTCGCAGTGCTGTTCAATTTGCTCGCCATGCCGATGTCCGGAGCGATGGCGCAAACGTCGAAGTCACCTGCCGAACAGTTGTTGTGGGGCAGCTTCTGCAGCGCCAGCGGCACCAGGATGGTGGCGATCTCCATCGGCGACCTTGAACAGAAAGCTCCGCAAAACGACGATCATTCCAACATGCAGCATTGCTGGTGCTGTTCGGGGTCTGCGCCATTGGTGGCGTTGCCGGGGCATGCGCCACAGCTGTATTTCGCGCACTTCGAATCCAACCGAAGCCTGCCTGCCACCTCGCTCGACAGCCCGTCGCCGCGCCAGCAATGGCCGAGTCTCAACCCCCGCGCGTCCCCTCTGGTGTGATTTTTTCTCGCAATTGACTGCGTTTTAAATCGTTCCGGAGAACTGCCATGTTGAACAAACTCATCGTTCTGGCTGCGTTGCTGCTGCCTGCCTGCTTTGCCAATGCCCACGAATACAAGGTCGGCACGCTGGAAATCGCCCATCCGTGGTCCCAGGAGTTGCCGCCCAATGCGCCCACCGTTGCGGCGTATTTCGTGATCGACAATGAAGGCAAGACCGCCGACCGCCTGCTCAGCGTCGACACCCCCATTGCCGGCGAAGCGCAATTGCATGAGCACGTGATGCAAGGCGACATGATGAAAATGCAACACGTACCGAGCGTGGAAGTGCCCGCCGGTGGCGAGGTCACTTTCGCACCGATGGCCTATCACGTGATGTTGCTGGGCCTCAAGGACCGCAGCCTGCTGGTTGACGGCAAGCGCTTTCCCATGACGCTGCACTTCGAGAAGGCCGGTGACGTGACGGTCGAAGTCGCGGTGCAGAAGCAGGCGCCGGACGGCATGCAAGCGCACGTGCACAATCCGTAATCACCTGAGCTGAAAACGCCCATGCGCCCGCTTAGCGCCAGGTCATCCAGGACACGCTGTCAGGCATTGAGCCTGACACGCGGCAGCTGGATCAGCCTGTTCGCCATGCTGATGATCTTTATCGGTCCGCTGATTTCCCAGTCGATGCCGATGGATTCGCGCGCCATGTCGATGAGCATGCCTGCGGGTATGAGCATGGACATGTCGGCGATGGAGCATGCCGACCACGGCAAGCAAACCTCCGCCGAACATTGCCCGCCTGCCCCGGGGCACCATGTGCTGTGGGAAAAGTGCGGCTATTGCAGCCTGCTGTTCAATTGCCCGGCGCTGACCGGTGGCCTGTCCTTCGCCAACTTTGTCATTCCCCCCGTCAACACATTCACCACGCCTTCTCCGCGCCAGGGCCATGCCCGGCAAACCTTCTTCCCCGGCGCCCGCACCCGCGCCCCGCCTTCCGTCGCGTAAACACCCACCTCCGATCTCACACGGTCCGCAAGACAACCCAAGCAACCGGTGGGAGCGGGCTTGCTCGCGAAGAGGGAGTGTCAGTCAACGCAGATGTCGCCTGGCACACCGCTTTCACGAGCAAGCCCGCTCCCACAGGGACAGCTTCAGGCTGCCGGCCGTGTCGTTTACGACTGTACGATGGAAATTTCATGTCCAGGTTTTCTGCTGACACAGGCTTGAGCCCAGCTCAAGTCTCCATGGCCCAAAACGAATCCGGCATTCGTTTCAGGCACGCCACTGCGATTTTGTGCAGTGCATTGCTGGCGCCTTCCGCGCTGGCCGATGAACACGCCGGTCACACTGAAGAACTGAGCCCGACGGTGATTACCGCCGTTGCCCCCAGCTCGCCATTGACCATCGTCACCAACCCCAAGGACCCGCGCCAACCGGTGCCGGCCAGCGACGGCTCGGATTACCTGAAAACCATTCCGGGTTTCGCCCAGGTGCGCAACGGCGGCACCAACGGCGACCCGGTGCTGCGCGGCATGTTCGGCTCGCGGCTGAACATCCTCACCAACGGCGGCATGATGCTCGGCGCCTGCCCTGGGCGGATGGACGCGCCGACCTCCTACATTTCGCCGGAAACCTACGACAAGCTGACCGTGATCAAAGGCCCGCAAACCGTGCTCTGGGGACCGGGCGCTTCGGCCGGCACCATCCTGTTCGAACGCGAGCCGGAAAGCTTCGGTGAACTCGGCACGAGGGTGAATGCCAGCGTGCTGGCCGGCTCCAACGGGCGCTTCGACAAACTGGTGGACGCCGCTGCCGGCGGGCCACTGGGCTACGTGCGGGTAATCGGCAACACCGCACATGCAGACGACTATCAGGATGGCAACAACGACACCGTCCCATCGCGCTACGACAAATGGAACGGCGACGTTGCACTTGGCTGGACCCCGGATGCCGATACCCTGCTGGAGCTGACCGCCGGCAAGGGTGACGGTGAAGCGCGCTACGCCGGGCGCAGCATGGACGGCTCGCAGTTTCTGCGCGAGAGCCTCGGCCTGCGCTTCGAGAAATCCAACATCGGTGATGTGCTGGATACGATCGAGGCGCAGGTCTACTACAACTACGCCGACCACGTGATGGACAACTACACCCTGCGCACGCCGTCCGGTACCGGCATGATGGCCGGCCCCATGGCCTCCAACGTCGACCGCCGCACCCTCGGCGCGCGGATCAAGGCCACCTGGCGCTGGGCTGATGTGCAACTGATCAGCGGCATCGACGCACAGACCAACGAACATCGCCAGCGCAGCGCCATGGGCATCGACGCCTACAAGGACCTGCCCTACACCAAGGATGCCGACTTCCATGACTACGGTGTGTTCGGCGAACTGACCTGGTACGCCGCCGACCGTGACCGTTTGATCAGCGGCGCACGGCTGGACCGCGCCTCGGCCAAGGACTATCGGCAGACCATCGGCTCGGGAATGATGACCCGCCCGAATCCGACCGCCGACGACACCCGCGCCGACACCCTGCCAAGCGGCTTCATCCGCTACGAGCATGACCTGGCCGACAGCCCGACCACCTTGTACGCGGGCCTCGGTCACACCCAACGGTTCCCAGACTACTGGGAGCTGTTTTCGCCCAACTCCGGCCCCGCCGGTTCGGTGAATGCCTTCGATTCGATCAAGCCGGAAAAAACCACCCAGCTCGATTTCGGCCTGCAATACAAGACCGGAGCACTCGAAGCCTGGGCCTCGGGTTACGTCGGGCAGGTGCGCGATTACATCCTGTTCAACTACACCCCGACGATGATGGGCACGACCTCGCAAGCCGAGAACATCGACGCACGAATCATGGGCGGCGAACTGGGCGCCGCGTACAGCCTCACTGAACACTGGAAAGCCGACGCGACCCTGGCCTACGCCTGGGGCAAGAACAGCAGCGATGGCTCTGCATTGCCGCAGATGCCGCCGCTGGATGCCCGTTTCGGCCTGACCTACAGCGAAGATAACTGGAGTGCCGGCGCACTGTGGAGAGTGGTCGCCGCACAAAACCGTATCGACCAGAACAAGGGCAACGTGGTCGGCAAGGACTTCGGCAAGACGCCGGGATTCGGCGTGTTCTCCCTCAACGGTGCCTATCGGATCAACAGCAACTGGAAGGTCAGCAGCGGCGTCGACAACCTGTTCGGCAAGGCTTACGCCGAGCACTTGAACCTGGCCGGCAACGCCGGCTTCGGCTACCCCGCCAATGACCCGCAAGCCATCAAGGAGCCGGGGCGCACGCTCTGGACCAAGGTGGACATGAGTTTCTAACCCTTGAGGGCCCCGCTCCCTCTGTGGGAGCGGGCTTGCCCGCGATCGGTTGCGCAGCAACCGCAAAACAAACAACTAAAAGATCCAGCCAAGCGGAGCACACGTGATGAAACAGCCCAAAGTGAACTTCTACAACCTGGCCTGGCGCTGGCATTTCTATGCCGGATTGTTCGTTGCGCCATTCATGGTGATGCTGGCCCTGACCGGCACCATTTACCTGTTCAAGCCGCAACTCGATTCGCTGATGTACAGCAGCCTGCTCAACGTGCCGGCCGGTCATCACACCGTCCCGGCCGACGACCTGCTCAAGCGGGTAAAAGATGCGTATCCCCAGGCAACGATCAAACAGTACCTGCCACCGGTCAATGCCGAACGCAGCGCCCAGTTTGTCGTGCTCAACGGTGGCAACGAGCTGAACGTTTTTGTCGATCCGTACCAAGGCGACATCCTCGGCGAGCAAGACGCCAAGAAGAACCTGCAAGCCATTGCGCGCGCGATTCACGGCGAGCTGATGATCGGCACCGTCGGTGATCGGCTGATCGAACTGGCGGCCGGCTGGGGTGTGGTGCTGGTGGTTTCCGGGATATTCCTGTGGTGGCCGCGCGGTCAGGCCGCCGGCATTCTGTGGCCACGCCTGAGCAGTCGCGGGCGGGTGCTTTGGCGGGACTTGCATGCCGTCACCGGGTTCTGGGGCGCCTCCCTGTTGCTGGTGATGCTGCTCAGCGGGATGACCTGGACCGGCTTCTGGGGCCAGCAATACGCGGCCGTGTGGAACGTCTTTCCGGCGGCAATGTGGGACAACGTACCGAAGTCCGACGTCGAGGCGCGCAGCCTCAACAGCGCCACGCGCCAGACCGTGCCCTGGGCCATGGAAAACACGCCGATGCCAATGTCCGGCGGCCACGCCGAACACATGGCCCACGATGGCGCGCAAGCCGGTCCGGCCGCACCGACCATCAGCCTGCAGGACGTGCAAAACATCGCCACCCAAAGCAAGGTCGAACCGGGCTACAGCATCACCTTGCCAACGACCGCTACCGGTGTGTTCACCATCGCGGTGTCCGCCGATGACCCGCGCAATGACGCCACCTTGCACATCGACCAGTACACCGGCAAGGTCCTTGCCGATGTGCGTTACGAGCAATATGGCGCCGTCGCCCGCGCCACGGAAATCGGCGTGATGTTGCACGAAGGCAAGATGTTCGGCACGCTCAATCAGATCATCGTGTTGCTGATCTGCCTGATGATCCTGCTCAGCGCAGTCAGCGGCGTGGTGATCTGGTGGAAGCGTCGTCCGCAAGGAAAACTCGGCGTACCGCCGCTGCGTCACGACCTGCCGAAATGGAAAACCGCCATGGTGATCATGTTCGCCCTCGCGGTGGCCTTCCCGTTGGTGGGCGCTTCGCTGGTGGTGGTGTGGGTGCTGGATCGTGTGCTGCTGTCGCGTTTTACCCGGCAGACTGAGAGCGCCTCATCTTGATCATGAAACAGCTGAGATGCGCGGGGCGCAAGGGGCTGTAAACTCCCCCCGCGCGTCACCCTCTTGCATTCAGGGTGTCCTTTCGGGCCTCTTCGCGAGCAAGCCCGCTCCCACAGGATTCACGCAATTCCTGTGGGAGCGGGCTTGCTCGCGAAGAGGCCATCAGCTTCACCTCAAGAGTAACGGCATGACCTCGCTGCACCTCACCAACCTCACCTGGTCCCCACTGGGCCACGGCCATTGCCATCACCAATTCCAGCTGCGTGATGCCTCCGTGCACGTCGCCGCCGGTGAGTTCGTCGGGTTGATCGGCCCCAATGGCAGTGGCAAGACCAGCCTGTTGCGTTGTGCCTGGCGCTTCAGTAAACCGGAGCACGGCGAGGTCAGGCTCGATCACCAGAATGTCTGGAAACAGTCTTCACGCTGGTGTGCGCAACGCATCGCCGTGGTCTTGCAGGAGTTCCCCGACGCCTTCGGCCTGACCGTCGAGGAAGTGGTCGCCATGGGCCGCACGCCGCACAAAGGCCTGTTCGATGGTGACACGCTCGAGGACTCGATACTCATTCATCAGGCGCTGGAGTCCGTCGGCCTCAAGGGCTTCGATGACCATGAGTTCGCCACCCTCTCAGGCGGTGAAAAACAGCGGGTAATCCTCGCCCGCGCCCTGGCCCAGCAACCGCAACTGCTGATCCTCGACGAGCCGACCAACCACCTCGACCCTCGCTATCAGCTTGAGCTGTTGAAGTTGGTCAGGCGCTTGAACATCGGCACCCTGGCGAGCATCCACGACCTCAACCTGGCGGCGGCTTTTTGTGATCGCCTGTACGTGATCAACCATGGCCGCATCGTCGCCAGCGGCACGCCGCAAGAGGTGCTCACCGCTGCCCTGCTGCGCAATGTGTTTGGCGTCGAAGCGCTTATTGATGACCATCCGCTGCACGGCTACCCACGAATCACCTGGATAACCCAACCATGAATTTGCGTTCCCTGCTGCGCTCCGGCCTCTGCCTCGTGATGCTGTCGGGCAGCGCCCAGGCCTTGGCCGAAGCCACCCATTACCCGCTGACAGTCAAAAGCTGCAACCGCGAAGTGACCTTCACGCAAGCACCGCAACACGCCCTCAGCCACGACATCAACATGACCCAGATGATGCTCGCCCTCGGTCTCAAGCCACGGATGGCCGGCTACAGCGGCGTCAGTGGCTGGAAGGCGGTGACACCCGACATGCAGTCGCTGCTCGACGGCCTGCCGGAGCTGGCGGCCAAGTACCCGTCAGTGGAAACCCTGCTCGATGCCAACGTCGATTTCCTCTTCGCCGGTTGGGACTACGGCATGCGCGTCGGCGGCGATCTCACTCCGCAAACCCTGCAGCCGCTGGGCATCAATGTGTATGAGCTGAGCGAATCCTGCGCCTTCGTGATGAAGCGCCCACCGGCCAGCCTCGAAGACACCTACAACGACCTGCGCAACCTCGGCAGGATCTTCGACGTGCAGGACCGCGCCAACGCCCTGGTCGCCCACATGCAGGCGCAAGTGGCAGACATTCGCAAAACCCTGCCCGCGCAAAGACCGCGGGTCTTCCTGTACGACAGCGGCGAAGACCGGGCCATGACTTCAGGCCGCCTGGGCATGCCGCAAGCGCTGATCGACGCCGCTGGCGGGCGCAACATCCTGGAGGATGTCGACGCAAGCTGGACCCGGGTCAACTGGGAAAGCGTGGTCGAACACAATCCGCAGGTGATCGTGATCGTCGACTACAGCGAAATCACCGCCGAACAGAAGATTCAGTTCCTGCTGGCCAACAAGGCCCTGCAATCGGTGGACGCGATCAGGCACCGGCGCTTCATCATCATCCCGTACGTGCAGGCCACGCCGGGGATCGATAACGTGCTGGCGGTCGCTACCCTGGCCAAGGGTTTCCACGGCGAATGATCAACCGTCGCTACGCCCTGTTGCTGATCGTCCTCGGTGCCCTGTTGCTGGTGTCGTGCGTAGTGTCCCTGGGTTTCGGCCCGGCGCGGGTACCGCTGGACGTGGTGTGGCGCATCCTGCTGCACAAGCTGTTCGGCTTCGGTGTGCCGGACTGGAGCCCCGGGCAGGAGCATATCGTCTGGCTGATCCGTGTCCCGCGCATGCTGCTCGGTGCGTTGGTGGGCGCCGGGCTGGCACTGATCGGCGCGGTGCTGCAAGCGGTGACGCGCAACCCCCTGGCTGACCCGCATCTACTCGGCGTCACGTCCGGCGCGACGTTGGGCGCGGTGATCGTAGTGTTGCATGTCGGAGAGATCGTTGGCCTGCTGACCTTGCCGATCGCAGCCTTCATCGGTGCATTGCTGAGCATGCTGGTGGTGCTGATGATTGCCAGCCGCCACGGTCGCCTCGACAGTGACCGTCTGCTGTTGTGCGGCGTGGCGGTGTCGTTCGTGATGATGGCGATCGCCAATTTGTTGCTGTTCCTCGGCGACCATCGAGCCAGTTCGGCGGTGATGTTCTGGATGCTCGGCGGACTCGGGCTGGCGCGCTGGGAATTGCTGGCGGTACCGACCGCCAGTGTGTTGTTCGGGCTGGTTTTGCTGCTGGGCATGGCGCGACCGTTGAATGCGCTGATGGCCGGTGAGCAGACGGCAGTGACCCTGGGCCTGAATGCGCGCACCGTGCGCCTGCGGGTATTTCTGATTGCATCGCTGATGACCGGGGTGCTGGTGTCGATCAGCGGCTCGATCGGCTTTGTCGGGCTGATGGTGCCGCACATCGCGCGGCGTCTGGTCGGGGCTGAACACCGAAGAGTGCTGCCGGTGTGCGTGTTGCTCGGCAGCGTGTTTCTGGTCTGGGTCGACGTCGCTGCCCGGACGATGATTGCTCCGGAGGACTTGCCTATTGGTGTGGCCACGGCGGCGATTGGCGGGTTGTTCTTCATCGGTTTGATGCGACGTCGTTAACGCCATGTTTAATTAAAACAACATTCAAAAATGCATCTATGCCTGGAAAAACCTCGTATTGAGTTAGCACTTAACAAATCCATAACCACGCTCATACTCCGCTCCCGCGAGTTGAATAATAAAAAATACTCGCGCACTTCAATGACGATTATTCCTACACCTTAATCGTCACAACTCCTACAAGAGCGGAAAGAGGTAACCATGTTCAAAAAAATCATCATATCCATCGCACTTGTCTCATCGCCTGCATGGGCAGCCAAGCCCCCCTTTACTGGCGTTGACTACAGCGGCCGATATCAATGTAGCGGAATGGACAGCCATGACGGTGCGTTTGAAGGTGTTGTCGACATGAAGCTCAATGCCGAACAAAGTACCGGCGAACATGGCGCCTACGGTTTTACCCTGACGTTGCTCGACAACTCCCGGTATGACGGGTTTGCCGCCGCCAACTCGAGTTCCCTGGCGATTTACTTTGCCCATACGGATCCGTCGTTCAAGGACTACGGTGTCGGGATAGCGAACATCGCGTCCACGCCTGACGGGAAAACTTCATTCACCAAGTACTATTACGGCCCGGAGTACAAAGGTGGCGGACATGGTTTTGAAACATGCATTAAAAGCTGAGCGAATGCACCACTGACTTTGTGGGAGCGGGCTTGCTCGCGAAAGCAGTGGATCAGTCGACACTGCAATCGACTGACCTGACGCTTTCGCGAGCAAGCCCGCTCCCACAATTGATCGATGCTGCCCGCCCCAATCTGGCGCAACTCCTCGCACCAATACGCCTGCCGCGTCCATTTCTGGTGCGCCATCAATCCGCACAACCGCTCTAAAACGCCATTCCCGTACCTTTCTCCGACCGGGCACAGCCCTTGCTAAAGACCCTTCAGTAGTCCGCATCTGCCAACCAAGAAAACTCATAAGTTCATGGAGATCGCACAATGAAGCGTCGCAGTTTGATCAAGGCTTTCACTCTCTCGGCATCCATTGCCGCAATGGGCATGACCTGGACCGTCCAGGCCGCCGAGACCATCAAGGTCGGTATTCTGCATTCGTTGTCCGGGACCATGGCGATCTCCGAAACGTCGTTGAAAGACATGGCGCTGATGACCATCGACGAGATCAACGCCAAGGGCGGCGTGAACGGCAAGATGCTGGAACCGGTGGTGGTCGACCCGGCGTCGAACTGGCCGCTGTTCGCCGAAAAGGGCCGTCAGTTGCTGACCCAGAACAAGGTTGCCGTGGTGTTCGGTTGCTGGACTTCGGTGTCGCGCAAATCGGTACTGCCGGTGTTCGAAGAGCTCAATGGCCTGCTGTTCTACCCGGTGCAGTACGAAGGCGAAGAAATGTCGCCGAACGTGTTCTACACCGGCGCCGCGCCAAACCAGCAGGCGATCCCTGCCGTTGAATACCTGATGAGCGAAGAAGGCGGCAGCGCCAAGCGCTACTTCCTGCTCGGCACCGACTACGTCTACCCGCGCACCACCAACAAGATCCTGCGTTCGTTCCTGCACTCCAAAGGTGTGGCCGACAAGGACATCGAAGAGGTCTACACCCCCTTCGGTCACAGCGACTACCAGACCATCGTCGCCAACATCAAGAAGTTCTCGGCGGGCGGCAAGACCGCCGTCATCTCCACCGTCAACGGCGACTCCAACGTGCCGTTCTACAAAGAGCTGGCCAACCAGGGCCTGAAAGCCACCGACGTTCCGGTCGTGGCGTTCTCGGTCGGCGAAGAAGAACTGCGCGGCATCGACACCAAGCCACTGGTGGGCAACCTCGCCGCGTGGAACTACTTCGAATCGGTCGAGAACCCGGTGAACAAGAAGTTCGTCGACGACTGGAAAGCCTACGCCAAAAAACACAACCTGCCGGGCGCCGACAAAGCGGTGACCAACGACCCGATGGAAGCCACCTATGTCGGCATCCACATGTGGGCGCAAGCCGCCGAAAAAGCCAAATCCACCGACGTCGACAAAGTACGCGAAGCCCTGGCCGGCCAGACCTTTGCCGCACCGTCCGGTTACACGCTGACCATGGACAAGACCAATCACCACCTGCACAAGCCGGTGATGATCGGTGAGATCCAGTCTGACGGTCAGTTCAACGTGGTGTGGCAGACCGAAGGACCTATCCGCGCCCAACCGTGGAGCCCGTTCATCCAGGGCAACGACAAGAAGCCGGAGTATGCGGTGAAGAGCAACTAAGCCATTGGGCCTGACGATTGTTCAGGCCCAACACAACTCCCTGTGGGAGCGGGCTTGCTCGCGAAGACGGCGACACATCCAACATCTATGTGACTGACACACCGTATTCGCGAGCAAGCCCGCTCCCACATTTAGTCCGCGCAAGGCCAAGCATATGCCCACTGCCCTCTACCGCTTCCTCCTCGCCATCGTGCTCTTGTTGCCGATGACCACCCACGCCGATGACGCCGAAGACTTCGTCGCCGCCAATCCCGTGCAGCAAGCCAAACTTCTGGAAGCCTGGGCCGCGCAGCCCGATCCGGCCCGTATCGAATTGATCAATGCCCTGCAGCAAGGCGAACTGACCATCGACGGGCAACCGAAAACCCTGCGCCTGAACAACCGCCTGCGGGGTCTGATCGACTCGGCCCTGGCCAGTCATCAGTTGCTCGCCGCCGACGCCAAAATCCGTCTGGCCGCCGCGCAGCAATTGCAGAAGAGCGCCAAACCGGCGCAGTTGAAATTCCTCGACCGGCAACTGGCGGGCGAAACGGATGAAGGCGTCCACGCCGCCCTCAGCCTGGCCCTGGCCAATCTGCAACTGGTCGACAGCGATCCGGTCGTGCGCCTCGCTGCCGTGCGCCTGCTCGGTGAAACCGGCGATCCGCTGGCCCGCCCCCGCCTCGAAAGCCTGCTGGAGCCGGGCGTTGAAACCGATGCGATGGTGCGCACCGCCGCTGAAACCAGCCTCGCCCAGGTCAAACGCAAACTGCTGGTCGGCGAGATGCTGGGCCAGGCGTTTAGCGGCATGTCCCTCGGTTCGATCCTGCTGCTCGCGGCATTGGGCCTTGCGATCACCTTCGGCCTGCTCGGCGTGATCAACATGGCCCACGGCGAGATGCTGATGCTCGGCGCCTACTCGACCTATGTGGTGCAACTGATGTTCCAGCGCTTCGCTCCGCAGGCCATCGAGTTCTATCCATTGATCGCGCTACCCGTGGCATTTTTCGTCACCGCCGCCATCGGCATGGCGCTGGAGCGCACGGTGATTCGCCACCTCTATGGTCGCCCGCTGGAAACCCTGCTCGCCACCTGGGGCATCAGCCTGATGCTGATTCAGCTCGTTCGGTTGCTGTTCGGCGCGCAGAACGTCGAAGTGGCCAACCCGGCCTGGCTGTCGGGCGGGATTCAGGTGCTGCCCAATCTCGTACTACCCTACAACCGCATCGTCATCATTGCCTTTGCGCTGTTTGTGGTGGTGCTGACCTGGCTGCTGCTGAACAAGACGCGCCTGGGCCTGAACGTGCGAGCGGTCACCCAGAATCGCAACATGGCCGCCTGCTGCGGCGTGCCCACCGGGCGCGTGGACATGCTCGCCTTCGGTCTTGGCTCGGGCATCGCCGGCCTCGGTGGCGTGGCCCTGAGCCAGATCGGCAACGTCGGTCCGGACCTCGGCCAGAGCTACATCATCGACTCGTTCCTGGTGGTGGTGCTCGGTGGTGTCGGCCAGTTGGCCGGTAGCGTGCTGGCGGCTTTCGGCTTAGGGATAGCCAACAAGATTCTCGAACCGCAGATCGGTGCGGTGCTCGGCAAGATCCTCATCCTCGCGCTGATCATTCTGTTCATCCAGAAACGTCCGCAAGGCCTCTTCGCACTCAAAGGACGGGTGATCGACTGATGAACCAGCCCCTGCTCGTTACCGCGACCCAAAAAGCCGGCCCCAAAGTCTCGATTGCCATCGGCGCAGTGATCCTCATTGTGCTGCTGGCGTTACCGCTGCTGTCGCTGTTGCCGGTGGACAGCACGCTGCATGTTTCAGCTTATACGCTGACGTTGGTGGGCAAGATTCTCTGCTACGCCATCGTCGCCCTGGCGCTCGATCTGGTCTGGGGCTATGCCGGCCTGCTGTCCCTGGGGCACGGTTTGTTCTTCGCCCTCGGCGGCTATGCCATGGGCATGTACCTGATGCGCCAGGCCTCGGGTGATGGTTTGCCGGCGTTCATGACCTTCCTGTCGTGGACTGAAATGCCGTGGTTCTGGACCGGCACCAGCAGCTTCCTCTGGACCCTGTGCCTGGTGGTATTGGCGCCGGGGTTGCTGGCGCTGGTGTTCGGTTTCTTCGCCTTCCGTTCGCGGATCAAGGGCGTGTATTTCTCGATCATGACCCAGGCCCTGACCTTCGCCGGCATGTTGCTGTTCTTCCGCAACGAAACCGGTTTTGGCGGCAACAACGGCTTCACCAACTTCCGCACCATTCTCGGCTTTGGCATCACCGAACCGGGCACCCGCGCGGTGCTGTTTTTCGCCACGGTGCTGTTGCTGGTGGCGAGCCTGTACATCGGCTGGCGCCTGGCGCAGAGCAAGTTCGGCCGGGTACTGACCGCACTGCGCGATGCGGAGAACCGCCTGATGTTCTGCGGCTACGATCCGCGCGGGTTCAAGTTGTTTGTCTGGGTGTTGAGCGCGGTGTTGTGTGGCCTGGCCGGTGCGCTGTACGTGCCGCAAGTCGGCATCATCAACCCGAGCGAGATGTCGCCGACCAACTCGATCGAAGCCGCCGTATGGGTCGCCCTCGGCGGGCGCGGCACGCTGATCGGTCCGTTGCTCGGTGCCGGCGTGGTCAACGGCATGAAGAGCTGGTTCACCGTGGCCTTCCCCGAGTACTGGCTGTTCTTCCTCGGCGCACTGTTCATCGTCGTGACCCTGTACCTGCCCAAAGGCGTGATCGGTCTGCTGAAGAAAAGAGGTGAATCATGAGAGTCACGGCAACCGCTGAATTCATGCTCGAGCCGGCGTTTTTCCCCGTAGAGCCCAACAAGGACGCCGGCAGCAGCCGTGACGCCATCGGTCTCGGCCAGCGCGCCGGCAAAGGCCTGAATACGCGCCACGGCACCATCCTGACCCTGGAAGACATCAGCGTCAGCTTCGACGGCTTCAAGGCGCTGAACGAGTTGAACCTGTACATCGGCGTCGGCGAACTGCGCTGCATCATCGGTCCCAATGGCGCGGGCAAGACCACGCTGATGGATGTGATCACCGGCAAGACCCGTCCCGGCCACGGCAAGGCCTGGTTCGGCGAAACCCTGGACCTGACGCAGATGAGCGAAGTGCAGATCGCCCAGGCCGGCATCGGCCGCAAGTTCCAGAAGCCGACGGTGTTCGAAGCCTTGAGCGTGTTCGAGAACCTGGAACTGGCGCAGAAAACCGACAAGTCGGTGTGGGCCAGCCTGCGGGCGCGCTTGAGCGGCGAGCAGAAAGACCGTATCGCCGAAGTGCTGGAGACCATTCGCTTGACCAGCTCGGTCAATCGCCCGGCCGGCCTGTTGTCCCACGGCCAGAAGCAGTTCCTCGAGATCGGCATGCTGCTGATGCAGGACCCGCAATTGCTGCTGCTCGATGAACCGGTGGCGGGCATGACCGACGCCGAAACCGAATTCACCGCCGAGCTGTTCAAGCGCCTGGCCGGCAAGCATTCGCTGATGGTGGTGGAACACGACATGGGCTTCGTCGGCTCGATTGCCGACCACGTCACCGTGTTGCATCAGGGCAGCGTGCTGGCCGAGGGCTCACTGGAGCAGGTGCAGGACAACGAACGGGTGATCGAGGTCTACCTCGGTCGATAGGCATGTGAATGCCATCCAAATGTGGGAGCGGGCTTGCTCGCGAAAGCAGTGTGTCCGTCGATGAAAATGTTGAATGTCAGTCCGCATTCGCGAGCAAGCCCGCTCCCACAGGGGAACTGAGGAGTATTTGAGAATGCTACAAGTCGAAAAACTGCACCAGTACTATGGCGGAAGCCACATCCTGCGCGGCCTGACGTTTGACGTGAAGGTCGGCGAAGTCACCTGCCTGCTCGGGCGCAACGGCGTGGGCAAGACCACCCTGCTCAAATGCCTGATGGGCCTGCTCCCGGCCAGGGAAGGCGCGGTGAACTGGGAGGGCAAACCCATCACTGCGCTCAAGCCGCACCAGCGCGTGCATGCCGGCATTGCCTACGTACCCCAGGGCCGGGAGATCTTCGGCCGCCTGACCGTCGAGGAAAACCTGCTGATGGGCCTGTCGCGTTTTCCCGGTGGCGAAGCGAAGGAAGTGCCAGCGTTCATTTACGAGTTGTTCCCGGTACTGCTGCAAATGAAACAACGCCGAGGGGGCGATCTGTCCGGCGGCCAGCAACAGCAATTGGCCATCGGCCGCGCGCTGGCCAGCCGCCCTCGCCTGCTGATCCTCGACGAGCCCACCGAAGGCATCCAGCCATCGGTGATCAAGGAGATCGGTGCCGTGATCAAAAAGCTCGCGGCCCGGGGCGACATGGCCATTCTGCTGGTGGAGCAGTTCTACGATTTCGCCGCCGAACTGGCCGACCAATACCTGGTGATGTCCCGGGGTGAGATCGTGCAACAGGGGCGTGGTGAAAATATGGAAGCCGAGGGCGTGCGTGGGCTCGTTACCATCTGAGGCGTCACGGTCCGCTTCTTTTGACACGGCACCAATTTGTCGCGCCGAATTTGCGGCTGCGCACGCTTTTGGTGCATCACAACACTAAACAGCCACCTCCTGCCTGCAATGCCTTGCGGCACAGCCTTTGCAAACATCCTGACGACCTCTCGACAAGCATTGACTATGAATCTTCCGGCTTCAGGCGTTTTGTTTACCCCCAGTTGGCACGCCGAACTGGAACTGGGCTACGCCCGATTCGACAACACCACACGCCCGGTCCAGCGTCGGCACAAAGGTCCGCTGCGGGTACAAAAACACCTGTATGCCGAAGGGCCGGAAGTCTGCCAGCACATCATCGTCCACCCACCCGGCGGAATTGCCGGCGGGGATCGACTGGAGATTTCGGCCAGCGTCGAGGGCAATGCCTGGGCGCAAATCACCAGCCCCGGTGCGGCCAAGTGGTATCGCGCCGCGGGTCCCGCCTATCAGCAGCTGAATCTGAAGGTGGCGGCCGGTGCGACACTGGAGTGGCTGCCCCAGGAGACGATCATTTTCAGTGCGGCCCAGGCTGAACTCAGCACCTCCATCGACCTTGAAGGCGATGCGCGTCTGTTCTACTGGGACGTCGTGGCCCTGGGCCGTCCGGCCAGTGGCGAGCGCTTCGACCTTGGGCATTTCCAGGCACGACTGGATGTGCGCCGCGACGGCCTGTTGCTCTGGCATGAACGTCAGCGCATTGTCGGAGCGGACGGTTTACTTGATTCACCCATCGGACTGGATGGTCAACCGGTGTTTGCCACCTTGTTGGTGACGGGTGAGATCGATAGCGAACTGCTGGAGAAATGCCGCTTGCTGCCCAACGACGTGCGCGGGGATTTGACCCAGTTGCCCGGGTTGCTGGTTGCACGGTGCCTGGCGAGTGAGGCGTTGTTGGCGCGGGGATGGTTGATTGAACTTTGGAAGTTGTTACGCCCCGCCCTTCTGGGTCGCGAGGCCGTATCACCCAGAATATGGAGCACCTGAAATGCGATCGAATGTGGGAGCGGGCTTGCTCGCGAATGCGGTGGGCCAGTCAACATTGATGTTGAATGACACTCCGCATTCGCGAGCAAGCCCGCTCCCACAGGGATTGTATTCATAGATCCGAACTTTTTAATCTGCCCAGATGGATGTCTACGATGGACCTGACCCCACGCGAAAAAGACAAGCTGCTGATCTTCACCGCGGGCCTGGTGGCCGAGCGGCGTTTGGCGCGCGGCGTGAAACTCAATTACCCGGAAGCCATGGCCTACATCTCCGCGGCCCTGCTCGAAGGCGCCCGTGACGGCCAGAGCGTGGCCGACCTGATGCACTTCGGCACCACCCTGCTGACCCGCGAACAAGTGATGGAAGGTATCCCGGAAATGATCCCGGAAATCCAGGTCGAGGCCACCTTCCCCGACGGCACCAAACTGGTCACCGTCCACCAACCCATCGCCTGAGGCCGCGCCATGACTTACCACATCCGCGATGCCGTGCCTGCCGACTTGCCGGCCATCTGCGACATCTACAACGACGCCGTGCTCAACACCACGGCGATCTGGAATGAACAGGCGGTCGACCTCGGCAATCGCCAGGCCTGGTTCAGCGCCCGGCAATCCCAGGCTTACCCGATTCTGGTGATCGTCGACGGTGAAAACTCGGTACTGGGCTATGCCTCATTCGGCGACTGGCGACCTTTCGACGGTTTCCGCCACACCGTCGAGCATTCGGTCTACGTGCGCAGCGACCAACGAGGCAACGGCCTCGGCCCACAACTGATGGAAGCACTGGTCGAGCGCGCCAAAGGCTGCGGCAAGCACGTGATGGTCGCCGCCATCGAAAGTGGTAACGCCGCCTCCATTCGTTTGCATGAGCGCATCGGTTTCATCACCACCGGGCAAATGCCTCAGGTCGGCACCAAATTCGGCCGCTGGCTGGACCTGACGTTCATGCAACTGACCCTCAACCCCGGCGCGCAACCGCCGAGTGTCAACCAGGAGTAATGCCCGATGAACGCCGCCCAACTGCGACGCGTCAACGTTGAAAGCTTTGCGCACTATCGTCAGGGCCTGATCGACCTGCTGCTCGATGCCGTCGGCTACGGGGCCAGTGTCGGCTTCATGGCTGGCCTCGATGCGACCCAGGCCCACGCCTATTTCGATGAGGTCCAGGACAACCTGAACAAGGGCAATCTGTTGCTGTGGGTGGTGGTCAAGGACGAACAGGTGCAGGCCAGCGTGCAGTTGGGTTTGTGCCAGAAAGCCAACGGCCTGAACCGCGCCGAAGTGCAAAAGCTGCTGGTGCGTGAACATGCCCGGCGTCGCGGTCTGGGCCAGCAACTGATGAACGCTCTGGAGGCGGCGGCCCTGCAGCACAAGCGCGGCATGCTGTACCTCGACACCGAGGCCGGCTCGCCCGCCGAAGCCTTCTATCAATCGCTGGGCTATACCCGCGCCGGTGAAATCCCCGACTACGCCTGCGACCCGAGCGGCCGCTACAAGCCGACCGCCCTCTACTACAAGATTCTTCAGGGAGCCCATTGATGATTCCCGGTGAATACCAGATCCAGCCCGGCGACATCGAACTCAACGTCGGCCGCCGCACGATCAGCCTGAAGGTTGCCAACAGGGGTGACCGGCCGATCCAGGTCGGCTCGCATTATCATTTTTTCGAAACCAACGACGCCCTGGCGTTCGACCGTGCCGCCAGTCGTGGCATGCGCCTGAACATCCCGGCCGGCACGGCGGTGCGTTTCGAACCGGGGCAGAGTCGCGAGGTGGAGTTGGTGGATCTGGCGGGGCATCGTCGGGTGTTCGGGTTTGCCGGCAGGATCATGGGTGATCTTTGATTGATGCGATGTCTGCACCGGCCCCTTCGCGAGCAAGCCCGCTCCCACATTCGACCGAGTTCCTCCGGTTGGAATGTGGGCAACTGTGGGAGCGGGCTTGCTCGCGAATCTGTGAGCGAAGCGAACAGTCTCAAACACAATTGAATCCCAAGGCAAGCGCATGAAAATCTCAAGACAAGCCTACGCCGACATGTTCGGTCCCACTATCGGTGACAAGGTGCGCCTGGCCGATACCGAGTTGTGGATCGAAGTGGAACAGGACTTCACCACCTACGGCGAAGAAGTGAAATTCGGTGGCGGTAAAGTCATTCGTGACGGCCAGGGTCAGAGCCAGTTGCTGGCCGCCGACGTGGTCGACACCTTGATCACCAACGCACTGATCATCGATCACTGGGGTATCGTCAAGGCAGACGTCGGTCTCAAGGACGGGCGCATCGCGGCGATCGGCAAGGCCGGCAACCCGGACATCCAGCCCAACGTCAACATCGCCATTGGCGCCAGCACCGAAGTCATCGCCGGCGAAGGCATGATCCTTACCGCCGGCGGCATCGACACCCACATCCACTTCATCTGCCCGCAGCAGATCGAAGAGGCATTGATGAGCGGTGTCACCACCATGATCGGTGGCGGCACCGGCCCGGCTACCGGCACCAATGCGACCACCTGCACCTCCGGGCCGTGGCACCTGGCGCGCATGCTTCAGGCTGCCGATGCCTTCCCGATGAACATCGGCCTCACCGGCAAGGGCAACGCCAGCTTGCCGGAGCCGTTGATCGAACAGGTCAAGGCCGGTGCCATCGGCCTCAAGTTGCATGAGGACTGGGGCACCACGCCCGCGAGCATCGACAACTGCCTGAGCGTGGCCGACCGGTTCGACGTGCAGGTGGCGATCCACACCGACACCCTCAACGAATCCGGTTTCGTCGAGACCACCCTCGCCGCCTTCAAGGGCCGCACCATTCACACCTATCACACCGAAGGTGCCGGTGGCGGTCACGCACCGGACATCATCAAGGCCTGTGGTTTTACCAACGTGCTGCCGAGTTCGACCAACCCGACCCGGCCGTTCACCCGCAACACCATCGACGAACACCTCGACATGCTGATGGTCTGCCATCACCTCGACCCGAGCATTGCCGAGGATGTGGCCTTCGCCGAAAGCCGCATTCGCCGCGAAACGATTGCCGCCGAAGACATCCTCCACGACCTCGGTGCGTTCTCGATGATCAGCTCCGACAGCCAGGCCATGGGGCGGGTCGGTGAGGTCATCACCCGCACCTGGCAGACCGCCGACAAGATGAAAAAACAACGCGGGCCGCTGCCCGGTGATGGCGCCGGCAACGACAACTTCCGCGCCAAACGCTACATCGCCAAGTACACCATCAACCCGGCGATCACCCACGGCATCAGCCATGAAGTGGGTTCGGTCGAAGTGGGCAAATGGGCGGACCTGGTGCTCTGGCGTCCGGCGTTTTTCGGCGTGAAACCGACGCTGATTCTCAAGGGCGGCGCTATCGCGGCCAGCCTGATGGGCGACGCCAATGCCTCGATCCCGACACCGCAACCGGTGCACTACCGCCCGATGTTCGCCAGCTTCGGCGGATCGCTGCACGCCACCAGCCTGACCTTCATCAGTCAGGCGGCGCAGGAGGCAGGCTTGCCCGAAGCACTGGGTTTGAAGAAGAAAATCGCGGTGGTCAAAGGTTGCCGCGACGTGCAGAAAACCGACCTGATCCACAACGACTACCTGCCGAAAATCGACGTCGATCCGCAGACCTATCAGGTCAAGGCCGATGGGGTTTTGCTGTGGTGTGAACCGGCTGAGACGTTGCCGATGGCCCAGCGTTACTTCCTGTTCTGAACCGGCAACCACGACACGAGCAAAGGCCTCGCACACCCTGTGTCGAGGCCTTTGTTTTTCCGTGATTACTGAACGGATTCAATCCGCAACCGATCCAGCTTGGCCCGAATCATCGCTTCCCGTGTCAGTTTTTTCAGCAACTGCGTAATCTGCAGATCGATGTCATCCAAGGCTTGAACATATTCCTCGTCAGTCATCAGCTTGCCGTTCGCAAAGTCAGTTTCACTTTTGCCCAACTCACTGCACAACCCCTTGATTTCCGCCTCCACCGCCGCCTTTCCCTCGGCGGTGAGCCGCGTACCTTCGGCCCTGCGCTGCAACGCATCCTGCAAATCGATAGTGGCGTCGATCCTGCGCTTCAAGCCGTTCAATTCCTCGCGGTAAGTCGTCTCCAGCCAGGTTCGCCAGAGCGGTTGCTCGAAGAGGCGATCACTCAGCAGATCACCTTCCTCCAGCGCCTTGATCCGCTGGAACGCTGCTTCGGTCATTTCCTTGCTCACACCGGCGATGTTGCGAAACTGCATGCCCCGCGCCTGCCACGGCAAATCCAGACGCTCCGCCAGATCGGTCATGTAGGCCAGGTGCACTTCCACTTCATCGATAGTGCCGATCACATCGCCATTGGCGTCGTAGCGACGGAACCCTTCGCCGTTAGCCAACCGCGCAGACACCCGCTGACGGGCAATGGCACCCAGCTCATCGAGCCGGGACTTGCCCAGGGCCAGTTCCAGCAATTGCGCCTCGATCAGGTCCGCACGCACCAGGGCGTAGGCTTCGTGCACCAGCACCTGCACGCCCATGGCATTGAACAGTTGCGTGCCGCCATCCACGCACTCGGTGGGCGTTGCCGCCTCGTTGAACAGTTTGCTTCGCAGTTCAGTGTCGCGGGCCATGGCTTCGAGCATGCGCCAGACCTTGGTCGTCAGTTCCGTCTGATAGTCACCGCCGGCCTTGAAGTCGGCGGACTGGGTGAGCTTGCGCAGTTCATTGAAAAACGGCACCGAACCAAACTCGTCTTCGACCTCGTTCCAGATCTCCTGTTTTTCCTGCCATTGCCACTCGGTCATGCCCATCCACCAATCCGCGCTGTCGAGCAAGCCTCGGGGTGGGTATGGGCGGTCCGGGTCCATGCCGACCGACTCGATGTACAACCTGAGGGTGTCGAGATTTTCCGGCGATATCCAGTGCGGCTCCCGGCTGATCACCGTGCGGGCCAGCAGCTCGGCGCGAAACGATCCGGGCGCGACCTGCGGTATCCGGCTGATCGGATTGCGGCTCAACTCAATGAAGATACTGCGTGGCCGCGATTGGGAAAACAAACCGACAGGCCAACTGTCCAGTCCGGCATCGCTCAATACCAAC
Source organism: Pseudomonas sp. GW456-E7 (assembly GCF_059424105.1). Lineage (NCBI taxonomy): Bacteria > Pseudomonadati > Pseudomonadota > Gammaproteobacteria > Pseudomonadales > Pseudomonadaceae > Pseudomonas > Pseudomonas sp. GW456-E7. Next base: position 277,645 of record NZ_JBWKZB010000001.1, on the reverse strand, counting down.
ACCTGCAAATGCGGCATCCGGCTGACATCGGGAATGAGCTTCAGCGGGTTGCCGCGCAACGCCAACGACCTCAGACGTGTCAGATTCTTCAGGCGATCAACTGCCACTAGATCCAGCTCGATGCGGTTGTCGTTGAGGAACAGGTCGGTGAGATGACGCATGTCCTTCAGTACCGGCGGAACAGCCGTCAGCAGATTGTCTTGCAGGTTGAGGTAGCGCACCTGATGGAACGGCTCGAGGAACGACAGGTTCCCGGAACGCAACTGCCCACCGCGCAGACTCAGGCTGGTGACATGATCGAAGTTGGCCTCCAGCCTCGGCAGGGTTTCCAGCAGTCGGCTCAGCCTGGGAATGTTGTCCAGACTCAACGCCTGCGGCCGCACAACCCCGTAAGCCTCGATGCCCTCCGGCCCGGTGCGCTGCCAGCATTGCCTGAGCGCTTTGTAGATGTTGTTTCGCGCATGCCACTCCGCCACGCCCGCCGGGGTAAAACGAGCGGATTGCGTCGGCGAATTCATCCAGCGTTGCAGGGCACGGTTCAATTGGTTGAACTCGGCCTCCAGCACGGTCAGCCGTGCATGCACCGCCCCTTCGCCCTGACCGAAACCCGCCAGCAGTGTCTCGACTTCCTCCGAGGTAAAATCCGGATACAGTGCATGAGCCCGTCGTCGCAGGCCTACGCCTTGCGGTGCTTGTCGGGCATAGCCACGCATGCCGCCACGCAAGCGCATGACGCTCGGGTCGTAAGCCGGCCTGGTGATCGGGTGGTCCCGCAGAATCGGCTCGAGCCGGGATCGATCCAGCGGCTGCGCCCTGACCGCTTGCTCAAGACGTGAAGACTCGTGAATTTCAAAGCCAAGCGCTGTGCGCTCGGAGTCGGGCAAGGCATGCAGCACCGCCGCGTACAGATTGTCCGCACCGTGCAGATGTTGATCGTTGCCGTCCCGTGCCTCGTATTGGCCATCCTCACCCAGGACCAGCACTTTGCGGGTCGTCGCGTCGACGGGACCGAGACTGTCGGTCAGTGATCCCGTGAATGAATACTCACGGATTTCCAGACGCAGATCCGCCGGCCAGCCCGGCAATGCGGCCAGCGAGTGCAGCTCCAGGCGTGCGGTATCGCGATTGTGCAGTGCGTCGAGGTACAGGCCTTCATATGCCCGTGTCACACGCAGTTGTTCCGCTGCCTCCCGAGCTTGTTGAGCCAGTCTCAACGGAACACGTTTTTTTTCGTTCAAATGCTGCACATCCGAGGGATGCGCTTCACTCAGCAACGCCTGCGCCTGACTGACAGAGATATCAGCCCCATCATCCATGAGCATCTTCACCAACGGATCGTCCGACCGACTCCGGCGCTTGTACAACAGGTCGAACAACTGACTTTTGCGCTGACGCGCCAGCGCCGCCCATTGATCACAAAGTGCCTGGACACGTTTTGCTTGTTCACCGGAATACCCTTCTCCAAGCAGTTCGCGTAGCGCTGTTTCGTCAAGGAAACCGACCACTCGTTCAGGCAACTCACCCGCAAGCAGTTCAGACCAGGTCATCTGCAAGGTATTGGTCGCTGACGCATTGGCGTAGCCTTCCTTGATCGATACACCGGTCAGGCCCGGTCCCTGGAAGACTTCAATGGCCTTGTCGCCGGGCCAGCCGCGCAATTCCGTCATGAGTCGAAGCGAGTAATCCGCCCAATCGTTACTGATCCGATGGGCCAGAATCTGTTGCACACCGGCTTCGGCATCGGCATGGGCCTTGAAGCGCTTGAGGGTATCGACCAATGACGCGGGCGGAGTTTCATGCTCGACATGGAGCCGGCGCAAGGTGTTTTCATGTACGCCGCTGGCAGTCAAAACCTGCTCCAGGGTCTCATCGGAAAGCCCCTCCACCGAAGCGCCCAGACGCCTGAGCACTACACGCCGATCCCATTCGAGCGGTTGATCGAGTTCGGTCTTCCAGCTGCCGGCACCGTTGTGCTCCAACAGCGGCTGATAGGCATCGGCGCGAGTCGGGTGTTGCAGCCGATGCTGGCCGGTTTCCGGGTCTTGCCTGACGGCATAGCATTTGTCATCGAGGCGTAGCAGGTCTTGCTCTTGATAACGGTACAGCCCAGTGTCACCAGCCTTCGCCCCATCGGGCAATGTGATCGATTGCTCATAGGGCACAAGGTCAGGGTTCCACAACCGCTCCTTGCCGCCGACTTCCACTGGTTTGAGCCCCTCGACAAACGGAGACACCTTGATCGGTGCGACAACGGGGCCGGGCAACACATGTCCGGCGCCCATCAGTGCCAATTGCGCGAAGTTGATCAAGACCCCGTTGAAGTACGCCGAAGCCTGTTCCTTGTCACCCTTGCTCCAGTCCTCGACGCCTTCGGCAACCTCGGCGAGCATTTGCGCGACCATGATGCCAAGCATGGCTTCCCCCAGCCCCGGCACCAGCATTGCGGCGAAATTGAAAACATTCCAACCGATCGACAGGTAACCGGTCAGGCGCTTGAAGCGGGCGTTGGCATCCTCGTCGCCGGTCGGTACGGCGATCAGCCGGGCATCGGCGATGGCCTTGTCACGGCGCTCCAGAAAAAGCGTGACCCACAGCTCATCGCGGATCTGGTTGGTCACCGGTTCCGCATCGGGATTTTCGACCGCCGTTTCACGCCACCACGGGCCCATGTCCAGCGGTTCGCGCTCATGCCAGGTATAGGTGGTGAGACGCTCTTTGACCCGGGCGAAAAACAGCCCCTTGTCCTTCTGCGCCACAAACCGGCTGAAAAAGGCCTGGTAATCCGTATTTCTCAACTGACCCAGGAGCGCCTTCATGAACGCGGTCAGTGAGGGATACTCCTTCAACGGATGGTCAGGATCATCGGGCACATAGGCGATCAACGGACCGCTTACACGACTCTGTTGATAGATATCGTCGCGGCGCAACAGTTCATCGCTCAACCCCTGCGGCCCATTGGCGAAGAAGGCTTGCAGCAGTTTGAATTGATCGTATTCCCGGCCCGGAAGAACAGGGACGCGGTGCGACCAGTCGATCCAGAATCTCAACAGCGCCGGCGTCAGCGCTTCAATGTCGCGCTTTATTTGCGATGGCTCGCTGACCGCGCTGAACAACACGATGCCGGTCAACCGAAAACCCATCAGCGACAAGCGATGAGCATGCAACGGCCGGTCGTACAGCGTGACGTTTGCCTGCCCCTCACGCACCTGGCCCAGTTTGACGTAGGCATGGTCACTGATATCGCCCTTCAATCGGGCAATCAGTGCGGCCACATGAAAGGCCGCCTGTTCACTGGCCACCGAGTCTTGTTGCAAGGTTCGCTGTGCTTGCGGGGTATCGGGCAACAGGATGGACTTGATGTGCCGCTGGTATTGCCCGCCGATGTCCACCCTGCGGCACAAGGCGGCAAAATCCGGCAGGGCAATCGCCGGCTCCAGGCTGAGACTGCCCCGGCTGTCCTTACGGTAAATACCGGAGCTGTTTCGGAACGCCCCTTCGACGGTTTCAGCTTCCTCGAAGTTGTGCAGTGCCGCCTCCAGCAAGGTGGACTGGCGGACGCGACTGGCGCCGGTGTCGATGCCGAATATGATCGTACTGGGCACCTCGAGCTGCACGCTGAGTTCGTCGACGCGTTCAACGGAGCTGAAATTCGCCTGCAACATCTCACTGACCAGTGGTTCGGCGAAGGCCTCAATGTCGTGTTGCAAGCTGCCCAGGGTTTTGTCCAGTACGCCCTGCACACGCCAGCGCTCCTCGATCAACTGCTTCAGGTATTGGCGGTCAATGGCCCGTGCGCCGCTGTACCACTCGGGCAACGCCGGCTTCAGGGTTTCGAGGGATTTGAGCCTTGCAAGCGGGGCATTTTTCAGGGCGCCCGGTATCCCGTCGACTACGCGACGGTAATGCACGCCCTGGTGTTCGACGCCTGTGGTTTCAATGGTTTGCTGTGAATGGCTTCCATGCAATTCAGACACTGTTACATCACCTTGATGGCTGGATTTGAACCCACAGCTTCGCCAACCCAACCGCCAAACAAAAGCCCAAAAAACCGCTGGGCCGCCCCTGAAAAAAGGCCTCCACCGTTCGAAATTCAAAGAGCCTTCAATACATAAGTACCGCCACTGAGGCCTGGACTTATGCCACCGAACGAGCGGTCGTGTTTTTTCCGGCAAAGGGACTACTATTCGATTCGCTGTCCCCGATTCATGCTCAGGTAACCGCCATGCGTCTTTCCGAATTCATCGTGCTACAGGTTGATCGCATCGTCGATGAGTGGGAGCAGTTCGCCAAAACCATCACCCCGGCCGCCGAGTCCATGGACAGCGCCGCCTTGCGCGACCATGCCCGGTCGATCCTGCTGGCCGCGGCCCGAGACATGTGCAAGCCCCAGACACCCTCCGAACAAGCGGCCAAGGCACGCGGCGAAGGCCCGGAGAAAACCCCGAGCCTCGACGAGGCCGGTGCCAGCCATGGCGAGTTGCGCCATACCGTGGGTTTTGATCTGGTGCAGATGACCAGTGAATTCCGTCATTTGCGCGCCTGTGTCATCCGCCTGTGGGTCAATAGCCTGCAATCGCCTGACCTGGCCTACTTCCAGGACATGATCCGCTTCAACGAAGCCATCGACGAAGCCCTGGCCGAATCCACCGCCGCCTATGCCGAAATGGTCAACCGCTCCCGGGACATTTTCCTCGCGATCCTCGGTCATGACCTGCGCGCGCCCCTGCAGGCGGTGAGCATGTCCACCGAAATCCTGCTGCGCAAAGCCGCACTGGAAGGTGATGCGCTCAAGTGCGCGATCAATATCCAGCGCAGTACCGGGCACCTCGCGGTGATGGTCGGGGATTTGCTGGAACTGGTGCGCAGTCGCCTGGGCAAGCACTTGCCGATCGAACCGGCGCCCATGGAGCTGGCCGAAGCGGCACGGGACGCGATTGCGCGGGCCTGTGCCGGTCAACCGGAGTGCGATCCAACCCTGACGGTACAGGGTGACACCCGCGGTACCTGGGATCCGCGCAGGGTCGATCAGATGCTGCAAAACCTGATCGGCAATGCCTTGCAACATGGCTCGAGCAAACGTGAAGTGACCTTGACCCTCAAGGGCGAGGCCGACAGCGTTCGGCTGACGGTGCAGAACGACGGAGTCCCCATCCCCGGCGATGCGATCGCGACCATTTTCGACCCGCTGGTGCGCAGTGCCAGCGAAGAGCTCGGCGAGCCCACTACCAGCCTTGGGTTGGGGTTGTTTATCGTCAAGGAAGTGGTCGACGCCCATCAGGGGACGATTGAAGTCAGTTCCAGTGAGAGGGATGGCACGACCTTTACCGTGGTGTTGCCACGCAAAACCTGAAGCACCCCCTGTAGGAGCTGCCGCAGGCTGCGATCTTTTGATTTTGCTTTTGAAGTTTTGCATCAGCAGGAGCAATGAAACACAAGATCAAAAGATCGCAGCCTTCGGCAGCTCCTACTCGACCAGCAACCGCCCCAAGCGCTGCTTGAGCATGCGGTTCTCGGCCCTCAGCTGCTGCACCTCTTCGAGCAGGTCCAGCGCCAGGGCGACGCCTTCCCACTCCAGGTCAAGGTCGCGCCGCAGCTTGGCGGCGCGCTTGGCCAGGGTCAGCTCATAGTCGTTGAAAACCCAGTCCTTGGGCTGAGCGCCCTGAGGTTCGAGGATGCCGTGCTCGACGATTTCGATCACGTAGACGTCCGACAGCTCGGTCGCCTCACAGAATTCTGCCATGTCCAGTTGAACGATCAGGGGACTGCTCATTGTCAGTGACTCCTTGGTTCTAAGGGATCAAAAATGCTCTCGCGGGTCGAACGCGGCTTTTTTCGCCAGCTCCTGCCACAGGGCCTTGATGTCATCGTCGGATTTCTTCGGCATCACGGCCTTCAATTGCACGAACAGGTAACCGCGCTCACCGGCCTTGTTCATCAGGCCATGGCCCTTGGCGCGCATGCGCTGGCCGTTCTGGCTGCCGGCCGGCACCTTGAGGTTGATCTTGCCGGTCAGGGTCGGCACGGCGACTTCGGCCCCCAGCGCCAGCTCCCACGGAGCCAGTGGCAAGGTGATGATCAGGTTATCGCCTTCGACGTCGAATTTCGGGTGCGGCGCGAAACGGATCGTCAGGTACAGGTCGCCATTGGCGCCGCCACCCACACCCGGAGCGCCCTGCCCCTTGAGGCGAATGCGCTCGCCGTCGGCCACACCGGCCGGAATCTTCACGTTCAGGCTTTTGCTGGTGTTGCTCACATGCTGGCCAGCCGCGTTGTACTGCGGCACCTGGAAGGTGACCTTCTTCGATTCGGTCGACAGCGTTTCTTCAAGAAAAACCCCAAGCTCCATTTCCACGTCCTGCCCTCGACGTCCGGTGCTGCGACGCGACTGTCCACCACCATTGAAACCAGGCCCACGGTTGCCGAAGATCGAACTGAAGAAGTCCGAGAAATCGCCCGTGTCCTGGCCACCGCCACCAAAACCGCCACGGCTCTGCCAGCCCGGTGGTCCCTGGAATGGCTGACCGTGCTGGCCATAGCGGCGCAGATCATCGTATTCGGCGCGTTTGTCGGCGCTTTTCAGCGCTTCATAGGCTTCCGAGGCGTCCTTGAACTTGGCCTCGGCGTCCTTTTCCTTGCTGACGTCAGGGTGGTATTTGCGCGCCAGCTTGCGATAGGCGGCCTTGATCGCCTTATCGTCTGCGGTCGGCTCCACACCGAGAATCTTGTAATAGTCTTTGAAGTCCATCGCGGGAATCACCATCCGTTATCAAATCGCGCCACGGGCCACAGCATGCGCTTGTTTGCAGCCGTTGGTTTGACCGATCTCAAATTTGTGACCGGGCGGCGCAGCAGAAGTTTATCGGCAGCCGGCGGGGCTTCTTGCGAGCACGCCCGCCGCTGTCCGGTTGATGCAGGGTAGTTTGGGGGGGATGCCCCATCTTTCAAGGCATTGTTTGCGAAGAATTAGCAGATAACCGGCCTTCGAATCTGGCGCGCACTGGCATACACTGCGCGGCCGTTTTTTAACCGGAACCTGAAAGACATGAACAACGCATCTCCAGCCCGTGCCGTGGGTATCGACTTTGGCACGTCCAACTCCACCGTCGGCTGGCTGCGCCCCGGCGTGGAAACGCTGATCGCGCTGGAGGACGACAAGATCACCCTGCCGTCAGTGGTCTTCTTCAATATCGAAGAACGTCGCCCGGTGTACGGCCGGCTGGCGCTGCACGAGTATCTGGAAGGCTACGAAGGCCGCCTGATGCGCTCGCTCAAGAGCCTGCTGGGTTCCAAGCTGATCAAGCACGACACCAGCGTCCTCGGCACGGCGATGCCGTTCAAGGACCTGCTCGGGCTGTTCATCGGCCAGCTCAAGAGCCGTGCCGAAGCCGCCGCCGGTCGGGAATTCGAAGAAGTGGTGCTGGGTCGCCCGGTGTTCTTCGTCGATGACGACCCGATGGCCGACAAGGAAGCCGAAGACACCCTGGTCGACGTGGCCCGCAAGATCGGTTTCAAGGAAGTCTCGTTCCAGTTCGAACCGATTGCCGCGGCATTCGACTACGAGTCGACCATCGAGAAAGAAGAGCTGGTACTGATCGTCGACATCGGCGGGGGTACGTCCGACTTCTCCCTGGTGCGTCTGTCGCCGAAGCGTCGTGCTGTGGATAACCGCCAGGACGACATCCTCGCCACCGGCGGCGTGCACATCGGCGGGACCGACTTCGACAAGCAACTCTCGCTGGCCGGCCTGATGCCGCTGTTCGGCTACGGCAGCCGGATGAAGAGCGGCGCCTACATGCCCACCAGCCATCACATGAACCTGGCGACCTGGCACACGATCAACTCGGTGTACTCGCAGAAATCGCAACTGGCCCTGGGCAGCATGCGCTACGACATCGAAGACACCGGCGGCATCGATCGCCTGTTCAAGCTGATCGAACAGCGCGCCGGGCACTGGCTGGCGATGGAAGTGGAAGAAACCAAGATCCAGCTGACCCACGCCGACAACCGCCACGTGCCGCTGGACCGCATTGAAGCGGGCCTGAGCGTGGACTTGAGCCGTGCGCTGTTCGAGTCGGCCATCGACAACCTGCTGGAGCGCGTACGCAACAGCGTCACCCAATTGCTGACAGACGCCGATGTTCGGGTCGATCAGGTCGACACGGTGTACTTCACCGGCGGTTCGAGCGGCATTCCGGCGCTGCGCAACAGTGTCTCGGCGATGCTGCCGAAGGCGCGGCATGTAGAAGGGAACATCTTTGGCAGTATCGGCAGTGGTTTGGCGATTGAGGCTGCGAAACGCTACGGGTCGATGGACTGATCCAGAATCCTTGGCGCGCCCTTCGCGAGCAAGCCCGCTCCCACAAGGACAATGCATGACCTGTGGGAGCGGGCTTGCTCGCGAAGACGCCAGCTCAGACAACAAAGATCCAGCAGATCAAACCATCCCCACCTGCTTCAACTCACTCTTCAGATACGCGTAGTAAATCGGCCCCGCCACCACCCCCGGCAGGCCGAACGCGGCCTCGAACACCAGCATCGCCAGCAGCAACTCCCACGACTTGGCACTGATCTGCCCGCCGACGATGCGCGCGTTGAGGAAGTATTCGAGCTTGTGGATAACAATCAGGTAACCCAGCGCCGCGACGGCGACCCAGATCGACAGCGACAGACCGACGATGGTGATCAGGGTGTTCGACATCAGGTTGCCGATCACCGGCAGCAGGCCGAGCAGGAACGTCAGCACGATCAGGGTTTTGGTCAGGGGCAGCTTGATGCCGAACATCGGCAGGATCACCGCCAGGAAAATACCGGTGAAAATGGTGTTGAGCAGGGAAATCTTGATCTGGGCGAACACGATGTTGCGAAACGCCTGGACCAGCAGGTGCAGACGATCAAACAGCGCCGCCGCCAGCGGTTTGCGCTTGGTCAGATCCGGCACACGCTGCAACGCAATGATCGCACCCAACACCATGCCGATCAGCAAGGTCACGAACATGTGTGCCGCATCCTTGCCCACCAGTTGCAATTCGCTCAGGTGCTTGCTGACCCACTCGCCAATGGCCACACGGAACTCGGCGGCACTGGCCGGCAGATAGGCGTCGATGAACGGCGGCAGTTGCCCGCGTGCACGGTCGACCACCCCCATGAATTTGTCGAGGGAGGCGCCGGGGTTTTCCGCCTCGTGCAACAGGAAGCTGAAGGCACCGGCAAAGATCAGCGACAGTACGCTGACAATCAGCGTCCCCAGCAATGCCACCGCCAGCCAGCGCGCACGCCGGCCTTCGATCAGCCGTTGCAGTTGCGGAGTGAGCATGTTGACCAGTTCGAACACCAGCAACCCGGCGAGCAGGCTCGGCAGCAACCGTAGCGGCAGGACCAGCAGCAGCCCGCCAAAAATGATGACCCAGCTGATGACCAGCAAAACTTGACGCTGAGAAAACGTTGGCATACAGCCTCAAAAACGAACGGCGTAAAAAGGATTGGCAGTCTGCCAGCGATCCGGTGCGAGCACTAGGATTGTGTGGATCGACCTTGGTCGGGGGCTGGGCAAATTTTTACATTCCCCAGGCAGCCCATACATCGCCGATCACCTGTGGGAGCGGGCTTGCTCGCGAGGGCGCCATCACCTTCAACATTGTTGTGACAGGTACACCGCCTTCGCGAGCAAGCCCGCTCCCACACTCGACTGAGTTGATCCCTGTGAATTATTTTTTCTTCAGGCAATCGCTCATGAAAGCCTTGCGCTCATCACCTTTGAGGGCTTTGGTGGCGGCGTCGGCGTTGCAGGTTTTCATTTTCTCTTGCTGCGGCGTCAAGGCCTTGCCGGCATCGTTTGCCGCCGGAGTAGCCTTCAGGCAGGTGCTCATGAAGGCTTTGCGCTCGTCGCCCTTGAGGCTCTTGGCCGTGGCGTCGGCATTGCAGGTAGTCATCTTTTCCTGTTGGGCTGTGGCGGCGAAGCCCTGGGAGCAGAGCAGCAAACCGATCATCAACAAAGGGACACGCAACATCTTCATGGAGTTTTCTCCTGGTCGCCACACCGAGGGGCGCGGCCTCGTACTGGAGTGTAGACAACCCCTGTTACACCTTCCTGTTCTCCAGATGGCTGCGCCGGTACTGCTCCGGCGTACACCCGGCCTGGCGCTGGAACATCGCGATAAATGCCGAGCCGGTGCTGTAGCCCATGTCGAAAGCGATTTCCTGAATGCTGCGCTGGCTGTCCAGCGCTTCGATCGCCGCCAGAAAACGCAAGCGCTGGCGCCACTCACCGAAGCTCATGCCCAGCTCCCGCACGAACTGCCGCGCCAGGGTGCGTTCGCTGACATGGATGCGTGCGGCCCATTCCGCCAGCGGCCGGTTATCCCCGGGTTCGGCCTGCAATGCTTCCAGAATCCCCAGCAATCCGGGGCTGCTGGCGTAGGGCAGATAGCACTCGTGCACCGGGGCCTGTTGCAGTTGATCCACCAATACCTGGGCCAGGCGCTGGTCGGCGGCCTGCTCGGGAATCTGCACGTCCCGGGCGGCGAAGTCCTTGAGGATCGCCTTGAGGATGTCGCTGATGGCCAGGGTACAGGCTCGCGACGGCAGATCAGCGCACACCTTGGGCGCCAGGCACACGGCGCGGTAGTTGACCGGTTGGTGGCTATAGAAGCTGTGCTCGATCTGTGGCGGCACCCACACCGCGTATTGCGGAGGCGACATGAAGCGGCTGCCCTCGACATCCATGTGCAGCACGCCGTGGGCTGCATATTCCAGCGTCCCCCAGGGATGCCGATGGGGGGCGGCGTATTCGTGGGCGTCAAAATCGGCATAGCGGAAGTACACCGCCGACGGCAGTTCGCTGAAATCCAGCAGGTCGATGTGTTTACTGCTCATGCTGTCCGTCATCAGGGGCGAGTTGTCCGAATCGAAGTATAGGCTTGCATCCAGACAAGCGGATAATTGCACTTCATTAACGTTCTGGTTTTTTCCCGATGCAATACGCTTATCCCCTGCTGGCCATTTTCATCTGGGCCGGCAATACCGTGATCACCAAAATGTCGGCCGGGGCGATCTTCCCCGCCGAGATCGGTTTCTACCGCTGGCTGCTGGCCGGGTTGCTGTTCACGCCCTTCATGCTCAAACCGGTGCTCGCCCATTGGCCGCTGATCCGCCCGAAACTGGGCAAGATCTTTGTCCTCGGTGTTCTTGGCATGGCGGTCTATCAAAGCCTGGCGTACTTCGCCGCGAGCCTGACCTCGGCCACCAACATGGGCATCATCCTCTCGCTGATGCCGCTGATGTCGCTCGCGATGGCGATCATCAGCCTCGGCCAGCGCCTGACCATGGGCGCCCTGGCCGGTGCGGTGCTGTCGTTCGCCGGCGTCCTGGTGGTGGTGTCGTCCGGTAGCCTGGGCACATTGCTCGAACACGGGGTCAACCTGGGCGACGCGATGATGCTGATCGCCACCCTGGCCTACGCGGTCTACAGCACCCTGTTGAAAAAATGGCAGCTGAAACTGCCGCCGCTGGTGCTCCTGTATCTGCAGGTGCTGGTGGCCGTGGTGGTGCTGTTTCCGCTGTTCCTCGCCTCACCGAAAGTCGGCCCGACCCTGCAGAACATTCCGCTGGTGCTGTACGCCTGCCTGCTGGCTTCGATGGTCGCGCCGTTGGCGTGGATGCAGGCGGTGGTACGTTTGGGTCCGAGCCGGACCACGCAGTTTTTCAATTTGCTGCCGTTGATCACCGCATTGATTGCAGCGGTGGTGCTGCATGAACAACTGGCGATGTATCACCTGGTGGGCGGGGTGTTGACCTTGGGTGGGGTGATTGTTTCCGAGCGTTGGACGACGGTGTTGGGGCGTAAGGTCGGCGTTGCCTGATTGAAAAGATCGCAGCCTGCAGTCGCGCCGCATGCTCGACAAACAACCGGACCGGCGCAGCCCCCTTGCCCACCAGCCCCAGCGACTGATTGACGATATCGAAGTGATCCAGCGGATACTCATCGCCAATCACCGTGCCCAGGTGCGAGCTGTAGCGCCCGACCATGCCGTCGCAATGCCCGGCTTCACGGACGAAGGTTTTGGCGAACAACCGGCAACTGCGGTTAGTGCCGTCCAGCAGATTGCGCCCGCGATCGGTGATGCCCGGCTGCAAGGTGCCGGACCAGGAGTAATAGCGCACGCCATTGACCTCTTCCGGCCCCTGACCGCCCCAGGTTTCAGGCAAGCCCTGTGGATAACGCTGGTTGAACAGCCCGACGCCAGCGGTGGTGAGAGCGTGATGGGAGGCATGGATATCCACCGGCAACTTCGGCCCGTGGTAACCGGTATCCAGCCACCCCATCAGCGTGCCGACCATCCGCAGCAAAAAGCTCAGCAGACGACCGCGCAGGCTGTCATGGGGATAGTGCTGATGCAGGTAATCAGCGAGTTCCGAACCGTGGTTCGGCCCCGCCACCGAGGTCACCGATGCCACCCGATCCGGGCGTTTGGCCGCGGCGTAACGGGCGGTCAGCGAGCCCTGGCTATGGCCGATCAGATTGACCTTGTCGGCCCCGGTTTCCCGCAGGATTTCGTCGATACGCGCCAGCAATTGCTCGCCGCGTACTTCGTTCGAATTAAGCGGCGAGACCTGCACGGCGAACACCACGGCCCCACCACGGCGCAGCGCCTCGACGATCCCGTACCAGTACGGATAAAGCACCAACCGGATGAACCCGAGCATTCCCGGGACCAGCACCAGCGGGTAGCGCGGGGCAGAACCTTGCGACATGGGTGGACATCCTTGTGGTCGGGTGGTGACGCAAGGCGCAATGCAAGACATCCGCCAAGTTACGCCTGCGAAGATGACAACTCGACGACAAGTCTATGTCATCCGCCCTACTTCAACCCCGCCACACCCGCCACGATCAGCCCGACCGAGACCAGTTTGATCACGCTCAGGCTTTCCCCCAGCAGCGCGAACCCGAGAAACACCGTGCCCAGCGAACCGATAGCGGTCCAGATCGGGTACGCGATGCTCACGGGTAACTCGCGCATGGCCAGGGTCAGGAAGTAGATCCCGCCCACAGCGGCCACCACCGTGATCAGCGAAGGCCAGAGCCGGGTGAAGCCCTCGGCGTACTTCATGCCCATGGCGAAGGTGACTTCGAACCCGGCGGCGACCAGCAGAAACACCCAGGCCATCTAGAACTCCCCGGCCAGCGCCAACAAGCGCTGCTCAGCCTCGGCGGCAGAGATCTCAAAGCTGCGTTCGGCGGACTCCTCGCCCTCGGCAGCCACCACTGTGACATCGGTGATGCCGATGAATCCGAGCACCGTGCGCAGTAGCGTGTCGGCATGGTTCATGGCTTCCAGCTCGCCGCCCGGACCAAAACCGAAGCCGCCACGGCTGGTAATGATCAGGGCTTTTTTACCCTGCACCAATGGCTCGTACTGGGCCACGCCATTATCCAGTGTGTGATCGAAGGTCACCCCCACCCGCACGATCTGATCGATCCAGGCCTTCAAGCCGCTGGGAACGCTGAAATTGTGCATCGGTGTGGAAATCACCAGTACATCATGACCAAGCAGTTCGCCGACCAATTCGTCGCTGAGCGCCAGGTCGGCCTGCATCGACAGCGGCCGAGCGTCGGGCTCGGGGTAAAACGCGGCGGCCACGAATGCCTCGTTGACCGGCGGGATCAGCGCCCGGCCGACTTCGCGGCGAGTCAGTGGCGAGTGTGGATGACGGGCCTGCCAGGCCGACAGAAACACTTCGGCCAAACGCCGGGAGTGCGAACGATCGCCACGGGGGCTGGCATGAACAGCAAGAATTTTACTCATCTGTCTCTCCTCAGGGCTAAACTCAAACGGTTTGTGGCTTGCAGCTTGAAGCTCGTGGCTACACCCATTCAAATGAGTAAAAATCAGCCAAGGTGAATCTATTTCACCTGTGGAGTGTTCAATGTTCGCCTCGCTGCCCTTGACCGCCCTGCGCGCCTTCGAATCCGCCTCACGCCTGTTGAGTTTCAAGGCCGCCGCCGAAGAACTGTCCGTCACCCCGACGGCGGTGTCCCATCAGATCCGCTCCCTGGAAAGCTGGCTCGGCGTGCCGCTGTTCGAACGCCTGCCACGCCAGGTGCGCCTGACCGAATGCGGCGAACGGCTGTTCCAGAGCCTGCACGGGGCTTTCCTCGAAGTGGCACAAAGTGTCGATACCCTGCGCCCGCAACGCAGCGGCGCCAACCTGACGGTCTCCACCACCGCAGCCTTCGCCGCGCTGTGGCTGGTGCCGCGCCTGGGACGCTTCTATGCGCGCCACCCGAACATCAGCGTGCGCCTCGACACTCATTGCGAGGTCATCGATTTGCATCAGGACGCCAGCGTCGATCTGGTGCTGCGCTACAGCCTCGACGACTACCCCAACCTGTACGGCCAGTGTCTGTTCGATGAGTCCTTCGGTGTCTACGGTTCGCCCGAACAAGTGGCGCTGGCTTTGAATCGTGCCCCGACGCTGATCAGCGTACGCTGGCACAACTCCAGACTCTATGCCCACGGCTGGGAGGCCTGGTGCGCGCAATCGGGCGAAACCTGGCTGAGCGGTCGGCCAGCGGTGCGCGAATACGACGAAGAGCATTACGCCCTGCAAGCGGCGATTGCCGGGCAGGGCCTGGTGCTGGCGAGCAATATTCTTGTTTCGGAAAGTGTGGCCAGTGGGTTGCTGGTGCCGTATCGGGGTGACGTCCAGGTCGAAGGCGCCGGGTACAGTGCCCTGTGTGTTCCGGGGCGCGAACGTCATCCGCCGGTACGGGCGTTTTTTGGGTGGTTGCGTGAGGAGGCGTTGGCATCCGGTCATTCGTTGCGATGAACGTTCATCGACTACCGACGCAAATAACGACAGCGACAATAGTTACCAGACACCAAACATACTGATCACAAATTTAAACCAGACCAACTCCCCGCACCAAAAACAGCAACGCACGATATTTATCACGTTACAACCACACTATGGACTAAACCCTCCAACCCCTTATATTAAACTGACAGACAAGAAGTCTGGAAAACATATAAAGGACTAACGATGATGCACATTGAACAACAACTTGAATTTCTCGACAGCCTGCCCGCCCTGCCTGCTCGACGTACTGCCTACACTCAAACACTGCAGACCATTCGAAGCGTTTCCGACGACCTTCCAATCGATCCAGACAAGGAAAGTGGCACCGTCGGCCCGGACATGATGAACATCTATGTACCCGGCGTATCGGTGCAAAACCGTGAAGATGTCGACAACTGCAAATTACTGATGCAAAACGCGGCATCGCAAAAATACGACATGGTTAAAGAGTTGCATCAGTGGTACAAATTTTACACAGAAGGCCTGCGTACCCTCGGATGGACGATCAACAAGCTTTACGCTCAGGACAGAATCATTGAAAGAACCGGACTTACCATGGACGCCGTCGCTTTTGAAATACTTCAGAATCTGGTCCAGGGAAACGCTCCTCGCCTGGCAGCACTGGCTGGCAAAGCCGTGGAGGGAGTGAAAGGTGAGGACGGCCTGATCCAGATCTACAATCGTAACGCTCAAAAAGGTTATCAAGCGGTATTTGATATTTCCCCAGTCTGGCAAACCCGGGAAGGCTCTCCGATGATGATCCTTAGCTGTACTAGTGTGGATGTCAGGGAAAGTACTCGCGGTATTCTTTGGTGGAAATCGACAACTAAATCCACCGCCGTAAAATCGCAGGCAACGCCGGTTTACCTCAACACTCAAGTCTATGCGCGAGTGCGCAACAAAGTGCTTGAGAAACTGGGTAATGCTGCTGACGAGTACCTCGACAATATCCCGGGCTTTCAGTAACACCTAAACTTTAGATTAGCACTGGGACCGACCCACACTGACGGTCTCAGTGCCACACTTACCTCACTTTTTTAGCTTGAGGCCAATATGAAATCATTATCATCCGAGACTTACATCATCGATGGCAATATCACACTTTTTTTAGGCAAACACTCCGATCAATTCAAAAAGGACATTCTGCACTCCAGCTTACTGGCACAACTACTCGCTGACAGTACTCCAGACAAGTGGCTAACATCGTACAGAACCACACTTGAAAAATTGCACTGGACACTTAATGGCTTCAAGAATCACACGCTTCCAAAAAGTTCATCCAGCCTGTTCAGCATTGCATCCACGGTACTGGCTGATACATTACAAAAAGAGCAACTGCAACAACTGAGCGGCGCGCTTTCAAACATTGCACAACTACCCAGCGAATCACCTGCCCTCAAGGCACTCCTGAACAGGATTCAAACAGAGATCGCGCCCAGCCACGGAGAAGGCTCGCTTACCGTGAGCACGCTGTTGACAATCGTCTGCGAAAACAAAAAAACCATCTCACTTCAAATTTCCCTCGAAACGACTCGCCCCGTAGACATCAGCTTTCTTAGGCAACCGCTCCCTGAAGCGGTCATACAGAGCGATATTGAGACCAGCTTATGGACCACCTATTTGTCCGAAGACAAGTACGCCAAAATCAGAACTCAGGTTGTCGGTAAACTTGGCAGCAAGCCTCAGACTCATCTGTTCCAGATTTTTGAATCAGATCCAGCAATCTGAGCCCCCGTTGAAAACGCCTGCAGCATGCCGCCCTCCAGTACTCAAAAGGTCCGGGCTGCAGGTCTTCAGCTCTTCAGTTCTTCACCGTTTTCGGCGCCTTGCCCGACTTCATCTGCTCCAACAACGGTGCGCATTGATTTGGCTCACCACCACTCGGTGCAACCAGCGCCAGCAACCCCGCCGCCGGTGCGGCGATCACGCCCAGCGCCACCATCCCGGCCCCGCGTAACATCAGAGGCACAGCCTTGACCCCGGCATCGGGCTTGATGAACTTGCCGCGCACATACAGCGGCGAACGCAATGAAATCAGGCGCCAGCCCTTGGATTCCGGGGTGATGGTCAGGTCCAGTTGTTCCGTCGCCATGTTAGCGGTGCCGTCGATGTAGACGATGGCGTTCTCGGTGTCGAATACGAACAGCCGGGTGGTTGCCAGGCCGGACTGGATACCGAAGTCGGCGGCCGCGCAGTTGATCTTCACTTCCTTGTCGCCAAAGATCTTGCCAACCACATAGTTGCCGACGTTCAGCCCCGCCAGCTCCATCAATTCGCGACTGATGGCGCCATCGTTGATCAGCATTTTCAGATTGCCATTGGCGCTGCCCAGCAGCCTGGCCACCGAATTGCCGCGCCCGCTGATATCAGCGTCGCCATTGAGCTCGCCAAAACTGGTTTTCATCGGCTCAAAGCCTGGGAACAACTGTTTGAGCTTGAAGCCCCGCGCCGTGAGCCTGGCGTGGCCTTCCAGAGGATCGGTGTGGCCGTTCAGGCGAATCTGCGCGTCCAGCTTGCCGCCGGCCACGCCGAAGCGCAGCGGTTCGAGGCTGAGCACGCCATCGGTGAGCACCAGATGGGTATAGAGATCGTTGAATGGCAATTTTTCGCTGTGCACGATGCGCTTGCCGGTGAACTCGACATCGGCGTCCATATCGCGCCAGCGGTCTGTCTTGAACTCTTCGACCGGCAGCACTTTGTCCGCCGGTTGTTTGCTGTCACCGCCACGGGCCTTCTGCTTGGCGTTGGAATCGGCGCCGATCAGCGGCGCCAGGTCAGCGAACAGCAATTGATTGGACAACAGCGAGCCGCTGAGTTTTGGCCGTGGCTGGCTGGCCACGTAGGTCAGACTGCCGTGGATGTCACTCTCGCCGATCTTGCCGTTGAATTCCTCATAGCGAAACACCGCGCCACCCGGCTCGTGCAACTTGGCGTTCAGATGGCCGTCGGTGGCATAGGGCGGGGTGTCCGGCAGGATCACGCCGGTCAGCGGGTAGAGGTTGCCCAGGCTGGTGCCGGCCAGTTTCAGGCGCAGGTCCAGGGCGCCGAGATTCAGCGGATCGGTCAGGGTGCCAGCCAGTTCGACGCTGGAATCGGCGATCGTCACCTGCGCCTGAAGCGGAAACGGGCGTGCCGCATCCTGCAACGCCAACAACCCGCCAATCTTGCCATGCCCCGCGAGTTTCTGGCCGTGGTACTGGCCGTTGACCTTGAGGGCGAACGCATAATCCTGGGGTGATGAGCCCTTTTCCTGCGCGGCTTTCGCCGCCTTGTCGCCAACAATATCGCTGAATGGAATCGGCTTGCCCAACGGATCGATCAGCACGTCGAGCTGCGTCTTCAGGCTCTGGTCGTCGAGGATGACGTGGCCCTTGTCGAAGCCGATCGCACCGATATCCACCACCCAACTGGAAGGCTCGGCGTTCGGGTCTTTGGGGTCGAATTTGAACGTCCAGTTGGCGCGCCCGTCAGCCAGGCGTTGCAGCTGCGCATTCGGCTCGGCGAGGTCGATACGCGGGATCACCACCCGCCGTGCCAGCAAAGCCAAGGGTGAAATGCGCAACTCGACACGCTTGAGAGTGGCCATCTGCGGTTGCTTCGACCAGTCCGGGTTGCCCAGGCTGATGTCCTCGGCCACCACATGAGGCCATGGCACCCAAGCGCGCCAGCCGCTTTGATCGGGCTCGGTCTGCCAGACCACCGACAGATTGCCGTTGATGGCAAAAGCGCGGTGCAGTTCTTCGGAAACCTTGGCATTGAGCGGCGGTTTGATCCGGTTCCAGTCGAAGAACACGATGATCAGCACCAGCAACGCCAGCAAGGTAAGGAAGGTGGAAAGGGTCCAGACAAACGTCTTTTGGGTGCGCGTCATTGCACAGGGCTCCTGATACGACTGAGCGCCCCGACTGCGACGCACAGGTGAAATGGTGAGCCGGAAGCGGCTCGCCATGAAGTCTACGACTGATAAAAACCCGGCAGGTTTAATCGATAGACCGATTTCGCCGAATTCAGCCAGTCCGATACTGACCCATCAGTCGAGCAGCGTTACCGGCCCCGCACTTTTACACGTCAAGGCTGGGTCGAAAATACCCAAACCAGGGCAAGACAACTCGTCGGAAACGCCCGTCCTAGAGCCTCCCCAGCAAACAATCAATTCCGTTGATTATTACCATTGCGTTTATGAACTTTTATATCGATTTATCGAGAGTAGCATTGCCCTCGTACCCACTTTTTCGCACCCCCGAGGAGCACAACAATCATGAAACGCCAATTACTGCTTAGCCTTTCACTCTCGATGCTGGCCAGCACTGCTTTTGCCCTGCCAGCAGCTGACCAGGCCACCCCACAAGTGAAACAAGACCACTCGGTGTTCAGCCAGACCGTCGCCGCCGATGGCTCCGACCGTACTCCTCAGGGTCAAACCCTTGCCGAAGGCGGTAATGATCGCCTGAAAGAAAAAGGCCTGATCACTCAGGATGGCTCGGACCGCACTCCACAAGGCCAGACCCTGGCTGCCGATGGTTCGGATCGCACCCCACAAGGCCAGACCCTCGCCGCTGACGGCTCGGATCGCACCCCACAGGGCCAGACCCTCGCCGCTGATGGTTCGGATCGCACCCCACAAGGTCAAACCCTGGCTGCCGACGGTTCGGATCGCACTCCACAAGGTCAAACCCTCGCTGAAGGCGGTGGTGACCGTGTGATCGAACGCAACAGCACTCTGAGCTAAGCCCCATGGCCGCCCAGAAAAAAAGCCCAATCCCCGGATTGGGCTTTTGACTTTTCAGCACTGCGCTTTATAGATGCCGCACTTCCCCGCTTGATCCCTCACAGTCGTTCGACGCCGGCAAAGCCGATTTGCTAGAGTGCGCCGCGTCCTTGTCCAGAAAACACCCTTGCGATGCTGCCCCGCGCCGAACAGAAACAACAGACCCGTAATGCCCTGATGGACGCTGCCCGGCGTCTGATGGACGGCGGCCGAGGATTCGGCAGCCTGAGCCTGCGTGAAGTCGCGAAAACCGCCGGCATCGTACCGACCGGTTTCTACCGCCATTTTGCCGATATGGATGAACTGGGCCTGGTGCTGGTCAGCGAAGTCGGTCAGACCTTCCGCGAAACCATTCGCCTGGTACGGCACAACGAATTCGTGATGGGCGGCATCATCGATGCCTCGGTGCGGATTTTTCTCGACGTGGTCAGCGCCAACCGTTCGCAGTTCCTGTTTCTCGCCCGCGAGCAATACGGCGGTTCGCTGCCGGTACGCCAGGCCATTGGCCGTCTGCGTGAAGGCATCAGTTCGGACCTGGCGGCGGATTTGTCACTGATGCCGAAACTGCAGCACCTGGACATCGCCGACCTGAGCGTCATGGCGGATCTGATCGTCAAAAGCGTGTTCGCCACCCTGCCGGACATCATCGATCCGCCAGCCGAGGCCTTACCTGAGCACCTGACGCCCCAGGCCAAGATCACCCAGCAACTGCGCTTCATCTTTATCGGCCTCAAGCACTGGCAAGGGCTCGGCAGTACCGAGTAACCCTTAACCTTCAGTCTGGATCAAGACCCTGTGGGAGCGAGCTTGCTCGCGATAGCGTCGGCACATACAGTATCAATGTGACAGATACGCCGTCATCGCGAGCAAGCTCGCTCCCACAATGAACTGCATCGCTTCAACTTGGTGCGCAAATCAAAAACAACGCACCAACTTCAACCAAAAAACCCACTCAATAAATACCTTTCCTACGTCTCCTTCAGCCATTTCCTACACATCAAGTCGATTGGCAAGCCCCTTGCTCTAGCCTGAGCATCGTCCATTGCTGGAAGCCTTCCGATGCTGGTGATTCATCGCAGAATCGACCCTCAACCCGTTTGGGCAGCTGAACTGCACCTGACGTTCGAAGCCCGCAGCAAAAGCCGTTTGCGCTGTTTCAGTGCCGAGGGCGAAGACGTCGGGTTGTTTTTGGAGCGTGGCCAGCCGCCGCTGCATGACGGCGAATGCCTGCAAGCCGAAGACGGGCGAATCGTGCGTGTCTGCGCCCGCCCCGAACAACTGCTGCACGTCACCTGCGCCAATGCCTTCGAACTGACCCGCGCGGCCTATCACCTGGGCAACCGCCATGTCGCCCTGCAAGTCGGTGACGGCTGGTTGCGACTGCTCGACGACTACGTGCTCAAGGCCATGCTCGAACAACTCGGTGCCATTGCCTCGAACATCGAAGCGCCGTTCCAGCCGGAACATGGCGCCTACGGCGGCGGCCATCATCATTCACGCCACGGCGATGAAGACTTCAACTACGCGCCGAAACTGCACCAGTTCGGCGTACGCCCATGAACCCGGCCTGGGCGCTGCTGCGCCTGGCCAGTCCGCAATTGCCGATTGGCGGCTACAGCTATTCCCAAGGGCTGGAAATGGCTGTGGATAACGGCCGGGTAAACGACCCCGACAGTGCGCGACGCTGGATCAGCGATCAGTTGCTGTTGAATCTGGCACGTTTCGAAGCACCGTTGCTGCTCGCCCATTGCGTGGCCGCCTGCGAGGACAACTGGGGCCAATTGCTGCAACGCTGCGAGGAACATCGGGCCAGTCGCGAAACCCGAGAGCTGCATCAGGAAAGCCGGCAGATGGGTTACTCGTTGCAGCAATTGCTCAACGGCTTGCCGGAACTCGACACACCCGCCCGCGCCTTCCTCGAACAACGCAGCGAGCACCATCTGGCCCTGGGTTGGGCCCTGGCCGCGCGCGCCTGGCAGATCAGCCCGCAGGATGCTTTGGCTGCATGGCTATGGAGCTGGCTGGAAAACCAGTTGGCGGTGCTGATGAAGACCTTGCCACTGGGCCAGCAAGCCGCCCAACGCCTGACCAGCGAACTGTTGCCGCTGCTTCAAGAGGCTCAACAGAACGCCACCCGAATCGATCCCGATCACTACGGCAGTGCCGCTTTCGGCCTGTCCCTGACGTGCATGGCCCATGAGCGCCAATACAGCCGTCTGTTCCGTTCCTAGGGTCTGTTATTTTGGAGAATCACATGAACACACAACCCCTGCGCGTCGGCATCGGTGGCCCGGTCGGTTCCGGCAAAACCGCCCTGACCCTGGCCCTGTGCCTGGCCCTGCGCGAGCGCTACAACCTGGCCGTGGTGACCAACGACATCTACACCCGCGAAGACGCCGACTTTCTGGTGCGCAATGAAGCCCTGGCGCCGGAACGCATCATCGGCGTGGAAACCGGCGGCTGCCCGCACACGGCCATCCGCGAAGACGCTTCGATCAACCTTGAAGCCGTGGATCAACTCAATCGCCGTTTTCCGGGGCTGGACCTGATTCTCGTGGAGTCCGGTGGCGACAACCTCTCCGCGACCTTCAGCCCGGAACTGTCCGACCTGACGATTTACGTGATCGACGTCTCCGCCGGCGACAAGCTGCCGCGCAAGGGTGGGCCGGGGATCTGCAAATCCGACCTGCTGGTGATCAACAAGATCGACCTGGCGCCGCTGGTCGGGGCCTCGCTGGAGATGATGAACAGCGACACCCAGCGCATGCGCAACGGCAAGCCATTTGTCTTCAGCAACCAGAAAACCGGCCAGGGTCTGGAACAGATCATCGCCTTCATCGAACGCCAGGGCTTGCTGACCGCGGCCTGATCACCCCTTCAACAAGGAAGCTTATCCATGACACTGAAACGCATTCTGGGCGCCCTGGCCCTGCTGCTGACGCCAGCCCTTGCCCTCGCCCATCCAGGGCACGGCGACAATGGCTTGATCGCCGGTATCAGCCATCCGCTTGGCGGTCTCGATCACCTGCTGGCGATGCTCGCGGTCGGCCTGTGGGCCGCACAGCAGCAGGGTGCTGCGCGCTGGGCGCTGCCATGCACCTTCGTCGGGACCCTGCTGATCGGCGGGATGCTGGGTTTTGAAGGATTGAACCTGCCTGCACTGGAGAGCGGGATTGCCGCTTCCGTATTGGCCTTGGGGCTGGCGGTGGCGCTGGCTGTGCGTCCACCGCTGGTAATGGCGGTGGGTGCGACAGCCTTGTTTGCGCTGTTTCATGGTGTGGCGCATGGGCTGGAACTGCCGGACATGTCGAGTCCCTGGACCTATGCCGCAGGTTTTGTCGCCGCGACGGCGGTGTTGCATGCGGTAGGTTATGCGCTGGTGCGGACCTTGCCGCTGGCGGCAGCACCACTGGTTCGACTGGCGGGCGCGGCTTCGGCGGCGACCGGGGTGTGGTTGTTGGCGGGTTGATTCTCTAGCGCCTTCCACGGCCTCTTCGCGGGCAAGCCCGCTCCCACAGGGTTCCTGGTGTGAATGCTATCTATGTCACACAGTAAATCACTGTGGGAGCGGGCTTGCCCGCGAAGGCGGCCTGACAGACACAGCCTCTCTCAAGCCAGCCTCTCTGCTAACATGTCGCGCAATCGCCCCTGCCGTGACGACGCCAGCCAATGCCACCTGTTCCCCGCTCCGCCTCCCAGCCTGAATTGACCGCCCTGTTCGCCTCGGTGCAACAGCATTTCCTGAACGTCATCGTGCCGCTCTGGCAAGGTCCGGGCTGGAATGCCGACATGGCGTTGCCCTACGAGGCGCTGGATGCCGAACACCAACCGCTGCCACCGCAACGCTACCGGGCCATGGCCTGTGCGCGGCAGTTGTATCTGTTTGCCAGCCTGATCGGTCAGGTGCCGGGCGCCGAAGAGCGTGCCGCCGCCTTGTTCCGCTCGTTGCAGCGGCACTTCCACGATGCCGAGCACGGTGGCTGGTTCTACAGCGTCGATGCGCAAGGTGCGCCACTGGATCAGCGCAAGGACCTCTACACCCACGCGTTCATCCTGTTCGCCTGTGCCCATTACTGGGACAAGGTCCGCGAGCCGCTGGTGGAGTCGGTACTCAACGCATCGCTGGAAGTGATCGCGCAGCGTTTCGCCACGGACGACGGTCTGTATGAAGCCACGCTCGACCGCGACTGGGCATCGCTGGGCAGCGGCCCCTTGCAAAACCCGCTGATGCACCTGGCCGAAGCATTCCTCGCCACCCTGTCGGTGCGTGAAGATCTCGACGCGCAACACGCACTCATCGAGTTATGCACAGCCATGCACGCGCGCTTTATCGATCCGCAGCACGGCGTGTTGATGGAAAAGCCGCTGGGGTCTGTGGATAACTGGTTTGAACCGGGGCATCAGTTCGAGTGGTATTTCCTGCTGGAATCCTCGGCACTGCTGCGCACTTCGACCCTGCATGCCGATCTGGAAAGGGCCTTCGCCTTTACCGAGCAGTTGGGCGTCGATCAGCAGACCGGTGCGGTGCGGGCCATGCTCGACCTCGAACCAGGTGGCGGCGTCCGGGATGCCACGCAGCGTATCTGGGCCCAAGCCGAATACCTGCGCGCCCTGACGCTGCGACCCAATAGCGAAGCGGATGTCCTGCGCCAGTTGCAGGCGTTGCAGCAGCGCTCGCTGCATGCCGGCGGCTGGTATGAATGTCGTGATGAGCGTGGTGAAGTCAGCCGCCGCGACATGCCGTCGACCACGCCTTATCACCTGGCGACCTGTTATCGCGGGCTGGCGGTATATCTCGACTGACTGTTTGGTTGCTTTCGCGAGCAGGCTCGCTCCCACAGGTGATCGCATTTCAATGTGGGAGCGAGCCTGCTCGCGAATGACCTCAAAGAGCTCACCTGGCTGTCACTCAATCCACTTGCGGTCCCCGGTAAAGCTGATGGTCAGCCATCGCGCGGCATCCGGCTCGCCAAGCTTCGCGGAAATTTCCTCGCGCAAACTGTCCAGCTGCCCCACCCCGTCCAGCCAGTAATCCTTCGGCAATACAATGTGGATCTCGATAAAACACGCCCTGCCGTGCTTCTGCACGTAGGAAATGTAGTCGTCGAAACCATGCTCGACCTTCGCCACCTCCATCACCTGACGCACCTTGTCGTCCAGCTGGTCCGGGACGATCCCCAACACATCGCGCAAGGCCGGTCCGAGGATTTTGAACGCCGGGGGGAGCATGCCCAAGGCCAGCAGAATCAGGATCATCGGGTCGACATACACCGCCCACTTGTCGTACCCCTGAGTCTTGAGCAGCAGCGCGATGAGGAAACTCACCAGCAGGCCCGCCGACAGCATCGCGTCCACCAGCCAACTGATGTTGTCGAACTGGATCAGCGATGAGTTGAGCGTGCGATTGCGTTGGCGGACGTAGAAAAAGTAAATGAGTTCAACGACAGTGAAGAACGCCGCGTAGAAGATCACCAGCCCCAGTTCGACCTCGCGGCCTCCGCTGATGATGCCGAACACGCCGTTGAGAAAGGCGTAAATGGCGACCAGGAAAATGAAGCTACCCTCGATCACCAGCACCATGGGTTCCAGGTGCCAGGAACCGAACTGGAAGCGCTGGTTGCTTTCTTTGGCGATCAGCCTGGCGGTGATCAGCATCAGGACCTTGATGAAGGCCGCGATCAACGAAAAGAAGCCATCGAACAGGATGGATTGGGCGCCCGACACAAAACCGGTGATGATCCCGGCGAATGTCACGGCGAGCATCAGGAAGGTCGATTGTTTGAGCAGCGACTGCTCGCCTCGATTACTCACTGGATCTCCTCTAAGACCTCTAGACCGCCGGGTGTGGCGGTTGCTTGAGGGAGGAGTCTAGCTGAAGCTTTGTGTCGCCTGAGCCGGCCCTTTCGCGAGCAAGCCCGCTCCCACACTGGATCGCGGTCTAATGTGGGAGCGGGCTTGCTCGCGAAGAACGATGACTCGGTCTTAAGACTTGCGCTCGATAGCAAACCCAGCCCAGGTCTGGCTCACCGGCATCAGCTCCAGGCTGTTGATGTTGATGTGCGCAGGCGCATTGAGTACCCAGAAAATGGTCTCGGCGATGTCTTGCGGCTGGATCGGCTCGGCGCCGGCGTAGGTGGCGTTGTAGCGCTCCTGGTCACCGGCAAAACGCACCAGCGAGAACTCGCTCTCGCACAGGCCCGGCTCGATGTTGCTGACCCGTACGCCTGTGCCCTGCAGGTCGCAGCGCAGGTTCAGGGAGAACTGTTTGACGAACGCCTTGGTCGCGCCATACACGTGGCTGCCCGGGTACGGGTAGTTGCCGGCGATGGACCCCAGGTTGACGATACCGGCGCCACGACCGTGGGCGATCAGGCGTGGCAACAGCAGACGAGTGCTGTACATCAGGCCTTTGACGTTGGTGTCGACCATGGTGTCCCAATCGTCCAGGTCGCACTTGGGTGCCGGATCGACGCCCAGGGCCAGCCCGGCGTTGTTGATCAACCCACGCAGTTTGGCAAAGGATGGCGGCAGATTGGCAATCGCTTCCTCCATGGCCTTGCGATCACGCACATCGAGCACCAGGCCATGGACTTCGGTCTGCTTCGACAGCTCGGCGCACAGCGCATTGAGGCGCTCTTCACGACGGCCTGTCAGCACCAATTTCCAGCCAGCGTCGGCAAAACGACGGGCACAGGCTTCACCAAAACCGGAGGTCGCGCCGGTAATAAACAGGGTGTTGGACATCGTGTTCTCCTTGCTTCGGCTGATCGCCAGCCATTGGAATGGTAAATCAGCAGGCAGAATGCCCGGCCTTGCCCATAGCGGCAACCGCCCTTTCTGTACAAAAAACGAACAATTCTCGCAAGCCCTCGGCCAGCCTGGCTTGCAGCCATGTGCGCGCACGTTATCCACAGGCCGGTCCACAGTCTTTGGGGGCAAGTGGAAAAGCTGCAAGCCGCTATCCACAAGGCTTTGCGCGGCTTTTTGAAACTTTTTTGCTTGACCCTCAATAGCCTGCCGTGTAGCCCCTGGCAATTTTCATGACTGACGGGTCAAACCAGCGATGGCGCCAAGCCAGTAACCACGGCCTTCAGCCGGGTCTTTCCAGAGTTTAATCACAGACTTATCCACAGGCTTGTCCACGTCGATTTCACGCAGTTGCGCCCCGAACAAAAAGGTTGACAAAGCGGCCTGCAAGCTGCGCAAAAACACATGATCAAAAAACAACCACAGCTCTGCAAGCCACGGTTTAAAAGGCCTGCAGCCAGCTACTCCCACGTTATTCACAGCCGGCTCCACAGCAAACGGGGACAAGTCAAAACCGTGACAAAACAACTATTTGCAGCGGCTTTATGTCGCGCTTCGGGAGCTCTTGAATATTGTTTTCCACAATTTCCCGGAGGCACGCCAAAAACCCTGTGGGAGCGAGCTTGCTCGCGATAGCGGTTTGTCAGTCAACATCAATATTGGCTGATAGATTGCTATCGCGAGCAAGCTCGCTCCCACAGGGTTTAGTGGTGTTTGGGAGATGAAAAAAAGCCCCGGCGATTGCGCGCTGGGGCTTGTGTATAACCCACTGAAACTCAGTGCCCGCCGAGATAAGCGTTACGCACATCCTCGTTGACCAGCAGCTCCTTGCCGGTGCCGGTCATGCGGATTTCGCCGTTGACCATCACGTACGCCCGGTCCGACAACCGCAGGGCGTGGTTGGCGTTCTGTTCCACCAGGAAGATGGTCATGCCGGTCTTGGCCAGTTCTCGCAGGGTCGCGAAGATCTGTTTCACCACGATCGGCGCCAGGCCCAGGCTCGGCTCATCGAGCAGCAACAACTTGGGCCGGCTCATCAGGGCGCGGGCGATGGCAAGCATCTGCTGCTCGCCGCCAGACATGGTCATCGCCCGCTGGGTACGCCGTTCTTCAAGCCGCGGGAACAGCTCGAACATGCGTTGCATGTCTTCCTTGGCGTACTTGTCACCGATAGGGATGGTGCCCATCAGCAGGTTTTCCTCGACTGTCATGTCGGGGAACACCCGCCGCCCTTCCGGCGACTGCGCGATGCCGTTGGAGGCGATGTAGTGGGACGACTTGTGGGTAATGTCCACGCCCTGATAAAGGATCTGCCCGTCGGCGGCCCGTGGCTGGCCGAAGATCGACATCAGCAGGGTCGACTTGCCGGCGCCGTTGGAGCCGATGAGGCTGACGGTTTCGCCTTCGTTGATGTGCAGCGAGACGCCTTTCAGGGCCTGGATCGGGCCGTAGAACACGTCCAGGTCCTTGAGTTCGAGGATGGGTTTGCTCATACCACTTCCTCTTCGTCGGCGCCCAGGTACGCGGCAATCACTTTCGGGTCGTTGCGGATGTCGTCGGGACCACCCTCGGCGATGACGATGCCGTGGTCCAGCACCACGATGTGGTCGGAAATGCTCATTACCATGCCCATGTCGTGTTCGATCAGCACCACGGTCAGATCGTGCTCATCGCGCAGCAGCCGGATCATCGCGCTCAGCGCTTCGGTTTCCTGAGGGTTGAGGCCGGCGGCCGGTTCGTCGAGGCAGATGATCTGCGGACGGGTGCACATGGCGCGGGCGATTTCCAGGCGGCGCTGCTGGCCGTAGGACAGTTCACCGGCCAGGCGGTTGGCGCAGTCCACCAGGTCCACCACTTCCAGCCAGTAGAAGGCATGGTCCAGCGCATCGCTTTCGGCCTTGCGATAGCCCTTGGTGTTGAGGATGCCGGCCAGCATGTTGCGGTTGACCCACATGTGCTGGGCCACCAGCAGGTTTTCCAGCACCGACATTTCCTTGAACAGGCGAATGTTCTGGAACGTCCGCGCCAGGCCGGCACGGTTCACCAGGTGGGTGCCGCCGAACATCTTGTAGCGCAGCCGGGTGATGAAGCTTTTTGGCGAAACGAAATCGGTCGGCTTGAACGATTCGCCCAGCAATTGGATGACGTTGGTCTGTTTCCCGCGCACGTTCAGTTCGATCTTGCCGCCGGAGGCCTTGTAGAACCCGGTCAGGCAGTTGAACACCGTGGTCTTGCCGGCGCCGTTGGGGCCGATCAGGGCGAAGATCGAGTTGCGCTTGACCTTCAGGCTCACATCATTCAGCGCCTTGATGCCGCCGAAGTGCATCATCAGCTTCTCTACGGAGAGTACGACTTCGCTCATGGCGCTACTCCTTTACGCGGCGTCACACCGGTACGGCTGATCCGAATCAGGCCGCGCGGTCGCCAGATCATCATCAACACCATCAGGATGCCGAACAGCAGCACGCGGTACTCGGCGAAGCCACGCAGCAGTTCCGGAGCGACGGTCAGCACGAATGCTGCAATCACCACGCCGATGGTCGAACCCATGCCCCCCAGTACCACGATGGCGAGGATCAACGCCGATTCGAAGAAGGTGAACGAGGTCGGGTTGACGAAGCCCTGGTAGGTGGCGAAGAACACCCCGGCCAGACCGGCCGTCGAGGCACCGATGGTGAATGCCGAGAGCTTGACCAATACGTGGTTCAGGCCCATGGAGCGGCAGGCGATTTCGTCTTCGCGCAGGGCTTCCCAGGCGCGGCCGACCGGCATGCGGGTCAGGCGATGCTTGATGTACAGCACAGCCAGCACCACCAGGAACAGCACCGCGTAGATAAAGTAGTACTTCACGTCGGGGTTGTAGGCGATGCCGAAGAACTCATGGAACGGCACGCCGCCGTCCTTGGCTCGTTTGCCGAACTCCAGGCCGAAGAAAGTCGGCAGCGGTGCCGGCATGCCGTTCGGGCCGCCAGTGAGCGACAACCAGTTGTTGAGGATCAGGCGAATGATTTCACCGAAGCCCAGGGTCACGATCGCCAGGTAGTCACCGTGCAGGCGCAGCACCGGGAAACCGAGGATGCAACCGGCCAGGCCGGCGATGATCGCCGCCAGCGGCAACACCGTCCAGAAGCCCAGCCCGAGGTATTGGTAACCGAGTGCCAGGCCGTAGGCGCCGATGGCGTAGAACGCCACGTAACCGAGGTCGAGCAGGCCGGCCAAGCCGACCACGATGTTCAGCCCCAGCCCCAGCAGTACGTAGATCAGCCCGAGGATGACCACGCCCAGCAGGTAGGAGTTGGAGAAAAACGGCAGCGCCACGGCAATCAAGATGACCAGCGGGATGATCCAGCGCAACCGCGACTTGTAGTCAGGTGCCAGCACATGCACCCCGGAGCCTGTCGATTCAAAGCCTTCGAGGATTTTCAGGCCCTGGGCTGTCTGCAGGAACATGCTCAGGGCGAAACGTCCGGCCATGACGATCGCCACGATCCACGCCACCCGGGTGGTTTCCAGGTTGAAGCCATAGCCATCGAGAACGACGCCGACAATCGGCCCGAACACAATCAGGGCAATGAGGCCGGCAAGAATCGCGTCAACCAGACTTTTTTTGATATCAATGGTTTTTTTAGTGGTTGAAGACATCGCTTACACCTTCGACACAAGAGGACGGCCGAGCAGGCCTTGAGGCCGAAAGACCAGAACGAGGACCAACAGCGAGAAGCTGAAAACGTCTTTGTAGTCCGAGTTCACCAGACCGGAAAACAGCGACTCGGAAATCCCGAGAATGATCCCGCCGAGCATTGCGCCGGGCAGTGAGCCAATCCCGCCGAGCACCGCGGCGGTGAACGCCTTGATCCCGATGATGAAGCCGGCATAGAAGTCGAATGTGCCGTAGTTCATGGTGATCAGCACGCCGGCCAGGGCCGCCATCGCTGCACCGATGATGAACACGTAGGAAATCACCCGATCGGTGTTGATCCCCAGGATCGAAGCCATCTTGCGGTCTTGCTGGGTTGCACGGCACATGCGGCCGAGCTTGGTGTATTTGATGATGTAGGTCAGCGCGGCCATCCCGACAAACGCGGCGACCAGAATGAAGACCTTGGTGTAGGTCAACTGAACGAAACCGGTACCGATATCAACGCGCCAGGCACCCGAGAGCAATGTCGGAACGCCTTGTTGCTTCGCGCCCTGGGAGATCTGTGCGTAGTTTTGCAGGATCAGGGAGATACCGATCGCACTGATCAGCGGTGCGAGTCGAGTGGAGTTGCGCAGGGGTTTGTAGGCGACACGCTCGATGACCCAGCCATACACCGCCGTGACGACGATGGTGAAGATCAGTGTGCCGAGCATCAGCAGCGGGAAGGATTCGATACCGAAGTAAGCCAGCAGAGCCAGACTGATTGCCGCGAGGTAAGCGGAAATCATGTAAACCTCGCCGTGGGCGAAGTTGATCATGCCGATGATGCCATAGACCATTGTGTAGCCGATGGCGATCAGGCCATAGACCGACCCGAGGGTCAGGCCGTTGACCAGTTGCTGCAGGAAAATACCATCCATAACGCAATCTCACGCAATGAGAACCTGCACATGTGGCTGTGCGGTTCTTCTAAGGAAAATACAGATATACGTCGGAGCAATGACAACCACGATCAGGCTGGCCACCACCGCCCCCTGTAGGAGCGAGCCTGCTCGCGAAGAACCTGAGGACAACGCGTTGAACCAGCAAACACGCGTCATCGTTGACGTTTTTCGCGAGCAAGCCCGCTCCCACAAGGGATCAGTGGGGTTCAGGTGATCGAGTCAGCCCTTACTTCTGTTTTTCCAGCTGGTGGTATTTGCCGTCCTTGTCCCACTGGTAAACCACGTAGTCGGAGATTTTCAGGTCGCCCTTGCTGTCCCAGGTCTTCTCGCCCATGACGGTCTTGACCGGGTTCTTCTTCAGCCATGCGGCCGCTTCTTCGCCCTTGTTGGACTTGGCGCCGTTGAAGGCTGCCGCCAGGGCCTGGACCGAAGCGTAGGCGTACAGGGTGTAGCCTTCAGGCTCGGTACCGGCCTTGCGGAAGGCATCTACCACGGTCTTGCTGTCTGGCAGCAGGCGTGGGTCGGCGCCGAAGGTCATCAGCACGCCGTCAACGAATTGCGGACCGCCAGCGGTGGTCACCAGTTCGTCGGTCACGATGCCGTCGTCGGACATGAACTTGACGTCTTTCAGGCCCTGTTCACGCAGTTGACGCACCAGAGGACCGGCTTCCGGGTGCAGGCCACCGAAGTAGACGACGTCAGCGCCAGCGCCGCGGATCTTGGTCACGATGGTGCTGAAGTCTTTCTCGCCACGGGTCAGGCCTTCATACAGCACAGGCTTCACGCCACGCTTCTCAAGCTGAGCCTTGGTGGCATCCGCCAGGCCCTGACCGTAGGTGTCCTTGTCGTGCAGCACGACCACTTTCTTGCCCTTGAGCACGTCGACGATGTAGTCGCCGGCCACGATGCCTTGCTGGTCGTCACGCCCGCACATACGGAACATGGCGCTCAGGCCGCGCTCGGTCACAGCCGGGTTGGTGGAGCCTGGAGTGATGGCGATGATGCCTGCTTCGTCGTAGATCTCGGAAGCCGGGATGGTCGACGAGGAGCAGAAGTGACCGACCACGCCGGCGACTTTCTGGTTGGTCAGGTCCTTGGCGACCGTTACAGCCTGTTTCGGTTCGCAGGCGTCATCGCCCTTGACCAGTACGATTTTTTCCCCGTTGACCCCGCCCGACGCGTTGACCGCATCGGCCGCCGCTTGTGCACCCTTCATGTACTGTTCGCCAAATGCCGCGTTGGCGCCTGTCATTGGTCCCGCTACGCCGATCTTGATGTCAGCCTGAGCAAACGCAGAAACACCCAGCGCAGTTGCCACTGCGAGGGCCAGAAAGCCTTTCTTGTAAAACGTCTGGGACATGAGGTGGTGCTCCATGGTTTTTTTAATTGGCACTGCGACTTCAATGAATGCTCAGAGCAAGGGCCGTGCCATCGGTTTTTTATTCTGAAAAAAGTCGCTGCTTTCTTGTTATTTCGACTGTTTCGATCCCATTTTCATTGGGCGTGCAACCGTCTAAACCGCGGAAGGTAAAACCATAATTTTTTTGAGGCGCAACCCGCCTGCGCCATCATTGCAACCGCGGCTTTAAACGACGTGCAACCAGCCTGTAACAACGTGCGTCACCGAAGTGCACACTGCTGGTGCGAGACTGCTACAACCCGCACCACTACAGGCTAGCTGCAGATCGAAAAAGCGCCGCTTCCCCACTGCAAAAATCAACATTCAGATCACGATCCGCAGGCACTGGCCTGCGTGATACAGCGAGAATCCCGCCTCGTACAGACAGCTGCGCAACCCCACCCCGGCCAATGGCTGCATGGGCGCGAAAGGAATCGGCAGCGCTTGAGGATTTCCGTTACACAGGTAATCGGCAAAGGCCTTGCCGACCACCGTTCCCGTGGTCACGCCCCGCCCGTTGTAACCGGTGACTGCCACCAAACCGGGTGCCGGTTCGAACAGGCGCATCAAATGATCGGGGGTGAAGGCGATGCGGCCGGTCCAGGTGCACTCCCATTCCACCGGCTTGAGGTACGGGAAATAGTGCTGCTGCACCCGGTCGGCCCAGGCCTTGAGGAACCAGGTCGGCTTCTGATTGCCATTACCCAGGCTGCCAAGCAACAGGCGACCGTCTTTATCTCGACGGATACTGCTGAGCACCTGTCGGGTGTCCCAGGAACCCTGGCCACCGGGCAGAATTTGCCGGGCGGCTTCTTCGGTCAGCGGCACCGAGGCCACCTGATAGTAATAACCGGGGAAGAAATTGCGCCGCAGTTCCGTCCAGTCGCCTTCGGTGTAGGCATTGGAGGCAATCACCACTTTCTCGGCCATCACCGAACCCTGGGCGGTTTGCACCGACCAGCGCTGGCCCTGGCGTTCGAGGCGGGTGACCGGGGAATGATCGAACAATTGACCACCCAGGCCGATAGCCGCCTTGGCCAACCCGGTGGTGTAGGCCATCGGGTTGAGCGTGCCGGCGCGGCGATCGAGCAATGCCGCGGCGATCTTTTTCGTGCCGGTGGCTTGCTCGCAGGCCTGACCAGTGAGCAGCTCAACCGGCGCACCGCGACGTTTCCATTGTTCTTCACGACTGCGCAAGTCGGCTTCGCCACGGGCGTTGTGCGCCATGTGCAGCGTGCCTTCGCGGCGCAACTGGCAATCGATGTTGTATTTGTCCACAAGGCTGAACACCAGGGATGGCGCCGCCCCAAGCATGCGGTTGAGCTGGCTGCCGACCTCAGTGCCGAACCCGGCTTCGATCTCGTCCGGGGGAATCCACATCCCGGCATTGACCAGCCCGACGTTGCGCCCCGAACCACCATGGCCGGCACGATGGGCCTCCAGCACACAAACGGTCTTGCCTTGCTCCAGCAGATGCACCGCCGCCGACAAACCGGTAAACCCGGCGCCGATGACGCAGACATCCACCGTGACCTCACCCTTGAGGGCCGAATTGTCCGGCCTCTGCGGCGTCAGTTTTTCCCACAGACACTCTTCGCGTAACGGCATTGCCAGACTCCAACAGAAACCTAACAAACACATCATTCCCCTGTAGGAGCTGCCGAAGGCTGCGATCTTTTGATTTTGTTTCAAAAAGATCGCAGCCTTCGGCAGCTCCTACAGGGGATCATCTACAGACTCAGTCGAAGGTGATCCCTTGAGCCAACGGCAACTCCAGCGAATAGTTCACGGTGTTGGTCTGGCGGCGCATGTAGCCGCGCCATGCGTCAGAGCCGGATTCACGACCGCCGCCAGTTTCTTTCTCGCCGCCAAACGCGCCACCGATTTCCGCACCGCTCGGGCCGATGTTGACGTTGGCGATGCCGCAGTCGCTGCCCACCGCCGACATGAACTGCTCGGCTTCACGCACATCGGTGGTGAAGATGCACGAGGACAGGCCTTGTGGCACGGCGTTGTTCAGGCGCAGCGCTTCCTGGAAGTCGGTGTAGCCGACCACGTACAGGATCGGGGCGAAGGTTTCGTGGCAGACCACATCGCTCTGCTCCGGCATTTCGACGATGGCCGGCGACACGTAGTAAGCGTTCGGGAACTGGTCTTCCAGCTGACGCTTGCCGCCGAAGACTTTGCCGCCTTCGCTCAAGGCCTGCTCCAGCGAATCCTGCATGTTGTCGAAGCTTTGCTTGTCGATCAGCGGGCCGACCAGGTTGCCTTCCAGCGGATGGCCGATACGCACTTTCGAGTAAGCGGCTTTCAGGCGGGTGACGATTTCTTCTTTCACCGATTCATGAGCGATCAGTCGACGCAGGGTGGTGCAGCGCTGACCGGCGGTGCCGACGGCGCTGAACAGGATCGCGCGAACGGCCATGTCCAGGTCGGCGCTCGGGCCGAGGATCATGGCGTTGTTACCGCCCAGTTCGAGAATGCTGCGGGCAAAGCGCGCGGCCACTTTCGGTGCCACTTCGCGGCCCATGCGGGTGCTGCCGGTGGCGCTGATCAGGGCTACGCGTGGGTCGTCCACCAAGGCTTCGCCGGCATCGCGACCGCCGATCACTACCTGGCACAAATTCGCAGGCGCATCGCTGAAGTTCTTCACGACGCGGTCGAACAGCGCCTGGCAGGCCAGCGCGGTGAGCGGGGTCTTTTCCGACGGTTTCCACACCACCGGGTTACCGCACACCAGCGCCAGCGTGGTGTTCCAGGCCCAGACCGCAACCGGGAAGTTGAAGGCACTGATCACCCCGACAACGCCCAGCGGGTGCCAGGTTTCACGCATGTGGTGGCCTGGGCGCTCGGAAGCGATGGTCAAACCGTACAGTTGACGGGACAGGCCGACGGCGAAGTCGCAGATGTCGATCATTTCCTGAACTTCACCCAGGCCTTCCTGAGTGATCTTGCCGGCTTCCCAGGACACCAGCTCGCCGAGGTCGGCCTTGTATTCGCGCAGCACTTCACCGAATTGACGCACCAACTCACCACGGCGCGGTGCCGGAACCTTGCGCCACAGTTCGAACGCATGATCTGCGCGACTGATGTGCTGCTCGACTTCAGCCGCGCCTTCCCAGTTCACGGCGGCGATCCTGCTGCCATCGACCGGCGAATGCACCGGCACTTTGCCGTTCTGGTACAGGGCCGGGTTCACACCTAGACGATCAAGCAATGCGGCAACCATGGGTCACTCCTCAAGCAAAAGACAGAACACGTGCAGCCGGAAATTCACGGCTGATCAGACCTGTAGTTTTAGCTGCCCGGAGGTTACTCAACAAACGACCTTTAAGAGAGATATCATTCCGTTTATTCATGCTGTGCATTGCTGGCAATAAGAAACAAGAACCAAGGACCGCCCATGCTGAATAAACGCTACCTGCCATCGATCGCTGCGCTGCAGTGCTTCGAAGCCGTCACCCGACATTTGAGCTTCACCCGGGCTGCCGAAGAGCTGAACCTGACCCAGAGCGCCGTGAGCAAACAGGTCGCGCAACTCGAGGAGCTGTTGCAGCACCTGCTGTTCCGCCGGGTGCGCCGCCGCCTGCAGATGACGCCGGCCGGCGATCTGTACCTGGTTGAAGTGCGAAAAATCCTCACTCAGGTCGAGATGTCGACCCATTACCTGCGTTCCTACGGTGGCGAAACCGAAGTCCTGCGGGTTTCGACGCCGCCCACTTTCGGCGCGCGCTGGCTGGTACCGCGCCTGAAAGGCTGGCGTCTGCGGCACCCGTCGATCCATCTGGACCTGTGCAGCGAGCAGGAAGCCGACGACCTGCTGCAAGGTCGCAGCGACCTGGCGTTCTACTTCGGCCAGGGCTCGCGGCCAGGCACCGAATGCCTGAAGCTGTTCGGCGAAGAGCTGGTGCCAGTGTGTGCCCCGGGTAGCCTGCCGGACACGCCGTTCACCGACCCGACGCAACTGACCGACCTGGTCCTGCTGCAAAACGCCTCCCGCCCCCAGGCCTGGCATGACTGGTTCGACCACCAGGGCTACCACACCGAGCACAGCTACCACGGCCCGCGTTTCGAAACCTTTTACATGTGCATCCGCGCCGCCCAGGTTGGCTGCGGCGTGGCGCTGCTACCGCGCTTTCTGGTGGAGGAGGAACTGGCCGACGGCAAGCTGGTCATTCCCTGGCAGCATGCAATGCCCAGCAGCGATGCCTATTACCTTGCATACCCGGAGCATTCGGCGGAAGTGCCGAAGGTGCGGGACTTTGTGAAGTGGATGCTGGAGCAGATCGATAGCCCGGAGGCTCCACAACATTGAGCCTTTTCACATTCCCTGTGGGAGCGAGCTTGCTCGCGATGGCGTCATTACATTCAATACTTGAATTGCCTGTCAGTCCGCTATCGCGAGCAAGCTCGCTCCCACAAGGATCTGGGGCAGTCTGAAAAATTGCTGGCAATCCCCACCACCGTTGTGCGCCACTAGCTCTATTCAATGTGGAGAACCCCCGTTATGAGCGAGAGTGTGTTTGCCGATCGCATCGTGCAGAACCTGCTCGACACCGACTTCTACAAACTGACGATGATGCAGGCGGTGCTGCACAACTACCCCAACGTCGAAGTCGAATGGGAGTTTCGTTGCCGTAACGGCGAGGATTTGCGCCCCTACCTGGCGGAGATCCGTTTCCAGATCGAGCGCCTGGCCGAACTGAGCCTGAGCGCCGATCAATTGAGCTTTCTGGAACGCATCAGCTTCCTGAAGCCGGATTTCCTGCGCTTTCTCGGTTTGTTTCGCTTCAACCTGCGCTACCTCCACACCGGTATCGAAAACGGCGAGCTGGTCATCCGCCTGCGCGGCCCCTGGCTGCATGTGATCCTGTTCGAAGTGCCGCTGCTGGCGCTGGTCAGCGAGGTACGCAATCGTTATCGCTACCGCGAAGTCGTACTGGAGCAGGCCCGCGAGCAGCTCTACCGCAAGTTCGACTGGCTGAGTGCCAACGCCAGCAGTGATGAATTGTCCGAATTGCAGGTGGCCGATTTCGGCACGCGCCGCCGCTTCTCGTATCGCGTACAGGAAGAAGTGGTGAATGTGCTCAAGCACGACTTCCCCGGACGCTTTGTCGGCACCAGCAACGTGCACCTGTCCCGGGAGTTGGACATGAAGCCCCTGGGCACCATGGCCCACGAATGGATCATGGCCCACCAGCAGCTCGGCCCGCGGCTGATCGACAGCCAGATCGCCGCACTCGATTGCTGGGTCCGCGAATACCGTGGCCTGCTGGGAATTGCCCTGACCGACTGCATCACCATGGATGCCTTCCTCGGCGATTTCGATCTGTTTTTCGCCAAGCTTTTCGACGGTTTGCGCCACGACTCGGGCGATCCGGTGGTCTGGGCGGAAAAAGCCATCGCCCACTATCACAAGCTGGGCATCGACCCGATGAGCAAGACCCTGACCTTCTCCGACAGCCTGACCCTGCCCAGGGCCCTGGAGATATTCCGGGCGTTGCGCGGTCGGATCAATGTCAGCTTCGGCATCGGCACCAACCTGACCTGTGACATTCCGGGTGTCGAACCGATGAGCATCGTGCTTAAAATGGCCGCCTGCAACGGCCAGCCGGTGGCGAAGATCTCGGACGAGCCCGGCAAGACGCACTGCAAAGACCCGAATTTCGTCGCGTACTTGCGACACGTTTTCCAAGTACCTGCCGCCCTTTCAAGTCCATCAAGCAAGGAGTGAATTCATGCAAGCCGTACAGCGTGAGATTGCTGAACAGCTCAAGGTCCAGCCGCCATTCGCCGACGAAGCCGCCCTTGAGGCCGAAGTCGCCCGGCGGGTGACCTTCATTCAGGACTGCCTGGTCAACTCCGGGCTCAAGACCCTGGTCCTGGGCATCAGTGGCGGTGTCGACTCCCTGACCGCCGGCCTGCTTGCCCAGCGAGCCGTGCGTGAACTGCGCCAGCGCAGCGGTGATGCCGCGTACAAATTCATTGCCGTGCGCCTGCCCTACGAAACCCAGTTCGATGAACACGACGCCCAGGCTTCGGTGGATTTCATCAAGCCGGACGAGCGTCACACCGTGAACATCGGTCCGGCGGTCAAGGCCCTGGCCAATGAAGTGGCGGCCTTCGAAGGCAAACATGCGGTGTCGGTGGACTTCGTGCTCGGCAACACCAAGGCGCGCATGCGCATGGTCGCCCAGTACACCATCGCCGGCGCGGCCCATGGCCTGGTGAT
This sequence comes from Pseudomonas sp. GW456-E7, assembly GCF_059424105.1. NCBI lineage: Bacteria > Pseudomonadati > Pseudomonadota > Gammaproteobacteria > Pseudomonadales > Pseudomonadaceae > Pseudomonas > Pseudomonas sp. GW456-E7. The sequence continues at coordinate 238,999 of NZ_JBWKZB010000001.1, read as the reverse complement.
CGGCACCGATCACGCGGCGGAAGCGGTGATGGGGTTCTTCACCAAGTTCGGTGACGGCGCCTGCGACCTGGCGCCACTGAGCGGTCTGGTGAAAAACCAGGTCCGCTCCATCGCCCGCAGCTTCGGCGCGCCGGAATCGCTGGTGGAAAAAGTCCCGACGGCGGACCTTGAAGACCTGTCGCCCGGCAAACCGGACGAAGCCTCCCACGGCGTGACCTATGCCGAGATCGACGCGTTCCTGCACGGCCATCCAGTGCGTGAGGAAGCGTTCAAGATCATTTGCGACACCTACAACAAGACCCATCACAAGCGTGTGATGCCGTTTGCGCCTTGAAGCGTGAGTGAATGAAAAAGCCCGCTGAAGTGTTGAGCTTCAGCGGGCTTTTTCTTGGGCCAAAGCATGCGTCGATGCTTCTGGCCCCTTCGCGAGCAGGCTCGCTCCCACATTTGATCGCGGTCTAAATGTGGGAGCGAGCCTGCTCGCGAAGAACGATGACGCGGTTTACCTGATTACTTCAGGGTCACGGTGCCTTTCATCATCGAGATGTGGCCCGGGAACGAGCAGAAGAACCCGTACTTTTCACCGGCCGCGAGCTTGGACACGTCGAAGGTCACCGAATCGGTTTCCTTGGCGCCGATGATCTTGGTGTGGGCGATCACACGGGCGTCGCCTTCTTTCAGGTAGTTCTTGTCGATGCCGGCGCTCAGGCCATCGGTGGCGATCGGCTGCATGTCGGCTTCTTTACTCAGCACCCAGTTATGGCCCATGACGTTCTTCGGCAAGCTGCCGGAGTGCTTGAGTTCCACGGTAAACGTCTTGCAGCTCTTGTCGATTTCAATGGCCTTCGTGTCGAAAGACATCTGGTCGGTGGAGTCGACAGTGACTTTGCACTCGGCAGCCATCAATTGGCTGCTGGCCAGTGTCAACAGGGATACCGCAACAAGTTTGGCAAACATGGTGAATCTCCAAGGCAGGGTTAACGAAATCGCGAATAAACAGAAGACTGCCTGAAAACTTCGCAAGTTCATATGACTTGAATCAAAAATTGTATACAACTTTCGCGCTATGGCACCGATACGAAATATCTACCGGCCAAGTGTCTGGCCCGGGCCTATCATCAGGCCGTCCCCCTTCAAATGGAATGCCTGTCATGTCGATCAACAGCCTGTTGTGCAGTTTGCTGGCCGCCTACGCCTGCGGCGCCAGCGGTACGTACGAAACGCCAAAACACCAAGTCTAGCCCTTGGAGTGACGCGCGCCTGCCTTTACTCTGTGGCCCTGATCGACCATGGAGCAAGGCATGTCTTTAACATCCGTTTGTGTATTTTGTGGCGCCAGCACCGGCACCCACCCGGCTTACCGCGAGGCCGCCGTGGCCCTTGGCCAGGCCCTGGCCGAACGCAAGCTGACCCTGGTGTATGGCGGTGGCGCCGTGGGGCTGATGGGCATCGTCGCTGATGCGGCCCTGGCGGCCGGCGGTGAAGTGATCGGCATCATCCCGCAAAGCCTCAAGGACAAGGAAATCGGCCACAGCGGCCTGACCCGCCTGGAAGTTGTCGATGGCATGCACGCGCGCAAGGCGCGGATGGCCGAACTCAGCGATGCCTTTATCGCGCTGCCCGGTGGCCTTGGCACCCTCGAAGAACTGTTCGAAGTCTGGACCTGGGGCCAACTCGGCTACCACGGAAAACCGCTGGGATTGCTGGAAGTGAACGGTTTCTACAGCAAATTGACGTCTTTTCTTGATCACATCGTCGGCGAAGGCTTCGTTCGCGGGCAGCACCGTGACATGCTGCAAGTGAGCGAATCGCCGCAAAACCTGCTCGATGCTCTGGATGCCTGGCAACCGTCCGTAGCGCCAAAGTGGGCCGAGCAAAAACCCAGCTAACGGCTCGGTACCGATACAGGGCAGAATATGCGCCGCTCAACCTCACCTTCGACCCCAGAGGATCGCCCATGGCTAAACCTAATTATTCCTTCGCCAAACGTCAGAGAGACTTGGCCAAGGAGCAGAAGAAAGAGGAAAAGCTTCAGCGCAAGAAAGCTACAGCTGAAGAAGCGGCACTGAACCCTGAGGGTGAAGTGGCGGCAGAAGACGATGTTGATGCACCGAAAGACTCGACGCCCGACGCCTGAGAACCTCCGGGCCGGTTGATCTGATCTGGCCCACCGGATCTGTGTAATGGATTGGCAGCTTGGCTGCCGATCCTCACAGGCCGATCGTATGACTCAAACACACCGTAATTCCCTGTGGGAGCGAGCTTGCTCGCGATGAAGGCTGCACATCTAATATCAAACTGACTGACACACCGCTATCGCGAGCAAGCTCGCTCCCACAGTTGATTTTCGTTATTCCAGTGGCATCACGGTTACCCGAACTTCCGGGTCGTGGTTCCCTCCTCCCAGAATTACCCCCCGCAACGGCGACACATCGGAAAAATCCCGGCCCCAGGCCAGGGTGATGTGCTCCAGCGCCGGCTGCACATTGTTGGTCGGATCGAAATCCACCCACCCCGACACCGGGCAAAACACCGATACCCAGGCGTGGGACGCATCGGCACCGATCAGCCGTGGCTGGCCCGGTGGTGGCTGGGTCAGCAGGTAGCCGCTGATATAGCGCGCGGCCAATCCACGGGAACGCACGCAAGCGAGCATCAGGTGAGCAAAGTCCTGACAGACCCCGCGTCGGCGCTCCAGCACTTCCACCAGTGGCGTCGCCACTTGGGTAGCTTCAGCATCGAAGGTGAATTCGCTGAAGATTTTCTCCATCAGCGCCTGCACGCCGAGCAACAACGGTCGACCGGGTGGAAAACAGCTTTGCGAGAATTCGACGAAGTTTTTCTTCAAATGCACATACGGCGATTCGAACCGGTATCGACAGGCTTCGAGCAACTCTGGCGACAACGGTTGGCTGCTGTAGGTCAGCGCGCTTCGTGTGTCTTCCCACGCCGCAGACCCACTGAAGTCCGGCACAGGTCGGGGCAACACTTCGATGGTGAGACTGGCGTTGACCAGCAACTCATCGTGGGGACGCTCGAATGCCAGCCGGGTCAGCGGATTGCCGAATACATCCAGCTCATCGCGACGCGAGGTCGGCTGTGGGCTGATTTGCAATTGCCGGTCGGTGCAGCGCTGCCAGGCACAAGGCCGTGGCCACAAATGCGCCAGTTGCTGGGCCAGGGACACCGGGCTGTCGTAGTGATAATGGGTGTCGTGGAAAATCTGGTAGCGGGCGCTCATCACACGGACACCGTGCGCTGGCTGACATCGTCGACATGGGCGAAATGCCGCAGCGCCAGGCGATCGGAAACTTGCCCGCTGGCGTCGGCGATCTCTTGCAACAGTGCGGCCAACCCTTCGATGGCGGCGCGAACACTGGCGTCGCCGAACAGCGGGTTTTCCAGGCAGCCAAGATCGAATCGCGCCAAACGCTCGACCAATTGCGGCAGTACTGTTTCACGCGGTACGCCAAAGTCGTCATTGAGACGCTTGAGGGTGCGCGTCACCAGTTTCAGCTGGAACAACACGGCGTGAGGGTTCTGCTCGTCGAGCAACAACAGGTCGAGCACCGGGATCAGCTGCGCGACCGCCAGATAGCGCGACCGGTAGGTGATGCTGCTGTTACCCAGTTCCAGCAACCATTCCAGCCCGGCCTGATCGAAGACCCCGGCGCCCCGCAGGAACGCCGCCAGGCTTCCGCTGAGAAATTGCAGGCGCTCTATCCGCCGGCCAATCATCAGGAAACGCCAGCCTTCGTCCCGGGTCATGTCGTCCAGGGCAAAACCGGACAGCGCCGCCAGGGACATCACCAGACGGTTGAGGAAATCCAGCAACTCGCCGAAATCCGGTTCTTCGGTTTCCAGCTCCATGGCTTCGCGCTGCAACTCCACCAGCGCCTGCCAGTTTTCCCGCGAGAGCTTGCCGCGCACCTGCGAAGCGGCCCACTGCAAGCGTTGTAGATTGGAGCGCAGGCTGAACGGCCAGTCGTCACCGAGCAATGCCGCCAACAGGCGTTCGGGTAATTCGCCCTCATCGGGCAGCAGCATCAGCCGTTCGCCGAGATCGACTGCGGCCTGCAAGGCTTGCGGGTCGTCGCCGTCGACATAGCGTGCGAGCATGATGCGCAGCAAACGGGCACTGTCGTCGCAACGTTCGCAGTAACGACCAAACCAGAACAGGTTTTCCACCACCCGCGATGGCAGATATGGATCGCGCCGCACCAGGTCATGCACGCCGATGTTGCGCTGGGCCTTCCATTGCTCGCCACTGGGCGCTCGATCGCCCAACACCCAGGTGTCCTTGCTGGCGCCGCCGCTTTGCATCGACACCACTTCGGCATCGGCTTGTGCGGCGACCCGGGTCAAGCCACCGGGCAACACCCGATATCCCTCGCGGCTGGCCACCGCATACACGCGCATGCCGATGGCCCGGGGTTGCAGTTGACCGTCTTCGGCTTGCCAGATCGGCGCCTGGGACAATTGCGCAAGTTCTTGCGCCACATAAGCGTATGGCCGTGCCTGCATGCGCTCGGCGAGCTCCTGGCGCTGTTTTTCACTCAAGTCGCGGCCGAATACCGGTGCAAAGCTCTGGGACGGAAACGCCGGTTTGATCAGCAGCTCCGGTAGTTTTTCCAGGGCCTGGGCCAATACCGGCGCTTCACCGCACCACCAGGTGGCGATGGACGGCAGGATCAGCTCTTCGCCGAACAGGAACTGATTGATCTTCGGCAGGAAACCCAACAAGCCCGGCGATTCCAGCACTCCACTGCCTAGGGCGTTGGCCACCAGCACCCGCCCCTGCCGCACCGCTTCCAGCAGGCCCGGGACTCCGAGGGCCGAATCGGTGCGCAGTTCCAGGGGGTCGCAGAAGTCATCGTCGAGCCGACGCATGATCGCGTGCACCCGGCGCAGTCCACTCAGGGTCTTCAGGTAGACCGTGGCATCGCGCACCGTCAGGTCGCCGCCCTCCACCAGCGGATAACCCAGCTGACGCGCCAGGTACAGATGTTCGAAATAGCTTTCGTTGAAACGCCCTGGTGTCAGCACCACCACCAAGGGTGCGTCCTCGTCACTCGGGGCCTGACGCGCCAACGTTTCCTGCAAGGTGCGGAAGAATCCCGCCAGGTGTTGCACCTTCAAATCACGGTACAACTCGGGAAAGGCCCGGGACACGATCGTGCGGTTTTCCAGCGCATACCCGGCACCCGAAGGCGCCTGGGTACGGTCCGCCGTGACCCACCAGCGGCCATCGGGTGTACGCGCCAGGTCCACGGCATACAGGTGCAGAAAGGCTCCGTCAGGGGGGCTGATGCCCTGACAGGGCCAAAGGAAATTGTTGTGACCGAACACCAGCTCGGCAGGCAGCAGACCTTCGGCAATCAGCCGTTGCGGACCGTAAAGGTCAGCCAGCACGGCATTGAGCAAGCGCGCCCGCTGCGCGATGCCGGCCGACAACTGTTGCCACTCATCGGCAGCGATCACATGGGGTAGCAGATCCAGCTCCCATGGCCGGTCAGCGCCCTTGGGGTCGGCATAGACGTTATAGGTAACGCCGTTTTCCTGGATTTGCCGGGTCAGCAGGGCCTGGCGCTGCACCAATTGCGCCGGCGTGCTGCGTTGCAACTGCTCGAACAGCCGGCGCCAGTGCGGGCGCACGGCGCCACTGTCGTCGAGCAGTTCGTGATAGGTGCCCGCCGTCAGCGGGTAGCGGTCTAGCAGGTCAGGCATGGAAAGCTCGGTAGACAGCAATGTTCGGTCAGACTAGCGCAGGCTCGTGACGCCCGGATAGACGAAAAATCCCAGCGTCGCGGACGGTTTAGAAACGTCGCAAATCGAGCGTCATCGGTAGCTCATCGTTAATGTCCAGAGGGGGTACAGGCAGTTTCCCTGGCGTGTGTCCGATGCGGAAGAAGCGCGCCATCCGGCGGCTCTCGGCCTCGTTGGCATTGACCGGCAAGCTGTCGTAATTGCGCCCGCCCGGATGGGCGACGTGGTACTGGCAGCCGCCCAGCGAGCGCTGCATCCAGGTATCCAGCAAGTCGAACACCAGCGGCGCGTGGACCGGGATGGTCGGCTGCAGGCAGTTGGCCGGTTGCCAGGCACGAAAACGCACGCCCGCGACGAATTCGCCGACCCGCCCCGTGGGTTGCAATGGAACAGGAATGCCGTTGCAGGTCAGCAGGTAACGCTGGGGTGGCAAGCCGCTGAGCTTGACCTGCAAACGCTCCAGCGACGAATCCACATAACGCACCGTGCCGCCCATGGCGCCCTCTTCGCCCAGCACGTGCCAGGGCTCGAGCGCCTGGCGCAGTTCCAGGGCAATACCACTGACGGCGTAATCGCCCACCTTGGGAAAACGAAACTCCAGATGCGCGGCGAACCATTCGGCACGCACCGGATAACCGGCGGCGTTGAGGTCGACGATGACATCGGCAAAATCCTGCTCGATAAAGTGCGGCAACAGGAAGCGATCGTGCAGCTCCGTGCCCCAGCGCGCCAGTTTTGGCGGTGCATAGGGCTCGCGCCAGAAACGCGCCACCAGTGCCCGCAGCAGCAATTGTTGCGCCAGGCTCATGCGGGCATGGGGCGGCATCTCGAACGCACGCAGCTCCAGCAATCCGAGGCGGCCGGTGGCACCGTCCGGCGAATAGAGCTTGTCGATGCAGAACTCGGCGCGATGGGTGTTGCCGGTGACATCGATCAGCAGGTTGCGCAGCAGTCGATCCACCAGCCATGGCGGAGATTCCTCACCCGCTTCAGGCATCTGCGCGAAGGCGATTTCCAGTTCGTACAAGGCATCGTTGCGCGCTTCGTCGACGCGGGGCGCCTGGGACGTCGGGCCGATGAACAATCCGGAAAACAGGTAGGACAAGGACGGGTGGTTGTGCCAGTAGCTGATCAGGCTGCGCAGCAGATCCGGGCGACGCAGAAACGGCGAGTCCCCCGGGGTCGCACCGCCCAGCACGAAATGGTTACCGCCACCCGTACCGGTGTGCCGGCCGTCGATCATGAATTTCTCGGTGGTCAGGCGGGTCTGGCGCGCTTCTTCGTAGAGGAACTCGGTGCGCTCGACCAATTCATCCCAGGTCGCGGACGGCTGCACGTTGACCTCGATCACCCCTGGGTCCGGGGTGATGCGGAAGTTGCTCAGGCGTGGATCGCTCGGCGGCTCATAGCCCTCCAGCAATACCGGGCACATCAGTTCTTCAGCGGTGGCTTCGATGGCAGCGACCAGCTCAAGGTAGTCCTCGACCCGCTCCAGCGGCGGCATGAACAGGTACAACCGGCCTTCCCGCGCCTCGGCACAGAAGGCCGTGCGGGTCAGCCAGTCGGCGGACTCATCGATTTTTGGCGCACGCTCTTCTGTAACTGCTGCGCCTTGGCTCTGAAGCTGACCGGTGTCAGGCAGCGGTGGGAACGCCTGATTCGGGTCTTGGGCATGAATGAATGGATACTCCGCCGCTTTCACCCAGGGTTGCGACCCCAGCGGCAAGCGATAGCCCAGCGGCGAGTCCCCCGGCACCAGACGGCAGTGCTCTTCGCGCAGATACCAGCGGCCGCTCTGCCACTGATCGCCCTTGGCGGTGCGCGCCAGCGGAAGGACCTGGCCATTTACCTTATCCAACCCCTGGCTGAACACTTTGCGCAGACGCGCCCGCTCCAACGGTTCCTCCAGACGCGAATCTTCGGCGCTGACGTTTTGCGGCAGCATTCCTTCGCGCCAGAGGTAATAGAAATTGTCTTCGTAGGCTGGAAAAACGAAGCGTGTCGGAATTTTCAGGCGTTCGGCGACGCTCGCCAGAAAACGTCCGGCCAGCGCGCCATCGGCGCCGTAGTCTTGTTGCTCGTCAGCGATCAGCGCGCTGTTGTGCCAGATCGGCACGCCGTCGCGGCGCCAGTAACAATTGAGCGACCAGCGCGGCAGTTGCTCGCCGGGATACCACTTGCCCTGCCCGAAATGCACCAGTCCATTGGGCGCGTAATGTTTACGCATGCGCTGGAACAGTTCGGCGGACAACCGCCGTTTATCCGGCCCCAGTGCCGCGGTATTCCACTCGGCGCCGTCCGGGTCATCGATGGACACAAAGGTCGGCTCGCCGCCCATGGTCAGGCGCACGTCGCCCTCCAGCAAGTCGGCATCGATCTGTCGACCCAGGGCTTGAATCGCCAGCCACTGGTCGTCGGTGTAGGGCTTGGTGACCCGCGGCGCTTCCCAAATCCGCTCCACGGACATTTCGTGGCTGAATTCGCACGCGCAGGGTTCCACCAGGCCACTGATCGGCGCCGCAGAAGACGGATCGGGACTACAGGCCAACGGAATATGTCCTTCACCGGCAAACAGCCCGGAGGTAGCGTCCAGGCCGATCCAGCCGGCACCGGGCAAGTACACCTCGCACCAGGCGTGCAGGTCGGTGAAATCCACTTCGGTGCCCGACGGGCCGTCGAGACTTTTCACGTCGGCGGTGAGCTGGATCAGGTAACCCGACACGAAGCGCGCCGCCAGTCCGAGGTTGCGCAGCAGTTGCACCAACAACCATGCCGAGTCGCGGCAGGAACCGGAGGCGTGTTCGAGGGTGTGTTCCGGCGTCTGCACGCCGGGTTCCATGCGAATCAGGTAGTCGATGTCTTCGCTCAGGCGCTGGTTGAGGGCGACGAGAAAGTCCACGGCGGGCAATGGTGTGCGGTCGATGCCGTCCAGATAGGCCTTGAATTTCGGCGTCAGGGGCAGGGTTTCCAGGTACGGCGCCAGTTCCTTGCGCTCATCTGCGGCATAGGTGAAGGGGATCTTTTCCGCGTAGGGTTCGAGGAAGAAGTCGAACGGATTGAAGATCGCCATTTCTGCCAGCAGATCGACTTCAATGCGCAATTCATCGGTTTTCTCCGGGAACACCAGTCGCGCCAGGTAATTGCCCTGAGGGTCCTGCTGCCAGTTGATGAAGTGCTGTTCGGGCGAGACTTTCAGCGCATAAGACAGAATCCGCGTGCGGCTGTGGGCGGCGGGACGCAGGCGAACAATCTGCGGGCCGAGCTCGACAGCGCGGTCATAGCGGTAATGCGTGACATGGTGCAATGCGACATGAATCGACACGGCGTGCCTCCTGCGAGCCTTGAGCGTATTGGAAAGCGCGCAAGACTTATGCCATCCAGCAGCGCTGGCGCTTTCTTCGATTACTGGAGGCAGTACAGCACCAAAATCGGGCGATGCAGAAAAATGATTGAAGGCGATTGCACGTATATGTGGCAGCCAGCTACGAAATCGTCGCCTGAGTCGGCCCCTTCGCGAGCAAGCCCGCTCCCACAGTGTCCGAGTCGAATACAAATTTTGCGAACGCCTCTAAACCTGTGGGAGCGGGCTTGCTCGCGAAGGGGCCAGCAGCCCTCGCATACCTTTCAAGCCCGGAATGCAAAACGCCAACCCGAAGGTTGGCGTTCTGTTCAGCGCAGGCGAGGCTTAGCGCGGTACGACGGGCTTGCGAGCCGGCTTCGGCCCCTTGCCCTTGGCCGCGTCCTTGCGTTCCTTGGCCGCCTGCTGGTTGCGGGCGAACGCCGCCGCCTTGGCCTGTTCGCGCTTGTCCCACGGGTTGCCGCCATCGCTGGCACGCGGTGGCAGGCCAGTGTGCTGGGTGAGGATCTTGGTGGTCTTTTCCTTGGCCACTTTATGGCTGCCGGCTGGCGTCGAATTCTTGCGACGGGCGCTCTGGTAGCTGTCGGTCGACGGCTGGTGCAAAGGAATCAACTGGTTCTTGCCCGGCCCGATCAGGTCGGCGCGACCCATGCGGGTCAGTGCTTCACGCAGCATCGGCCAGCCTTTCGGGTCGTGATAACGCAAGAACGCCTTGTGCAGACGACGCTGCTCCTCGCTCTTGACGATGGTCACCGCGTCACTCTTGTAGGTGACCTTGCGCAGCGGGTTCTTGCCCGAGTGGTACATCGCGGTGGCGGTGGCCATCGGCGACGGGTAGAACGCCTGCACCTGGTCGGCGCGGAAACCGTTGCCCTTGAGCCACAGAGCCAGGTTCATCATGTCTTCATCGGTGGTGCCCGGGTGGGCGGCGATGAAGTACGGAATCAGGTACTGCTCCTTGCCCGCTTCCTTGGAGTACTTCTCGAACATGCGCTTGAACTTGTCATAGCTGCCGATGCCCGGTTTCATCATCTGGTTGAGCGGACCTTCCTCGGTGTGTTCCGGGGCGATCTTCAGGTAACCACCGACATGGTGGGTCACCAGCTCTTTAACGTATTCCGGCGACTCGACCGCGAGGTCATAACGCAGGCCGGAAGCGATCAGGATCTTCTTCACACCCGGCAATTCACGGGCACTGCGGTACAGCTGGATCAGCGCCGAGTGGTCGGTGTTCAGGTTCGGGCAGATGCCCGGGAACACGCAGGATGGCTTGCGGCACGCGGATTCGATTTCCGGGCTCTTGCAGGCGATGCGGTACATGTTCGCGGTCGGGCCACCGAGGTCGGAGATTACGCCGGTAAAACCGGGAACCTTGTCGCGAATTTCTTCGATTTCGCGAATGATCGACTCGTGGGAACGGTTCTGGATGATCCGCCCTTCGTGCTCGGTGATCGAGCAGAAGGTGCAGCCGCCGAAGCAGCCACGCATGATGTTCACCGAGAAACGGATCATGTCGTAGGCCGGGATCTTCTCCTTGCCGTACGCCGGGTGCGGAATGCGCGCATAAGGCATGCCGAACACGTAGTCCATTTCTTCGGTGGTCATCGGAATCGGTGGCGGGTTGAACCAGACGTCGACTTCGCCGTGCTTCTGGACCAAGGCGCGGGCGTTGCCCGGGTTGGTTTCCAGGTGCAGCACGCGGTTGGCGTGGGCGTAGAGCACCGCGTCATTGCGGACCTTTTCCACCGACGGCAGACGGATCACGGTCTTGTCGCGGGTCATGCGCGGGCTGGCGAGGATCTGCACGACCTTGGCTTCTTGCGGATCCTCAACCGGACCTTTTTCCTGCTCGATGGCGCAGGCCTGGGTGTCCTGGGTGTTGACGTACGGGTTGATGATCTTGTCGATCTTGCCCGGACGGTCGATGCGCGTGGAGTCGACTTCGTACCAGCCTTGCGGCGTATCACGACGGATGAACGCGGTCCCGCGCACGTCGGTGATGTCTTCGATCTTGTGACCGTAGGACAGACGCTGGGCGACCTCGACGATCGCGCGCTCGGCGTTGCCGTAGAGCAGGATGTCGGCGCTGGCGTCGATCAGGATCGAGTTGCGCACGCGGTCCTGCCAGTAGTCGTAATGCGCGATGCGGCGCAGCGACGCTTCGATGCCGCCGAGCACGATCGGCACGTGCTTGTAGGCTTCCTTGCAGCGCTGGCTGTAGACCAGGCTGGCGCGGTCCGGACGCTTGCCGGCCAGGCCACCCGGCGTGTAGGCATCGTCGGAACGGATTTTCTTGTCCGCGGTGTAGCGGTTGATCATCGAGTCCATGTTGCCGGCCGCGACACCGAAGAACAGGTTCGGCTCGCCGAGCTTCATGAAGTCGTCTTTGGACTGCCAGTTCGGCTGGGCAATGATCCCGACGCGGAAGCCCTGGGACTCCAGCAGCCGGCCGATGATCGCCATACCGAACGACGGGTGATCGACGTAGGCATCACCGGTGACGATGATGATGTCGCAGGAATCCCAGCCGAGCTGATCCATCTCCTCCCTGCTCATGGGCAGGAACGGCGCTGGCCCGAAACATTCGGCCCAGTACTTGGGATAGTCAAATAACGGCTTGGCTGCTTGCATGTCGATAACCGGTGTTGGCTTTCATTGAATTTCGCGGGCGCGGAATATAGCACAAATTTTGACCAATTCCGACGGCTGTGGTCGGAAATTGGTGGAACCTCATTCGCGAGCAGGCTCGCTCCCACAGGTTGAATGAAGTTCCTGTGGGAGCGAGCCTGCTCGCGAAGAGGCCCGCACAGTCGCTACAACTTACTCATCATCATCGAAGTTATAGCTACCCGGCGCGAGATTCTCGAATCGGGTGTACTTACCGATAAAGGCCAGGCGGATAAAGCCGATCGGCCCGTTCCGCTGCTTGCCGATGATGATTTCGGCGATGCCCTTGTGCTCGGTTTCCGGGTGATACACCTCGTCGCGATACACGAACATGATCACGTCGGCGTCCTGCTCGATCGCTCCGGATTCCCGCAAGTCGGAGTTCACCGGGCGCTTGTTCGGCCGCTGTTCCAGGGAACGGTTGAGCTGCGAGAGCGCCACCACCGGGCAGTTGAATTCCTTGGCCAGGGCTTTCAGGGATCGGGAGATCTCGGAAATCTCGTTGGTCCGGTTGTCACCGCTGGAACCCGGAATCTGCATCAGCTGCAGGTAGTCGATCATGATCAGGCCGACATCGCCGTGTTCGCGCACCAGACGGCGGGTCCGGGCGCGCATTTCCGACGGGCTGATGCCCGCGGTATCGTCGATGAACAGCTTGCGATCGTTGAGCAGGTTGACCGCCGAGGTCAGGCGCGGCCAGTCGTCGTCTTCCAACTGACCTGAACGCACCTTGGTCTGGTCGATGCGGCCGAGGGAAGACAGCATACGCATGATCAGCGATTCGCCTGGCATCTCGAGGGAGTACACCAGGACGGCCTTCTCGCTACGCAGCACGGCGTTTTCCACCAGGTTCATCGCAAAGGTGGTTTTACCCATGGACGGACGACCTGCAACGATGATCAGGTCGGCCGGTTGCAGGCCGCTGGTTTTCTCGTCGAGGTCGGTATAGCCGGTGGACAGGCCGGTGATGGCGTTGTCGGTGTTGAACAAGGTGTCGATACGGTCGATGGCCTTGGTCAGCAGGTCGTTGACGCCCACCGGGCCACCGGTTTTTGGCCGGGCTTCGGCAATCTGGAAGATCTGGCGCTCGGCTTCATCGAGAATTTCGGCGGCGGTACGGCCTTCCGGATTGAAAGCGCTATCGGCGATTTCGGTGCTGATGCCGATCAACTGGCGCAGCGTCGCCCGCTCGCGAACGATCTGGGCATAGGCCTTGATGTTGGCGACGGACGGGGTGTTTTTCGCCAGCTCGCCGAGATAGCCGAGGCCGCCGACTTGCGAGGTCTGGCCTTCCTTGTCCAGTTGCTCGGACAGGGTCACGACGTCGATCGGCATGTTCTGATCGGCCAGTTTGGCGATCGCGCGGAAGATCAGGCGGTGGTCATGTCGATAGAAATCACCGTCGGAGACTTGATCGAGCACGCGCTCCCAGGCGTTGTTGTCCAGCATCAGACCACCGAGCACGGCCTGTTCGGCCTCGATGGAATGCGGCGGCACTTTCAGCGCGGCAGTTTGCAGATCGTATTGCTCGGGAGCGGAGATTTCGTTCATGGCCACTTGGAATCAGAATTTAAAAACTGGGATGCCAGAAAGACAAAGGGCACGACCTGTAAACAGGATCGTGCCCGATGTTACCGGCAAGCACCCGAGGGTGCCAGCCGACAAGTGCTGCTTAAGCTGCTACCACGACAACGCGTACGGTGGCTTCAACTTCGGCGTGCAGGTGCACGGCTACGTCGAATTCGCCTACGTTGCGGATGGTGCCGTTCGGCAGACGAACTTCGCTCTTCTGCACTTCAACGCCGGAGGCGGTCAGTGCGTCAGCGATGTCGTGAGTACCGATCGAACCGAACAGCTTGCCTTCGTCGCCAGCGGTGGCAGTGATGGTCACTTCCAGCTCGGCCAGTTGGGCAGCGCGGCTTTCAGCCGATGCTTTGCGATCTGCTGCAGCTTTTTCCAGCTCAGCGCGACGCTCTTCGAACGCAGCCAGGTTGGCTGGGGTCGCAGCGGTAGCTTTGCCGTAAGGCAGCAGGTAGTTACGACCGTAACCAGCCTTAACGTTCACTTTGTCACCCAGGTTGCCCAGGTTGGTGACTTTTTCCAGAAGGATCAGTTGCATGTGAAAATCCTCTTAACTTTTAACCTTCACCGTTCGCGTTATCGGCATCTTTCGGTGCCGAACGACCGCGAAAATCAATCAGGCTGTCGACGATGGCCAGGACCACCAGCAACGGATAGATCAGTTGCATGAACAGCAACAGCGTCACGTACAACCCCACCAGCCAGAACCTGGCCAGTCGCTTCTGCGCCACCAGCCCGTGAATCAGGGCCAGCCCGGCGAACACCAGCGGTACGCTGCACAACGGCGTCAACATGGCCAACTGCGGACCGATGTTCGGCCCCAGAAGCATGCACGCCAGCAGCAACATCGCCGGCAACAGCGGGAGGCGGATGGCGCGAAACTCGCGACCAAAACCGCCCGGGTTGTACAACAACGCCTGCCAGTAGCGCCCGACAAGCAGGCTCAGCAAGCTGACGATTTGCAACAACGCCGCAATCAGGCCGGTCAGGACCGGTGCAATCAGGGACGCGAAACGCGCTTGTTCGTCTACCGACAACTTCTGGTAGACATCGCCGAGTAGCGACGGCATGACTTTGATCAAAGCCTGCGCCAGCATCTCGATCTGGGGAGCAAAAGCTGTCCCCAACACCACTGAAAACACCACTCCCATCGCTATGCTGACCAGCAGCACGCGGTTCCAGGACTCGCTTGCGCGCAAAACCAACGCAAGGCTCGCAGCCCCCAGCAGCACCAGAAGTGCCCGTGGGTCGTCGGAGTAAAGCCACCAGGCCAATGCCGGCAGCAGTCCCAGAGCAAGAACGCCCAGGGCGTCCCTCAATCCGCGCCGCAGGAGCACAAGGCATCCGGCGGCAGCACCCAACCAATACAACAGCGGCAATGCCGCGCATCCAGCCACTACCAGAGTGGCCTGCATACGGCCGCGCATGATGAACTCAGCTATGGCCCGCATGCATTCAATCCTTTGCTACGTGTCGACTGCCCGGTCTCAGCGGCCGTGGCTGTCGGTGTAGGCCAGCAGGGCCAGGAAGCGGGCGCGCTTGATAGCGGTGGCCAGCTGACGCTGATAACGAGCTTTGGTACCGGTGATGCGGCTTGGAACAATTTTGCCGGTCTCGGATACGTAGGCTTTCAGAGTGTTGAGATCTTTGTAATCGATCTCTTTCACGTCTTCAGCGGTGAAGCGGCAGAATTTACGACGACGGAAGAAACGTGCCATTTGATAGGCTCCTTAAAAGGTCCGTGGATTACTCGTCAGCGTTATCGCTGTTGTCGCTGTCATCACTGTCAGCGCTTTCAGCGCCTTCGTGCTCAGGACGGTCGCGACGCTCACGGCGCTCACTGCGGTTTTCTTCAGCCTTGAGCATCTCGGACTGGCCGGTAACGGCTTCGTCGCGACGGATGACCAGGTTACGGATCACTGCATCGTTGTAGCGGAAGTTGTCTTCCAGCTCGGCCAGGGCCTTGCCAGTGCACTCAACGTTCAGCATCACGTAGTGAGCCTTGTGAACATTGTTGATTGCGTAGGCCAGTTGACGACGGCCCCAATCTTCCAGACGGTGGATTTTGCCGCCGTCTTCTTCGATCAGCTTGGTGTAACGCTCAACCATGCCGCCGACTTGCTCGCTTTGATCCGGGTGGACCAAAAAGATGATTTCGTAATGACGCATGAATGCTCCTTACGGGTTGTAGCCTGCCGCTCAAAAGCGGTCAGACAAGGAGTGAATGACACTTATGGACTTGCGGACGCTAGACACGTTGGTGCCTGCCATCACAGCAAGGGGCGCAATTGTAGAGAAGGGATGAGGGAGGCGCAAGGCAATTGGCGATTATTTGAACAGCCACACATTCATGCCACACCACAAAACACTGTGGGAGCGAGCTTGCTCGCGATGGGGGCCTACCATTCAACATTGATGCTGAATGTTACTCCGTCATCGCGAGCAAGCTCGCTCCCACAGGGACTGCAACCGGATCAGGATTTCTTGGCGGCAGCCTTGGCTTTGACGCTGCGCTGGCGCTGCGCTTCGAACAGGCAGACGCCAGTCGCCACGGAAACGTTGAGACTGCTGACGCTACCGGCCATCGGCAGGTTCACCAGATAGTCGCAATGCTCACGGGTCAGGCGACGCATGCCCTTGCCTTCGGCGCCCATGATCAGGATGGTCGGACCGGTGAGATCCTGGTCATACAGACTGACCTCAGCTTCGCCAGCCGTACCGACAACCCACAAGCCACGCTGCTGGAGCTTTTCCAGGGTGCGCGCCAGGTTGGTCACGGCAACCAGCGGAATCACTTCCGCCGCGCCGCAGGCGATTTTCCGTACGACCGGGGTCAGGGTCGCCGACTTGTCCTTCGGCACGATCACGGCCAGCGCGCCCGCCGCATCGGCGGAGCGCAGGCAGGCGCCGAGGTTGTGCGGATCGGTCACGCCGTCGAGCACCAGCAACAACGGCGCGCCGTCGGTGCGATCGAGCAGTTCGTCGAGCATTGCCTCGCCCCAGACCTGGCTCGGACTCACGTCCGCGACCACGCCCTGGTGCACACCCTCAACCCAGGCGTCCATTTCGCGGCGCTCGGCCTGGCCGACCTGGACACGGTTTTCGTTGGCCAGCTCAATCAGCGTCTGGACCCGAGGATCATTGCGGCCTTCGGCCAGCCAGATCTGCTTGACGCGTTTCGGGTGGTGACGCAACAACGCTTCTACAGCATGGACGCCGTAGATCTTTTCCAACTGACTCATGGCTTGGCCTTAGGTTTACGCGCCCCGCCACTCTTGGCTGGAGCCGAGCCCGCTTTTGGCGGGCCTTTACGATGTTTGCTCGGTTTGGCTGGCTTGCCGCCGACGGCCTTGTCAGGCGCCGACCGACTGGTCTTTCCCCCAGACGCCGCTTTACCGCCGCTTTTCGCACCGGCCAGCAACGCCTGTTTCATTTCACGACTTTTGCGCACTTCGGCGTTTTTCGCCGCGGCATCGCTCGGGCGATAGGCTTCCACAGCCTTTTCCTTGGCAGGACGGCGACCGGTTTTCGCCGGGGCCGGCTCTGCTTCGACTTTCGCTGCAGGCGCTGCACTTTCGGTACCGCGTTTTTTGCGGCCGATCGGCGCGCTGATGGTTTTTTCGGCCATCTCGAAGTCGATCTTGCGCTCGTCGAGGTCGACGCGCATGACCCGCACTTCCACGGTATCGCCCAGGCGGAAACTGCGACCGGTGCGCTCACCGGCCAGACGGTGGTGCACAGGATCGAAGTGGTAGTAATCGCCCGGCAGCGCGGTGACATGCACCAGGCCTTCGACATAGATATCGGTCAGCTCGACGAACAGACCAAAACCGGTCACGGCGGTGATCACACCCGGGAACGATTCGCCCACGCGATCTTTCATGAACTCGCACTTGAGCCAGTTCACGACATCGCGGGTCGCTTCGTCGGCACGGCGCTCGCTCATCGAGCACTGCTCGCCGAGTTGCTCCAGGGCCGCTTCGTCGTACGGATAGATGCGCGCCTTCGGAATGGTCATCGCACCGGCACGGCGAACGTGCGGGGTGTTCTGCTTCGAATGGATCACGCTGCGGATTGCGCGATGCGTGAGCAAATCCGGGTAGCGGCGGATCGGCGAGGTGAAGTGGGTATAGGCTTCGTAATTCAGGCCGAAGTGGCCCTGGTTATCGGCGCTGTACACCGCCTGGCTCAACGAACGCAGCATGACAGTCTGGATCAGGTGGAAATCCGGACGATCCTTGATACCGGCCAGCAATGCCTGGTAATCCTTCGGCGACGGACCGTCCTTGCCTTTGTGCAGGGACAGGCCGAGCTCGCCGAGAAAGGCGCGCAGCTTTTCCAGACGCTCCGGCGGCGGACCATCGTGAACACGGTACAACGCAGGAATTTCGTGCTTTTTCAGGAATTCGGCGGTGGCCACGTTGGCCGCCAGCATGCATTCCTCGATCAGCTTGTGTGCGTCGTTGCGTACGGTCGGACGGATTTCGGCGATCTTGCGCTCGGAACCGAAAATGATCCGGGTTTCCTGGGTCTCGAAATCGATCGCGCCACGAACGTGACGGGCCGCCAGCAATACCTTGTACAGCGAGTACAGCTGCTTGAGGTGCGGCACGACGTCGGTGTATTCGCCGCGCAGCTTGCGCGCCTCGGTGGCTTTCGGCGTTTCCAGCATGGCGCTGACTTTGTTGTAGGTCAGGCGCGCATGGGAGTGGATCACCGCTTCGTAGAAGCAGTAGTCGGTCATTTCACCGGATTTGGAGATGGTCATCTCGCAAACCATGGCCAGACGGTCGACTTGCGGGTTCAGCGAGCACAAACCGTTGGACAGTTGCTCAGGCAGCATCGGGATCACGCGCTCGGGGAAGTACACCGAGTTGCCGCGAACCTGTGCTTCGGCATCCAGCGCCGAACCGAGCTTCACGTAGCTGGATACGTCGGCAATCGCCACGTACAGCTTCCAGCCACCCGAAAACAGACGCAGCTTGCCCGGACGGGCTTCGCAATAGACCGCATCGTCGAAGTCGCGGGCATCTTCGCCGTCAATGGTGACGAACGGCAGATGACGCAGGTCGATGCGCTTCTCTTTGTCCTTCTCTTCGACTTCCGGCTTGAGCTTGCCGGCTTCCTTGAGCACGGCGTCAGGCCAGACGTGAGGAATGTCATAGGTACGCAGGGCGACGTCGATTTCCATGCCCGGCGCCATGTAGTTGCCCACAACTTCAACCACGTCGCCTTGCGGCTGGAAGCGTGGCGTCGGCCAGTGAGTGATCTTCACTTCGACGAACTGACCGATCTGCGCGTTGGCATTACGGCCCGGCGTCACCAGCACTTCCTGCTGGATCTTCGGGTTATCCGCGACGACGAAACCGATACCGCCTTCTTCGAAGTAGCGACCGACGATGGTCTCGTGAGCACGGGACACCACTTCGACGATCATGCCTTCACGGCGACCACGACGATCCAGACCGGAAACACGCGCCAGGGCACGGTCACCGTCGAACACCAGGCGCATCTGCGCCGGGCTCATGAACAGGTCGTCACTGCCGTCGTCCGGCACCAGGAAGCCGAAGCCGTCACGGTGACCGCTGATGCGGCCCAGGATCAGGTCAAGCTTGTCCACCGGCGCATAGGTGCCGCGACGGGTATAGATGAGTTGAGCATCGCGCTCCATGGCGCGCAGGCGGCGGCGCAGGGCTTCGATCTGGTCTTCTGTGGTCAGACCAAACTCTTCGACCAGTTGCTCGCGGTTAGCAGGCGAACCCCGATCAGCAAGGTGCTGAAGGATCAGTTCGCGGCTAGGAATAGGGTTTTCATATTTTTCCGCTTCACGAGCGGCCTCGGGATCGAGGGACTGCCAATCGGCCATTAGAGAGTTTTCACCTTGTCTATATGCGGGTTAGTTTGGCATAGGCGTAATGAAACGGGAAATTTCAAGCTAAGACGCCCCATCTAAAGCCCTGTATCGACACCGCAAAGCTGTTTTGAAGACCGCTGGCGAAATTTTCCAGGTTTTTTTGATTCCGGGGGTTTACAGTTAAAAAGACGCTCCGTATAGTGCGCGCCATCGACGACGGAGACGTTGCCGATACTGCCCAGATGGTGAAATTGGTAGACACGCCAGCTTCAGGTGCTGGTGACCGCAAGGTCGTGGAAGTTCGAGTCTTCTTCTGGGCACCAATTTCGAGCTTGAGATTAGTTCAATTTCAAGGCTCACACAAAAACCCGCGAAAGCGGGTTTTTGCATTCTGGGCCCCTGGTTTATTAATTTTTAAAATCAGGGGTTTACAGATCAAAACGCTCTCCGTATAGTGCGCCACATCAACAGCGGCAACGCTGAAGATGAATGCCCAGATGGTGAAATTGGTAGACACGCCAGCTTCAGGTGCTGGTGACCTTACGGTCGTGGAAGTTCGAGTCTTCTTCTGGGCACCAATTCAAGTTCAAGGTTACGGCCTTGAATTTCACAAAAACCCGCGAAAGCGGGTTTTTGCGTTTCTGGCATTCGAAAATTTCCGCATGACCGGATTGTGTGTCGCTCCGGCAAACCCGAGGGCGCATTTGAGAAACAATATCGTTTATCATTGTTGCAAGTTTTTGCAATGCGACAGTGAGGAACCCTGCGAATGATGTTTCGAAATACCCTGCGCCGCGGCTTGACCATCACCCTGCTCGGCCTGGCACTTGCCACTCCCCTCACCCAAGCCGCCGACCCGGTTTCCCTGACGCTCTACAACGGCCAACACAAAGAAGTCGGCGACGCGGTCGCCAAAGCCTTCGAAGCCAAGACCGGGATCCACGTCAACGTACGAAAAGGCAGCAGCAACCAGCTCGCCAGCCAGGTCGTCGAAGAAGGCGATCGCTCCCCTGCCGACGTGATCTACACCGAAGAATCGCCGCCACTGAACAAACTTGGCGAACAAGGTCTGCTGACCAAGGCGGATGACGCCACGCTGGCGGTTCTGCCCAAGGAATACGTCGCCAGCAATGGCACCTGGATTGGCGTGACTGCCCGGGTGCGCGTCGTCGCCTACAACCCCAAGCTGATTGATGAAAAAGACCTGCCGACCTCGGTGATGGACTTCTCCGATCCAAAATGGCAAGGCAAGGTCGGCTTCGTGCCCACCAGCGGCGCCTTCCAGGAACAAGCCGTCGCCATCATCAAAGTGCACGGCATGGACGCTGCCGAAGAATGGCTGACCGGGCTGCGCGCATTCGGCAAGACCTACAGCAACAACATGGTCGCGCTCAAGGCCGTGGAAAATGGCGAAGTGGCCACCGTGCTGGTCAACAACTACTACTGGTTCGCCTTGCAGCGTGAAAAAGGCCAGCTCGATTCGAAACTGCACTACTTCACCGGCGGCGACGTCGGCGGGCTGATCACCGTGTCCAGCGCAGCCGTCCTGAAATCCAGCAAACACCCCAAAGAAGCACAACAATTGCTCGCCTACATGGCCAGCGAGGAAGGCCAGCGCGTGATCACCCAGACCACCGCCGAATACCCGCTGCACAAAGGCATGGAATCTGATCGCGGGCTCAAGCCATTCAGCGAGCTGCAAGCACCGAAAGTCACGCCCGCCGACCTGGGCAATGCCGAAGAAGCCCTGGACCTGGAACGTGAAGTTGGCCTGAACTGATGAGCGCATCGCTTTCCGCGCATGGCGGGTACATGCCACGGCGCAAGCGGCCGTCGATCTGGCTGGTCCTGCCGGTTTTGCTACTGGTGGTGCTCAGCCTGTTGCCGTTGGCCTATGTCGGGCTCAAGACCTGGCAAGCAGGCTGGGCCGAGGCGCTGCATTTGCTGTGGCGCCCCTATGTGTTCGGACTGCTGCGCAACACCCTGGCGCTGATGGTCGGCGTGACGCTGGCCTGCGGCGTGATCGGCCTGTCACTGGCGTGGTTGCTGGAGCGCAGCAGCCTGCCGGGGCGACGCCTGTGGGGCGTGATCCTGTGCCTGCCCTTTGCCGTACCGGCGTTTGTCAGCAGCTTCACCTGGGTTTCATTGAGCGCTCATTTCGAAGGGCTCGGCGGGGCGATTCTGGTGATGACGCTCTCCAAATACCCGCTGATTTTCCTGCCGGTGGCGGCGACCCTGCGCAATCTCGACCCATCACTGGAGGAGTCGGCGCGCACGCTGGGACAGAACCGCTGGGGCGTGTTCTTCAAGGTCACCCTGCCCCTGCTCTGGCCGTCGCTGCTCGCCGGTTCCTTGCTGATCGCCCTGCACATGCTGGTGGAATTCGGCGCGCTGTCGATCATCGGCCTGCAAACCTTCACCACGGCAATCTACCAGCAGTTCGAATTGGAGTTCAGCAATGCCAACGCAGCGATGCTCTCCGCCGTACTGCTGATGCTGTGCCTGGCGCTGTTGTGGCTGGAGCTGCGCGTGCGCGGCAAGGGTCGACACGTGCGCACCGGCCAGGGCGCGGCGCGACGCGCGGAACAGGTTCACCTGGGACCCTGGGCTGTGGCAGGACAGCTTTATTGCCTGCTGCTGGCAATCGTCGGCAGCGGGATTCCGCTGGGCATGCTGGCTTACTGGCTGGCCGTCGGATCATCGGCAGCCTTTCCAATGGCAGCCATCGGCGAAGCATTGCTGTCATCCCTCGCGCTGTCGCTGGGTGGCGCGGCGGTGTGCCTGGTGCTGGCGGTGCCGGTCGGCCTGCTGGTCGTGCGCTACAAGGGCCAACTGGCGATCTGGGCCGAGCGCTTGCCCTATCTGCTGCATGCCCTGCCGGGACTGGTCATTGCCCTGACCCTGGTGTATTTCGCCCTGCACTACGTGCCGATGCTTTACCAGACTTCGGCATTGCTGCTGATTGCCTATGCGCTGCTGTTTCTGCCGCTGGCCCAGGCGCCGATCCGCACCGCCCTGAACAAGGCGGCACCGCAGCTTGAAGAAGCGGCGCGCACGCTGGGCGCCTCATCATTCAGTGCTTTCTGCCGAGTGACTCTGCCGATCATTTTCCCGGCACTGGGCGCGGCTTTTGCCCTGGTGTTCCTGGATGCGATGAAGGAACTGACGGCGACCTTGCTGTTGAGTCCGACGGGGCTGAATACGCTGGCGACGGAAGTCTGGGCGCATACTGCGAATGTGGAGTTTGCGGCGGCTGCGCCTTATGCGGCGTTGTTGATCGTGGTGTCGGGGTTGCCGGTTTATCTACTGACGACGCGGATGTATTTGAGCCGCTGACAAAGCAAAAGATCGCAGCCTGCGGCAGCCCCTACATGGAAATACGCGTTTCCCTGTAGGAGCTGCCGCAGGCTGCGATCTTTTGATCTTTTAAGCCCTGAACTGCCCCAGGCTCGCCTTCAACTGCGCCGCCAACCCATCCAGCACCTTGCCGCTGGCCGTGGTCTCCACCACCGCCTGAGCCGCTTTCTCGGCCTGGGCATGAATGGTCTCGACCCGACCACGCACCGCCTGCGCCCCTTGCGCCTGATGCGCCGCGGCCTGGGTCGCCAGGCCGATCGCCGCATGCACCTGCTCGACCGACGCCTGCACCGACTGCTGCAACCGCGCACTGTCACGCAGCACCACCAAACCTTCGTTGGCCTGGCGTCCGGCCTGACCGATTGCCGCGACCGCCTCGCGCGCGCCCTGCTGCAATGCCACGATGTGCGCCTGGATATCGCCGGTGGAGCTCTGCGTCTTGCTCGCCAGTGCCCGCACTTCATCTGCCACCACCGCAAACCCGCGCCCGGTCTCGCCGGCACGCGCCGCTTCAATAGCCGCGTTCAGCGCCAGCAGGTTGGTCTGTTCGGCGATGCCGTGGATCACCGTCAACACTACTTCAATCTGCTGGCTTTGCTGCGCCAGGCGCTCGATCACCTGGGCGCCGGTATTGACCTGGCCCGCCAGCTCCTCGATCAGGCTGCCGACTTTCGCCGAGGTCCGGGTGTTTTCATCGGTGGCCTGACGAATCTCCACCACCTGCTTGAGCGCCGCCTGCATGGCGTGGCTTTCCGACTGCGCCTCATCCGCCATTTGCGACAGGGCACGCAAGCTCTCCGCCACTTCGTCACGCTGCATGCCAGCCGCTGCGTCCGCACCCGCGTTGCGCAGGGTCATGGCACCAATCTCGACGCCAGTACGCTGAGCCACATCGCCCGCCTCGCGCACGATCGGCTGCAACTTATCCACAAAGCGATTGACCGCCGAGGCCATGTCGCCGATTTCGTCCTTGCTGTTGATCTGCACACGCTTGGTCAGGTCGCCCTCACCCGCTGCCAGGTCATCCATGGCAACGATCAGCATCTTCAGGCGATTGACCACTCGACGACCGAGCACCACCGCCAGCAACAGCAGGACACCAAAACCCACGACCGCCAGACACACGCCGATGCGCCAGCGCAATGTTGCAGCGGCTTCCTGTACGGTGCTGGTGGTGTTGGCTTTCATTTCAGCCGCGGTGGACTGCGCCGACTGCAGACGCGCGCGCATCGCCATTGCACTGTCGGCAGCCGCGCCTTTGAGGCTGTCGCCGACCAGTTGATCGCTGCTGGCGATCAAGGCCGAGAAGCGCTTGTCGAGGGCCGCCAGATCAGTCTCCACCGACGCCGTCGAGACCCCCATCAAGACCTTGCCGATTTCCACGCCATTGGGGTTGATCGAGGCCTCGATGTAGAAGACCGAAGGATCGTTCTTCGCTGCATCCAGCACCTTGTCGAGCGCCCGCTCGCCCTGGCCTTTTTCCAGCAGAGCCTTGTTGATCGGGTTTTCCCGGTTGAGGTAGCGCGTCAGGTGCTGACCGGTAGCGTCGTCATACACCACGAACAGCACATTGGGATTACGCTGGGCCCGGCGGGCGAATTCGGACAGCGTCGGAATGTCGTTGTCCCACATGGCGCGGGGCGCGACCGAAGCCAGAAGCTGCGCCATATCGTTGGCGGAGTCCTTCAGATCCTTTTCCAGGGTCGAACGCAGTTGCGCCTGCTCTTCCTCAAGACGCGAGGACAAACCGGCCGTGAGGCGCTGACGTGTACTGGTAGAAAGGCTGTCCAGGCTGGACGTGACTTCACGCCCGGCCTGCTCGAGCTCGGCGGAAAGTTTTTGACTGTCCGCACCCAGGCGCGCGCCCAGATCGGCTTCGAGCGCGGTCACCGTGCTCCGGGTCAGAGCAACAGCCACCAGCACCTGCACCAAAAGGGCGATACCCAGAGTAACGAACACGGGCCGCAACAAACGGCTTTGTAACAGTGAGAGAACGGCCGACACTGTGAATCCCTCTACTTGGACGCCATTAATTTGATGGCATTCTTTTGAGGATATTTACAGCAAAGGTCATGCCGTCCTGCAGACAAATACGACAAAGGCCCCGATTAAGGAGCCTTTGTGTTTTACATCAACGACTTATCAAGCAAACGGATGACGCAGAACGATGGTTTCGTTGCGGTCCGGGCCCGTCGAAATAATGTCGATCGGCGCACCGATCAGCTCTTCAACGCGCTTGATGTAAGCACGGGCGTTAGCTGGCAGCTCTTCCAGGGTCTTGGCACCCACGGTCGACTCGGTCCAGCCCGGCACTTCTTCGTACACAGGCTGCAGGCCCACGTAGCTGTCAGCATCAGTCGGGGCAACGGCCTTGCCTTCTGCGTCTTTGTAGCCGACGCAGATGTTGATGGTTTCCAGACCGTCGAGCACGTCCAGCTTGGTCAGGCAGATGCCCGAGATGCTGTTCACATCGATAGCGCGACGCAGGATAACAGCGTCGAACCAGCCACAACGACGAGCACGGCCGGTCGTCGCGCCGAACTCGTGACCTTGTTTGGCCAGGTGCGCACCGACTTCGTCGAACAGCTCTGTCGGGAATGGACCCGAACCTACACGCGTGGTGTAAGCCTTGGTGATGCCCAGGATGTAGTCCAGGAACATAGGGCCGACACCCGAACCGGTAGCAACGCCGCCAGCGGTGGTGTTGGAGCTGGTCACGTACGGGTAGGTACCGTGGTCGATGTCCAGCAGGGAGCCTTGGGCGCCTTCGAACATGATGTCTTTGCCAGCGCGACGCAGGTCGTGCAGCTCGGCAGTCACGTCCAGCATCAGCGGCTTGAGCAGCTCAGCGTATTCCTTGCACTCGGCCAGGGTCTTGTCGAAGTCGATGGCTGGCTCTTTGTAGTAACCCACCAGCATGAAGTTGTGGTAATCCACCAGTTCACGCAGCTTGTCTTCAAAGCGCGGCATGTTGAGCAGGTCGCCCACACGCAGGCCACGACGTGCAACCTTGTCTTCGTAGGCCGGGCCGATGCCGCGACCGGTGGTACCGATCTTCAGCTCGCCACGGGCCTTTTCGCGGGCCTGGTCCAGCGCAACGTGGAAGGACAGGATCAGCGGGCAGGACGGGCTGATACGCAGGCGCTCGCGCACCGGCACACCTTTTTCTTCCAGCTTGGTGATCTCGCGCAGCAGGGCGTCAGGTGCAACCACCACGCCGTTGCCGATCAGGCACTGCACGCCTTCGCGCAGCACGCCCGACGGGATCAGGTGCAAGACGGTTTTTTCGCCATCGATCACCAGAGTGTGGCCCGCGTTGTGGCCACCCTGGTAGCGCACTACGGCGGCAGCATGTTCGGTCAGCAGATCAACGATCTTGCCTTTGCCCTCATCACCCCATTGGGTGCCCAGGACTACGACATTCTTACCCATAACACTTGTCCTCATTCGCGCAAACTTGGTGCCGGCGGCAGCCGGCAGGAAAACTCAAGAAGCCAGTGGCGATACTTGCCAAAGCCCGTTCTGCTGAATCAATTGCCGGTCGCAGTCCGCTTCACGGGCGGCGGCCAAAGGTTGTCCAGGCAAGGCCTGAACGACACGCTGACCCTCACTGCGCAACTGGCAAACCTGCTGCCAGAGTGCCGCATCCGTACTGTCAGGCATCCAGATACCGCCAGACGGTAGCTCGATCTCAGCACGCCCCAGGGTCACCAGGGTTTTCAAATCGGTGGAAAAGCCGGTCGCCGGACGGGCACGACCGAAGTCGGCGCCGATGTCGTCGTAACGACCGCCCTGGGCAATGGACTGGCCAACACCCGGGACGAACACGGCGAACACCACACCGGTGTGGTAGTGGTAGCCACGCAGCTCGCCCAGGTCGAAATACAGCGGCAGCTCAGGGAAACGCACGGACAGCCGCTCGGCAATTGCCAGCAAGTCGTCCAGCGCCGCCAGAACCGGGGCAGGCGCCTTGGCCAGACGCTCGCGGGCCGCAGCCAGCACTTCACGGCCGCCACACAGGTCGACCAACGCCCGCAGCATGCCCGACAGATCGGCAGGCAAGCCTTCGGTCAAGGTAATGACCTCGTCGATGGCCTTGCGTTGCAAGGCATCGAACAACTGTTGCTCGACTTCACCGGACAAACCGGCCGCACGGGCCAGGCCGCGATAGATGCCGACATGACCGAGGTCCATGTGCACATCCGGCACATCGGCCAGTTGCAGCATGGCCAGCATCAGGCTGATGACTTCGACGTCGCTGCTCGGGCTGCCGTCGCCGTACAACTCGGCACCCAGTTGAATCGGGCTGCGCGAGGACGACAAGGCACGCGGCTGAGCATGCAGCACGCTGCCGGCATAGCACAGGCGGCTTGGACCTTCACGACGCAGGGTATGCGCATCGATGCGCGCCACTTGCGGCGTGATATCGGCACGGAAACCCATCTGGCGGCCCGATTGCGGGTCGATGACCTTGAAGGTGCGCAGATCCAGGTCCTGGCCCGCGCCGGTCAGCAGGGATTCCAGGTACTCGATATGGGGAGTCACGACAAACTCGTAACCCCAGCTCTGGAACAGATCCAACACCTGACGACGCGCGACTTCAATACGCGCAGCTTCCGGTGGCAGTACTTCTTCGATGCCATCTGGCAGAAGCCAGCGGTCTACCGTTGCCATTACGCCTTCCCCTATCTCCGGGCGACCAGCCTGTCGGCGAGCCTTGAGTGAAGCAGAAAATGATCGGCTTGCGCACAAACCACGCGCATGAGCGACGGAGCGAAAAGCCCTTCTACCGGCTTCGCCAACCACTTTCCTCGAAAAACTGTCGAGCCAATCGGCCCGGCATCTGCTTTAAATCAGCAATCAAACGTGCAGACGCAAAAAAGCCGGGAATTTCCCGGCTGCCGCATCATACACACGTTTTCCCAAAGGATCACCCCGCCAGAGGTTTTAGCCGCCCGGCGGGGGATAAATCAGGTCAACGCCGTATCAAGGCTTGGCTTTTTCCAGGTAGTGGAAGAAGTCGCTGCTTGGGTCGAGGACCATGACGTCGGATTTGTTCGCGAAGCTTTCACGGTAGGCACGCAGGCTACGGTAGAACGCGTAGAACTCCTGATCCTGACCGTAGGCCTTGGAGTAGATCGCAGCGGCCTGGGCATCGCCGTCACCGCGAACCTCTTCGGATTCACGATAGGCTTCAGCCAGCAGCACGCGGCGTTGACGATCGGCGTCGGCACGGATGCCTTCGGCCAGCTCGTTACCCTTGGCGCGGTGCTCGCGAGCTTCACGCTCACGCTCGGTGCTCATACGTTCGAACACGCTGCGGTTCACTTCTTTCGGCAGGTCGATGGTCTTGACCCGTACATCGACCACTTCGATGCCCAGTTCCTTTTCAGCCATCTTGTTCAGCGAAGCAGTAATGTCCGCCATCAACGCATCGCGCTCACCAGAGACCACTTCGTGCAAGGTGCGCTTACCGAACTGGTCACGCAGGCCCGATTCGAGACGACGGGACAGACGTTCGTCGGCGATCTGCTTGAGGCCGGAAGTCGCGGTGTAGTAACGCTCTGCGTCCTTCACGCGCCACTTGGCGTAGGCATCGACCATCACGGCTTTCTTTTCCAGCGTCAGGAAGCGTTGTGTCGGTGCATCCAGCGTCATCAGGCGTGCGTCAAATTTACGCACCTGGTTAACGTAAGGCACTTTCACATGCAGGCCTGGCTGAACATCAGTCTGGACCACGCGACCGAACTGCAGCAACACCGCACGCTCGGTCTGAGCCACGATGTAGAAGCAGTTCCAGGCAGCGATCGCCACGACGACGCCGACAATAAGGGCGATCAGCGATTTATTGCTCATCAGCGACTCTCCCTGGTACGTGCTTGCTGTTGCTGCAGATCAGCTGCCGCACGCGCATTCGCTTCATTGCTGGTGGCTGCCGCACTGGTCACCGGAGTGCTGGTGTTGCGACCACTTTCGACCATCTTGTCCAGCGGCAGGTACAACAGATTGCTCTGGCCGTTCTTGTTGCCGGTCACGAGCACCTTGCTGGTGTTGCTGAAGACTTCCTGCATGGTGTCCAGGTACAGACGCTGGCGGGTGACTTCAGGCGCCTTGCGATACTCGGCAACCAGCTTGGTGAAGCGATCGGCCTCACCCTTGGCGCGCGAGACGGTCTCGTCACGGTAACCATTGGCATCCTCAAGGATGCGCTGGGCCTGACCACGGGCTTCCGGCACGACGCCGTTGGCATAGGTTTCGGCCTGGTTGCGCGAACGCTGCTCGTCTTCCCGGGCACGGATCACGTCATCGAAGGCTTCCTGGACTTCGCGCGGTGCCGCTGCGCTCTGAACGTTGACCTGGGTAACGGTGATACCGGTGCGATAGGTGTCCATGAAGCGTTGCAGACGCTCCTTGATCTCGCTGGCCATCAACTCACGACCTTCGGTCAGTACCTGGTCCATGGCGGTGGAACCCACCACATGGCGCAAGGCGCTGTCGGTCGCGTGCTGCAGGCTGATTTCCGGCTGATCGACGCTCAGCACGAAGTCCTGCAGGTTGCTGATCTTGTACTGCACGGTCAGCGGCACTTCGACGATGTTCTCGTCTTCGGTCAGCATCTGGCCCTGCTTGGTGTAGGCACGCTCACGCGTGACGTTTTCCATGTACTTCTTGTCGATCGGCGGGAAATAGATATTCAGGCCCGGACCCACGGTTTCGTAGTACTTGCCGAAGCGCAGCACCACGGCTTGCTCCTGCTCGTCGACGACATAAACCGCGCTGTACAGCCAAACGGCAGCCAACACGACCAGGCCGATGCCGAGCAGGCCGCCAAAGCCGCCACTCTTGCCCGGACCACCGCCGTCGTCGCCACCACGTTTCTTACCACCACCGAACAAACCGTTCAGGCTTTCCTGCAGCTTTCGGAAGGCCTCGTCGAGATCCGGTGGCCCCTTGCGGTCGCCGTTGTTACGACGCTTGCCACCCCAAGGATCCTGATTATTCGAGTTGCCACCCGGCTCATTCCAAGCCATAGCGCTCTCCATCTGATAAAGCAAAGACGCACCCACGGCGCGCCGACCAATGCTACAGAATGCCTGTCACCACGGCACAACCGCTTTCTCAGGCTTTTATTGCAAAGTGTGTTGCTCGATAAACTCCGTCGGCACAACGCCTTCACGGCTGACCAGTCGATTGAGCTCCGAGCGCGGCAATCGAACGGCCAGCAAGCTGACACCTTCTTCGTCGTATTCTTCTTTCTGTACCGCGCCCAGCTCGAAAAACTGTGCACGCAGACGCGCAAAACGCTGAGGCAAGCGCAAGGTACCGACAAACAATTCACTGCCCAGCAACTCGGCAATGGCTTGCTCAAGCAATTCCAGACCTGTGCCATCACGTGCCGAGAGCCAGACCCGTTGGGGCCTGCCGTTTTCGTCGCGCTGGATTTGTGGCTCAACGCCTTCAAGCAAATCGAGTTTGTTATAGACCTCGAGGATCGGCAAGTCCTGGGCACCAATCTCGCCCAGCACCACCATCACCTGCTCGATCTGCAACATGCGATCCGGTTCAGCCGCATCGATCACGTGCAACAGCAGGTCGGAGTTGCTCGACTCTTCGAGCGTAGACCGAAATGCCTCGACCAGCTTATGGGGCAAGTGGCGAATGAAACCCACAGTGTCAGCCAGGACAATCGGCCCCAGGTCGTCCAGTTCCAGACGGCGCAAGGTCGGGTCCAGCGTGGCAAACAACTGGTCAGCCGCGTACACGTCGGATTTCGTCACGTTATTGAAGAGCGTGGATTTGCCGGCGTTGGTATAGCCCACCAGGGACACGGTAGGAATATCGGCACGGGAACGGCCGCGTCGCGACTGTTCGCGCTGACTGCGCACTTTTTCCAGGCGGCCCTTGATCTGCCGCAGGCGAACCCGGAGCAGACGACGGTCGGTTTCCAGCTGGGTTTCACCCGGGCCACGCATGCCGATACCGCCAGCCTGACGCTCAAGGTGGGTCCAGCCACGAACCAGCCGGGTGCTCATGTGGTCAAGCTGGGCCAGTTCTACCTGGAGCTTGCCTTCATGGGTGCGGGCGCGTTGGGCG
Organism: Pseudomonas sp. GW456-E7; assembly: GCF_059424105.1. Classification (NCBI taxonomy): domain Bacteria; kingdom Pseudomonadati; phylum Pseudomonadota; class Gammaproteobacteria; order Pseudomonadales; family Pseudomonadaceae; genus Pseudomonas; species Pseudomonas sp. GW456-E7. The sequence goes on along the minus strand of NZ_JBWKZB010000001.1, from coordinate 208,322 downwards.
AAAATATCGAGAATCAGACCGGTGCGGTCGATCACGCGACACTCGAAGACACGTTCGAGGTTACGTTCCTGACTGGGTGTGAGGACGTGATTGAAGATGACCAGGTCTGCTTCTTCGGCATGGACCAGATCGCGTAGCTCCTCGACCTTGCCGCTGCCAATCAGAAATTTGGCGGTTGGCCGATGACGCGGCACGTTAAAAAACGCAACGGTCTCGGCGCCGGCCGAATTAGCCAATTCCTGAAACTCCTGCGGATCTTCGCGCGCCTCAGGGTCCTGTCCATCCAAGTGAACGAGGATTACTCGCTCACCACCACCGTGGCGCTCAAAGAACAAAGGAGACTCCTATCAGGCGTTACCTGGCTCAGCGTCACCTGCATCGGATTCGGTTGCGCTAGGCAGACGAATTGGACGAACCGGTACCACTGTAGAGATAGCGTGCTTGTAGACCATCTGGCTTACGGTGTTTTTCAGCAGGATGACGAACTGGTCGAACGACTCGATCGTTCCTTGCAGTTTGATACCGTTGACCAGGTAGATGGACACCCCAACTTTCTCTTTACGTAAAGTATTCAAGTAAGGGTCTTGTAGCGAATGCCCTTTTGACATGTGCCGCACTCCTTTAAGGATTCAATATAAAAAATAGGTAAACAGATGGCTTTAGCCGCCACACCCCCAAGGATAGACGGCAATTGCAAGGACTCAGCTCAATATGGAGATGGTCCCAAGGTATTTCAAGGCGCGCGGCAGATTGTCGCAATCCAGACTGTCCAGCCAATGCAGGTCAGTCCAACTGCGCAGCCAGGTGAACTGGCGCTTCGCCAATTGGCGCGTGGCAATGATTCCACGCTCCTGCATCTCGGCTGACGTCAGCTTGCCATCCAGGTAGTCCCAGACTTGGCGATAGCCTACTGCACGTATAGACGGCATCCCGGCATGCAGGTCACCTCTATTACGCAGGGCTACGACCTCGTCAATGAATCCCTGTTCCAACATTAAAGTGAATCTTTGTTTAATTCGCTCGTGCAGTACCTGGCGATTTGCCGGGGCAATAGCCAAGTTCGCGACAGTATAGGGCAATTGTTGCTGTCCCGAAGCGGCTGCTTCGGTACTTTGCACAGATTGTTGCAAGCGTAGCGCAGTCATGCTCTGACCGCTTACCCGATAAACTTCCAGCGCTCGACTCAGACGCTGCGGATCGTTCGGATGAATACGCGCGGCAGAAACCGGGTCGATCACTGCCAACTGGTCGTGCAGGGCTTGCCAGCCAAGGCGTGCAGCTTCTTCTTCGATCTGTGCGCGCACTTGCGGGTCGGCGGCCGGCATCTGCGCCAGGCCTTCAAGCAAAGCCTTGTAATAGAGCATCGTGCCGCCTACCAGCAGCGGAATTTTTCCGCGCGCGGTGATCTCGGCCATGGCTTCCAGGGCGTCACGGCGGAAATCCGCAGCCGAATAGCTCTCGGCCGGGTCGAGAATATCGATCAGACGGTGCGGATATTGCGCCAGCAGCTCTTTGGAAGGCTTGGCGGTGCCGATATCCATGCCACGATAGACCAGCGCCGAATCGACGCTGATCAACTCGCAAGGCAGGACTTTGGTGAGTTCGATGGCCAGGTCGGTCTTGCCGGCGGCGGTCGGGCCCATCAGGAAAATCGCAGGTGGGAGCTGGCTCATCAACGACCGCGCAAGAACAGTTTGTCCAGATCGTCCAGGCCCAGTTGGGTCCAGGTCGGTCGGCCATGGTTGCATTGACCGCTGCGCTCGGTGTTTTCCATGTCACGCAGCAGGGCATTCATTTCCGGCAGGGCCAGACGCCGGTTCGCCCGAACCGCACCGTGGCAGGCCATGGTCCCGAGTAACTCGTTCAGGTGCGCCTGAATGCGGTCGCTGGTGCCGAATTCCATCAGATCCGCCAGGACGTCCGCGACCAGCCGGTTGGCTTCGGCCTGTTTGAGCAGCGCCGGGATCTGTCGGATGGCCAGGGTTTCCGGGCCCAGGCGCTGCAACTCGAAGCCCAGGCGCTGGAACCAGGCGACATGTTCCTCGGCGCAATCGGCTTCACGCTGGCTCACGGCCAGGGACTCAGGCACCAGCAACGGCTGACCACTCAGGCCCTCGCTGGCCATCGCCACCTTCAGACGCTCATACATGATCCGCTCGTGGGCGGCATGCATGTCCACCAGCACCAGGCCCTGGGCGTTTTCCGAAAGGATGTAGATGCCCTTGAGCTGTGCCAGCGCATAACCCAGCGGCGGGATGTCGTCCTGCCCGGCCGGTAGCGCGACGGCATTGGCCTCGGGCAGCGGCGCAAAAAACTCGCGGTAGGCGGCCTGCGCTTCGGCGACAGGCACACCGGACTGCGGGCGCGGCGTGTATTGATACTGATAACCGGCGCCAGCACCCGAACCCGCCGGCGCATTGAACGAGGGCTGGGCCTGAGGCTGTTCCAGCAACGCATTGGCGGCCAGGCGCATTTCGCCCTGGGGCCCGAATTCACCGGCTTCGAGGCCGGTAGGCCGGACAATGGCCGTGGCAACCGGTGCCGCCAGATGATCATCGGGGCGCACATCGCCCAAGGCGCGATGCAAGGTGCCGTAGAGGAAATCGTGAACCATGCGCCCTTCGCGGAAGCGCACTTCGTGTTTGGTCGGGTGCACATTGACGTCGACGCCGGTCGGATCGACTTCGAAAAACAGCACGAAGGTCGGGTGCCGACCGTTGAACAGCACGTCGCGATAGGCCTGGCGTACCGCGTGGGCCACCAGCTTGTCGCGCACGGCACGGCCATTGACGAAGAAATACTGCAAGTCGGCCTGGCTGCGGTTGAAGGTCGGCAGGCCGACCCAGCCCCATAAGTGCAGGCCGTTGCGCTCGATTTCGATCGGCAGGGCCTGCTCCAGGAAGCCCGGCCCGCAAATCGCCGCCACGCGCCGGGCACGGGCCGCATCATCATGGGCCTCGTGCAGGCTGAGGATGGTCTTGCCGTTGTGGCGCAGATGGAACGCCACATCGAAGCGCGCCAGGGCCAGACGCCTGATCACTTCCTGCAGGTGATCGAATTCGGTTTTTTCGGTCTTGAGAAACTTGCGCCGCGCCGGGGTATTGAAGAACAGGTCGCGCACTTCAACCGAAGTGCCCACCGGATGCGCCGCAGGCTGCACGCGGGGCGCCATGTCACGGCCTTCGGTCTCGACCTGCCAGGCCTGATCGGCGTCACGGGTGCGGGAAGTCAGGGTCAGGCGCGCGACGGAGCTGATCGATGCCAGGGCCTCACCGCGAAAGCCCAGGCTCATGACCTGCTCGAGGTCTTCAAGGTTGCGGATCTTGCTGGTGGCGTGACGGGCCAGGGCCAGCGGCAGGTCATCGGCGGAAATGCCGCTACCGTCGTCGCGCACCCGCAGCAACTTGACGCCGCCCTGCTCCACATCGACGTCGATGCGCCTGGCACCGGAGTCGAGGCTGTTTTCCAGCAGCTCCTTGATCACCGATGCCGGGCGCTCAACCACCTCACCGGCAGCAATCTGGTTCGCCAGTCGCGGGCTGAGCAGCTCGATGCGCGCGCCGCTGTTCACGACCTGATTCATTCTTTGGCCGCCAGTTCAGTACCCGGAATGGTCAGGTGCTGACCGATCTTGAGCTCATCGCTCGACAGGTTGTTGGCACTGCGCAAGGCCGCGGGCGACACCTGATAACGCACGGCGATCATCGCCAGGGTCTCGCCCGGGTTGACGCGGTGGTCACGTGGCCCCTGGACAATCTTGCCGGAGTCGCGCAGCCAGGCAATGTAAGTGCCCGGCGGCGGGTTCTGCTGGAAGAACTGGCGCACGCCGCTGCTGATCGAACGCGCCAGCGCCTGCTGATGGTTCGATGCCGCGAGTTTCGAGGCTTCGTTGGCGTTGGAGATGAACCCGGTTTCCACCAGGATCGACGGAATATCCGGCGACTTCAGCACCATGAACCCGGCCTGTTCGACCCGCTGCTTGTGCAGAGGCGTGACCCGGCCAATGTTGCTCAGCACCTTCTGGCCAACGTTCAGGCTGGACGTCAGGGAGGCCGTCATCGACAGGTCGAGCAGCACGCCAGCGAGCATGCGGTCCTTGTCATCGAGGCTGACGTTGCCGGCACCACCGATCAGGTCGGAACGGTTTTCGCTGTCAGCCAGCCAGCGGGCGGTCTCGGAAGTTGCGCCGCGATCGGACAGGGCAAATACCGAGGCACCGAAAGCAGCAGCAGAAGGCGCGGCGTCGGCGTGGATCGAGACGAACAGGTCGGCGCCCTTCTTGCGGGCAATTTCGGTACGGCCGCGCAATGGAATGAAGTAGTCGCCGGTACGGGTCAGTTCGGCGCGGAAACCTTTCATGCCGTTGATCTGACGTTGCAATTCGCGGGCGATCTGCAACACCACGTCTTTCTCACGCTGACCACGAGAACCCGATGCGCCCGGGTCCTCGCCACCGTGTCCGGCATCGATCACCACAATGATGTCGCGCTTGCCGGCCGGGGCCGGTGGCAGCTTGATTGCAGGTTCGGCAGGCGTGACCGGCACGGCGGGCACCGTGGCGACCGACGGTGCCGGCGCTGGAGGAGGCGCGGCATCCGCGGCGTTATCGAACAGATCGACCACCAACCGGTTGCCGTACTGGGCGTTCGGCGCCAGGGAGAAGCTTTTTGGCGTCACCGCCTTTTTCAGGTCTATGACCACCCGCAGGTCGGTCGGCGTGCGTTGAGCCGAGCGCATGGCGGTAATCGGGGTGTTCGACGTGTTGACGTTGAGTGGCGCACCGAGGGTCGCACCATTGATGTCGATGACCAGGCGATCCGGCGCGGTCAGGGTAAACACGCTGTGTTGCACCGGGCCGGTCAGGTCAAACACCAGACGTGTGTTGTCCGGTGCCCGCCACAGACGAACACTGTTGACCTTCGAATCGGCCACAGCGTCGACGGTCACCGCCAGAAACAACACCCCTACGGCAGCAACCAACGCGCGAAAGCGCATACCTAACCCCATCATTTATTTGGATTCCAATGCCAAAGCGGCACACCAGGCCTCGCCACGCGAGCCCTGGGATAAAATTTTCAGCGAACGCCCGCTGTCTTGCGGGCTAATGGTAATGGTCAGGTCCGGCTTTGGCAAAAAGCCTGCACCTTTGTCGGGCCACTCGATCAGACACAGGGCATCGTCTTCGAAATAGTCGCGGATACCGAGGAACTCCAGCTCTTCCGGATCGACCAGACGGTACAAATCGAAATGGAAGGCGCGAATGTCGCCAATCTCGTAGGGTTCAACCAGGGTGAAGGTCGGACTTTTCACTGCCCCGACATGCCCCAGGCCGCGGATGATGCCTCGGGACAAGGTGGTTTTGCCCATCCCCAGGTTGCCCTCGAGGAAGATCAGGCCATGACCTTGGGTGATTCGGGCAATGCGTGCGCCAAAGTCGCTCATGGCCTGCTCATCGGCCAGGTACAGGGTTACTTCAGACACGGTGCTTGCTCCTCCAACAACTGACGAATGACTGGAATCAGATCACTGGCCGCCAGCCCGCGGCCGAATTTTCCTTGTTGCTCGCCGGCATTGGCGTGCAGCCAGACCGCCAGGCAGGCCGCGTCGAAGGGTTCCATGCCCTGGGCCAGCAATGCGCCGAGCAAACCGGCCAGTACATCGCCTAAACCGGCAGTAGCCATCGCCGGGTGGCCCTGATGACAGACGGCCAGCCGCCCGTCGGGACAGGTAACCAGGCTCCCGGCCCCCTTGAGCACCACGACCGCCGAATATTTCTTGCTCAATGCATGGGCCGCTGCCGGTCGGTCGGCTTGAACCTGCGCCGTACTCATTCCGAGCAAACGCGCCGCTTCACCCGGGTGCGGGGTGATCACGCAATCCCTGGGCAAACTCACACGCTCCTCGGCCAACAGGTTCAGCGCATCGGCGTCCCAGACCTGCGGCAACGCTGCGTTAGCGGCGACCGACAACAAACTGCGCCCCCACCCCGCCTGCCCCAGCCCCGGACCGACAACCAACACGGAAACCTTTTGCAGCAAATCCATCAACTGATTGGCCGAGGACGTGCCCAGCACCATCGCCTCGGGGATCCGCGCCAGTGCGGCCGCGACATGTTCGCTGCGGGTCGCCACCGACACCATGCCCGCACCGCTGCGCAGCGCACTTTGCGCGCTCAGCAGGATCGCGCCACCCAACCCGCGATCGCCGCCAATCAGCAACACATGACCGAATTTGCCTTTGTGGGAAGCCGGTGCCCGCGCCGCTGGACGCGGCAGGTTAGCTGCAGTCAGGCGACGGGCGGTGAAAGCAGCGCCTTCTATCAACCGGGGGTCTGCGTGCAAGTCGTTGAACAGCAGTTCGCCGACCACATCCGCCGCCTCGCCGGTGAACAATCCCAATTTCAAGCCGATGAAGGTCACTGTCAGGTCGGCCTGCACCGCCAGGCCGAGGATGCGACCGGTATCGGCGCACAGTCCTGAAGGAATATCCACCGCCGCGACCGGCAGCCCGCTCACATTGATCGCGGTGATGGCGCTGGCATACGGCTCACGCACCTCGCCACTCAGGCCGGTGCCGAGCAAAGCATCCAGGACGATGCCGCGCAATCCGGATTGTGCCGTCCAGGGCTCGATGAGCACTTTTTCAGAAACCGCCTCGGCATGGGCCAAGGCCGCGTCCCCCAGCAGACGCTGCGGATCTCCGACGGCCAACACCCGGACGGCCCATCCTGCACGCTGGGCCAACACGGCCACCAGATACCCGTCCCCGGCGTTGTTGCCATGGCCGGCGAGTACACTGAGTTCGTTCGCTGTCGGCCATTGCCGCACCAGCGCCCGCCACGTCGCCCGCGCCGCGCGCTGCATCAATTCGAAGCCCGGTGTGCCGGCGGCGATCAGGCTCGCGTCGAGTGCTCGCACTTGCGCGGCACTGTACAGTGCGTCGGGTAATTCATCTTTAGTGTGCGGCATGCGTCTTCGGACTCCGATGTCTGGCAGAATTATACGCACCTCAGCTCCGGTTTCTCTCGCATCATGCCCGCTATTACCACAGACCTGCCTGCCCTCGCCCAATCCATCAAGGACTGGGGCCGCGAGCTGGGCTTTCAGCAAGTCGGCATCAGCGGCCTCGACCTGGGCGAGCACGAGCAACACCTGGAGCGCTGGCTCGCCGCCGGCTACCACGGCGAGATGGACTACATGGGCGCCCATGGCAGTAAACGCTCACACCCGGAGGAGCTGGTGCCCGGCACTTTGCGCGTGGTTTCGCTGCGCATGGACTACCTGGCGGGCGACACCCACATGGCGAAAATGCTCGCCCAGCCGGAAAAAGCCTACGTCTCGCGCTACGCCCTGGGTCGTGATTACCACAAATTGATCCGCAAGCGCGTACAACAACTGGCGGACAAGATTCAGGAAGAAATCGGCCCGTTTGGTTTCCGTGCCTTTGTCGACAGTGCACCGGTGCTGGAAAAAGCCATCGCCGAACAGGCCGGCCTGGGCTGGATTGGCAAAAACACCCTGGTGTTGAATCGCAAGGCAGGCAGTTATTTCTTCCTCGCCGAGCTGTTCGTTGACTTGCCGCTGCCGGTAGACCCGCCCCACGCCACCGAACACTGCGGTCGCTGCAGTGCCTGCCTCGACATCTGTCCGACCAATGCTTTCGTCGGCCCTTACGTGCTGGATGCCCGGCGCTGCATTTCCTACCTGACCATCGAACTCAAAGGCGCGATCCCGCAAGACCTGCGGCCGCTGATCGGCAATCGGGTGTTCGGTTGCGATGATTGCCAGATTGTCTGCCCCTGGAACCGCTTCGCCCGCCCGTCCGGTGAAAGCGACTTCAAGCCGCGGCACAACCTGGACAACGCCGAACTGGCGGAACTGTTCATGTGGGATGAGGAGAAATTCCTGAGCAGCACCGAAGGCTCGCCGCTGCGTCGGACCGGTTACGAAAACTGGTTGCGCAACCTGGCGGTAGGCCTGGGCAATGCGCCTTCGACGATTCCGGTGCTGGAGGCGTTGAAAGCGCGGCGCGAGCATCCGTCCGAACTGGTTCGCGAACACGTCGAGTGGGCCTTGAAACAACACGGCCTCGCGTAGGGGGGATCGCGGCGTCAGGCTTCGTCGTTGTAGACGAACTTGGGCATTTCCCAGTGAAAACGAATCGCCAACAAGCGCAACAGGAAACCGCCGAACAGGGTGATCAGAATCGCCTGTTCTCCTGGCAAGTTCAGGTATAGACAGAGCATGTAGCACCACGCCGCCGCAAACGAGACGCTGGCATACAGCTCACGCCGGAAGATCAGCGGAATATCGTTGCAGAAAATGTCCCGCAGGATGCCGCCAAATACTCCGGTGATCACGCCGCTGACCGAGGCGACCAACATGCCATGGCCCATTTCCAGGGCAGTGATGCAGCCGATCAGGGTGAAAGCCACCAGCCCCATGGCATCGAGCACCAGAAACAGTGAGCGCAAATGCCGCATCCAGCGTGCCGTGAACACGGTAATCATCGCCGCAGCCGTGGTCAGCACCAGGTATTCCGGGTGTTTGACCCATGTCAGCGGGTAATGCCCGAGCAGCACATCGCGCACCGAACCGCCCCCCAGCGCCGTGACGCAAGCGATCAGCACCACGCCAAACCAGTCCATGCCACGACGCCCGGCAGATAGGGCGCCGGTCATGGCTTCGGCGGTGATGGCGATCAGGTAGAGCATCAGCAACATGGTGGCGGTCCTTGCGAAAAGGCGCGCAGTCTACCCACTTTCACAATTCCCATGTAGGAGCTGCCGCAGGCTGCGATCTTTTGATCCTGTCTTTCAAGAATCAAGATCAAGAGATCGCAGCCTGCGGCAGCTCCTGCAGGGGAGTCCGATCAGGCCTTGATGAAGTGCTTGCGGTAGTGCTGCAACTCGGCGATGGATTCGCGGATGTCGTCCAGCGCCAGGTGGGTGCTGCCCTTCTTGAAGCTGTCACGCACGTCCGGTGCCCAGCGCGCCGCCAGCTCTTTGAGCGTGGACACGTCGAGGTTGCGGTAGTGGAAATAGCTTTCCAGGGATTTCATGTGGGTATAAAGGAAGCGACGGTCCTGGCAGATGCTGTTGCCGCAGATCGGCGATTTGCCCTTCGGCACCCACTTTTCCAGGAAGGCGATGGTTTCGGCTTCGGCCTCGGCCATGCTGATACGGCTATCGCGAACCCGCTGGGTCAGCCCGGAACCGCCATGCTGACGGGTGTTCCACTCGTCCATGCCGGCGAGGATTTCGTCGCTGTGGTGAATGGCTATCACCGGGCCTTCGGCCAGGGTGTTCAGGTCACTGTCGGTGACAATGGTGGCCATTTCGATGATGACGTCGGTGTCAGGGTTCAGACCGGTCATTTCCAGGTCGATCCAGATCAGGTTCTGCGGATTTTGCATGTTCGGCTCCTAAGCAATGCTGCGCAGTTTAGCCTAGGCCGGTGGCCGGGCGTGCTAAACTCGCGGCCGTTTTACCTAATCGCTGCATTCTTTATACGGAACACCCATGGCCAAACGCCAACTCAATCGCCGCCAAAACTGGCGCATCGAAAAGATTCAGGGCGAACGCGCTGCCCGCGCCGCCAAACGCGAGTCCTCGGCTGTCGAGGCACTTGAGGGCGGCGATCTGGGCCCGGAACAGCACGGCCTGGTGATCGCGCACTTCGGTGTGCAGGTCGAGGTCGAGGCCCGCGACGGCGAGCTCGCCGGCCAGGTGTTCCGTTGCCACCTGCGCGCGAACCTGCCGGCGCTGGTGACCGGCGATCAGGTGGTGTGGCGCGCCGGCAACCAGGGCATCGGCGTGATCGTGGCGCAACTGCCGCGCAACACCGAGCTGTGCCGCCCGGACAGCCGTGGTCAGCTCAAGCCGGTGGCGGCCAACGTCGACATGATCGTCATCGTGTTTGCACCGCTGCCCGAGCCCCACGCCAACCTGATCGACCGCTACCTGGTGGCGGCCGAACATGCGGGCATCAAGCCGCTGCTGCTGCTGAACAAATTCGACCTGATCGACGAAAACAACGCCCCTGCGCTGAATGCCTTGCTCGCCGTATACCGCACCCTCGGTTACCCGGTGCTGGAAGTGTCGGCGCATCACGGTAACGGTATGGAACAATTGCAGACGCAACTGGACGGACGCATCAGCGTGTTCGTCGGCCAGTCCGGTGTCGGCAAGTCGTCGCTGGTCAACAGCCTGCTGCCGGATGTCGAGACCCGCGTCGGCCCGCTGTCCGAGCTGTCCGGCCAGGGCACCCACACCACCACTACCGCGCGGCTCTTCCACTTCCCCGGCGGCGGTGAGTTGATCGACTCCCCGGGTATCCGCGAATTCGGCCTGGGTCACGTCAGCCGTGCCGACGTCGAAGCCGGCTTCATCGAGTTCAACGACCTGCTGGGCACCTGCCGCTTCCGCGACTGCAAGCATGACCGCGAACCCGGTTGCGCCCTGCTCAAGGCCCTTGAGGATGGCCGCGTGCAGCAGCAACGGATGAACAGCTACCGCTCGATCATCGCCAGCCTGCCGGAAAACGGCTACTAAACAGACGTGCCGACCGCCCGGTTTTACGCGGGGTGGTCGGCGCCTGGAACTTCCCCCGCTTAAACATCAGACCTTTCTGTAAGACGTGCGCACGCTCGCTTGTAGGGCATTTCTCTTTCCGCGCCGACCTCTTGTAGCCGCCCTGTAATCGCCTAGTTTCAAACCCTCTTCGCACTCCAGCGACACCGAGGGACACCCATGCAAACCTACCATCTGTTCATCAGCCACTCGTGGAACTACTCCGACGCCCACGACAATCTCGTGCGCCTGCTCAACGCCAAGCCCGGCTTCACCTACAAGAATTTTTCGGTGCCACCGGACAACCCGATTGTCGGCGCGAAAACCGACAAACAACTTGAGGAGGCCATCGAAAACAAGATCCGCCCGTGTTCGGCGGTATTGATCATGGCCGGGATGTATTCCACCTACAGCAAGTGGATCAACAAGGAAATCGAGATCGCCAAGCGCATGGGCAAGGTGATCATTGCGATCAAGCCGTTCGGTGCCGAGCGGATTTCCACGGTGGTACGTGAGGCGGCACATGCCGAGTGTGCCTGGAACACCAACAGCATCATCAGCGCAATTCGCCAGCATACGGCGGTGTAACCATGCGCAAGGGACTGTTTATCGGCATCAACGACTACACCCACGTTTCGCGCCTGAGCGGTTGCAGCAATGACGCCATGGCCATGGCTTCCGTGCTGAAGACCGACGCCAATGGCGATCCGAACTTCAAGAACATCGTGCTGACCTCCGCCGAGGACTACCTGAGCCGGGAAAAGCTCGAAGACCAGATTCGCGAACTGTTTTCCGGGGACTGCAATGTCGCGCTGCTGTATTTCGCCGGCCACGGCAGCTTCGACACCGACACCGACGAAGGCATGTTGATCCCCCAGGATTACAAGAGCGCCAAGGACGGGATTCGCCTCAGCGACATTCTCAACTGGGCGAGCAAGGCCACGAAGATCAAAAACAAAGTGATCATCCTCGATTGCTGTCAGAGCGGCTCGGCCGGCGAACTGCGCGCCTTGCGCAGCGAGGGCAGTGTGGTCGGCGAAGGCATGACCATCCTGACCGCCTGTAAAAAGGAAGAGCCGGCGATGGAGGGCGCGCAACACGGCGTGTTCACTGGACTGTTGCTCCAGGCCCTGCACGGCGGAGCAGCGAACATCCTGGGCAAGATCACACCCGGCAGCCTCTATTCGTTTGTCGACAACGCCCTCGACGCCTGGGAACAGCGCCCGGTGTTCAAGACCAACGTCTCGCAGTTCATTTCCCTGCGCGAAGTGTCGCCGCTGATCCCCAAGGAGATCCTGCGCAAACTCCCCGAATGGTTTGCCGAAGCGGAGTCGGTGTACCCCCTCGCCCCCAGCTTTGAGCCCACCGAACCTGAATTCAACCCGGAACACGGCGACGTCTTCGCCCAGTTGCAAAAGTGCAACCGCCACAGCCTCATCGAACCGGTGGACGCCGAGCATATGTACTACGCCGCCATCCACTCCACCGGCTGCCGCCTCACCGCCCTCGGCGCCTACTACCGCGAACTCGCGATCAAGGGACATTTCTGATGCCAGTGTTTATCAGCTACCGCCACATGGACCGCGCCTACGCGATCAACATCAACACCCGCCTGCTGCAGGCGAACATCAAGACCTACCTGGATGTGCTGGACCCCGAATCCCAGACCACCGACGACATCACCGGCGTGATCACCCGCAACATTAGTGAATGCACGCACCTGCTGGCAGTAGTCTCGGAGAAAACCGCGCTGTCCTGGTGGGTGCCGTTCGAAATCGGCGAGGCGACCATCACCCACCGACGCATCTGCTCGTTCAAGACCGGCCCGACCGAGCTGCCGCTGTACCTGGACAAATGGCCGAAGCTGACCAGCGACCGGGACATCGACTTCTTTATCGATGCCTATCGCAACGAAACGACGCTCAAGCGCTCGATGTCACTGGAATCGGTGACCGGCAGCGAGTCGGTGCGCAGCGTCAACAAATCCAATGCGGATCGCTTTCACGCCGAGCTCAAGTCCCGAATCATCCGTGGGTTCTGACGTCACTCTGCTCCCCGATCCGTCCTCTTGACCGGTCGGGGTTTCTCTCACCCATCATCTGTAGGAGCGAGCTTACTCGCGATGGACCCATAGGCAGCGCTTTTACCACGCTTATACGCGTCATCGTTAACTGAAGTTGATTGCTAGAGAGTCGCTTGAGAAACCAACAATCAATCGACTGACTTAAAAGAAAAAACCTATCGTCAGATATGGGGTTTTTCCGCTCTTGCAAAACCAATTATTACTCCACGCCCAATTGGCGAACACACTTTCAGCACATTGCATGCCCCACCAACATCACTGAAAACCAGCAAACACCTCTCTGTTTATCGCCCTTCGATCTAAAGAACTGTTAACTATAACAGTAGATAAAGGAAAACAGCTCACCGACTATATCAGCAGAGGAATGCTGAGAACTTGAGAGGTCTGGGTGAATGAATTAACCCAGCTATTCATCGCGTTGTTTCTTCGTTGGCTACCAGCTTGGCTGCTTGAGTGGAGGCAGCCTGCCTAACAATCTCAACACGAGAAACTCATATGAACGTTAAAGATTTCGATAAGAAGTACAATGCGAAAAAAATGGACGGAGCGGTCCGTGCGTCAATGAAATTGGAGAATTTAGAAAAGCCATTCGACTTTCATTCTTTGTATGGCAGCCTCAGCTCCGAGCTCCGCTACATTAATGCTACATCCACGGACGGATATTTAATTTTATTTTTTATCCCGATTAGCTGGGGCAAAGGCAGCCATGTTTTAGAACCTCACTCAGAGGTTATTAAATTTGAGCCAGGCAAGGAAATCCCACCCGAAAGATTGTGGTATGCCCAGCGGGGGAAAATATCGATTACAGACAGTACCGATAACAACTTTCAAGGCACGTTTGTTTGTTATGAAAGTTCCGACACCACTAAGGAGAGGCCCGCATTAACAGAAGGAAAATTCAGGATCAACTTCAATTCAGCCGATAAATAGCCTGAATATTTTATAGCGTCCGCACTCACCCAAGCATCGCACCCAGCTGCAAAAATGCCCGTATCGCTAGATACGGGCATTTTGTCGTTACGCGAGATCCATGACAGGGAAATCAGGGCGTCACGGCCGGGCGCCAGACTCACCCGGCTTCGGCGCTGGATCATCGAACAGGTTCAACCGTTCGCGCAGTTCGTGAGCCGGCAGCGGTTCCTTGTCCGCCGGCAACGCATTTGGATCGACCGGTGTGGCCGGCGCGCCGTCCGGAGCAGTCGAACCTTGCGGTGCATCGGGAGCTGGCTCCGCGCCTTGCGAACCTTCGATGGCACGCTGGGCTTTCTTGGTCAGCACCACGATGTCGATACGGCGGTTGACCGGGTTGAACGGATGCTCGCGATCAAACAACGCCGACGAGGCATAACCGACCACGCGCGCCACCTGTGCATCCGGATAGCTGCCCGCCACCAGCGCACGCCGTGCGGCGTTGGCACGGTTGGCCGAGAGTTCCCAGTTACCGAAATCACCGGTGCCGGTGTACGGCTTGGCATCGGTGTGACCGCTGATGCTGATCTTGTTCGGCACCGCCTTGATGGTGTCGGCCATGGCCAGCAGGATGTCTTCGAAATACGGCTTCAAGCGAGCTGAGCCCGAGTCGAACATCGGGCGGTTTTCCGCGTCCATGATCTGGATACGCAGGCCGTCCGGGGTAATTTCGAACAGGATCTGGTCCTTGAACTTCTGCAACTGCGGATTCTCATCAACTTTGTTCTGCAGTTCTTGCAGCAACAGTTCGAGACGTTCCTTTTCGACCTGCTCGGCCATGCCTTCGACCTGGTCGGTATCGATGGTGACCTTGTCCGGCTGCGGCTGGGACTTCACCTCAGGGTTGAGGGTGTTTTCCGGCGCCAGGGTCGGCGTGCCGCCCAGATCGATGATGTAGGGCGTGCCGCTTTCGGAAAAGCCGATCGGGTCCTTGAAGTAACCGGCGATGGCGATCTTCTGTTCCGGCGTGGCGGTGGACAGCAGCCACAACACCAGGAAGAACGCCATCATCGCCGTGGCGAAGTCGGCGAAGGCGATTTTCCAGGCGCCCCCGTGATGCCCGCCGGCGTAGCGCTTGACGCGCTTGATGATTATCGGCTGGTTATTTTCCATTTCTTAACGACCACGAACCGCTTGTTCCAGCTCGGCGAAGCTTGGACGGTGCGCCGGGTACAGAACCTTGCGCCCGAACTCAACGGCCAGCGATGGCGGCATGCCGGAAGCCGAAGCCACCAGCGAGGCCTTGATGGCTTCGTAGACGTTCAGCTCTTCCTTGGCATCGTGGGCCAGGGAATGGGCCAGCGGGCCGAAGAAGCCGTAGGCGGCGAGAATACCGAAGAAGGTACCGACCAGTGCCGCACCCACGTGCAGGCCGATGGACTTCTGGTCGCCCTCACCCAGCGAAGCCATGGTCACCACGATACCCAGTACCGCCGCGACGATACCGAAACCGGGCATGGCGTCGGCGATGCCGTTGACCGCGTGAGATGGGTGCTCCAGGTCTTCCTTGAGGCTGAACAGTTCCATGTCGAACAAGCCTTCCAGCTCGTGTGGGGCCATGTTGCCGGAGGACATGATGCGCAGGTAATCACAGATGAACGCGGTCATGCGCTCGTCCTTGAGGACCGTCGGGTACTTGGCGAAGATCGGGCTCGCGGCGGCATCTTCGATGTCGCCTTCGATGGCCATCATGCCTTCGCGGCGGCTCTTGTTGAGGATCTCGTAGATCAGGCCCAGCACTTCAAGGTAAAAGGCGTGGTTGAAACGCGAGCTGAACATGCCCAGGGACTTCTTGAGCACGTGCATCGTCATGTAGCCGGGGTTGGCCTGCAAGAATGCGCCGAGGGCTGCACCGCCAATAATCATGACCTCGAAAGGCTGGATCAGGGCGGCAATCTTGCCGTGGGAAAGCACGTATCCGCCGAGCACGCTCGCGAATACGACGATGATGCCGATAATTTTAGCCATAGGTTAGGAGAGCACTTACTGAGTCGGGTTCAAGGTCATATTCGGAAGTTAAAAAATCTCTTCTTCTACTTATCGGCAAAACTGCGCCAGACTATAGCCAGTTCAGGCGAAAAGCTAATTTGACCCCTTCCGGGCACAGGTATTGTTGACGATGATCGCCTCCCACCATGGTTAACGAAACGAACGTTCCAACACCAAAACCAACGACGCTCGAAGGCTGGGTCAAGCTGCTCGATGGCGTGCGCTTGCCGGTTCCGCAAGCCAGCCACGACCGGGTCTGCAAGGCCATCCGCGACAATCGCAGCTCGCTGCGCGATATCGCCGACCTCATGCAAGGCAGCCCCGCCCTGGCCTTGAGCGTGATTCGCGAAGCCAACCGGCACACTCACGGCGGCATGACCGAGCCGGCGGAAAACCTCGAGATCGCGATCAATCGCCTCGGCCTGAAACGCACCGAAGAATTGCTCGCGCGGCTGCCCGCTGAACCCCAGTCCGAAATCCCCAAAGCCTTGCGTCAGCTGCAGATGATCAGCCAGCACGCCACGCAACAGGCCAATGGTTTTTTTGCCAGTCGCCTGGCGCGCCTGTGGCAGGACATCCACTGGGGCAGCCTGCTGTTTCTTTCGCCCCTGTGGCCTTTGGCGCTGACCCATCCAAAACTGCTCGAAGACTGGGAACTGCGAGTCATCCATAAAGGTGAGTCGGCACGTAAAGTCGAAAAGCAATTGTTTGGCGTACGCCTGCTGGACATCGGCCAGGCGCTGGTGGAGGTCTGGCGCTTGCCGATCTGGGTGCAACAGGGCTATCGCCTGTTGCTCACCGAGCAGCGGGAGCTGGTGAAAGTCCTGCGCATCGCCCGTGACAGCGAGCACCCGTTGCGCCAGCAGAACCGCCTCGATGACGATCCGACCCTGCGCCGCTGGCTCAATCAACCGGCCAATACGGTGCTGCTGGCCAACGGGCTGGCGCTGTCGGCACAACACGCCTGGGACAGCCCGCACAGTGAACGCTGGCAGTACCTGACCAGCCTTTACCTGCAAATGCCGATGGATGAGGTGCAACAACAACTGCACCAGCAAGCCGCCAACAGCGCGCGCCATCACGCCATGCCCGACCTCTGGCACCCCGCCGAATCGCTGATCTGGCCGTGGGGCATGAACCGTATCCACGCCGGACTGCTGCCGGCCGCGGCCCCCACTGCCGAAGATCTGGCGAAATGGCGCAAGCAATGCGCCGAATTGCTGGCCGAGCCGAGTCGTTTCACCAACGCCATGCACTTGACCATCGCCGCCCGGGACGCCCTTGCAGCCTGCGGCATGCGTCGGGTGATGATCCTGATGGCCGACCGTACCCATGCCAACCTGCGCGTACACCAGACGGCCGGCCTGCCGAAGGAAACGGCCGGGCTGAACTTCGTGGTGAGCCAGAGCAACGTATTGCAACGCCTGCTCGCGCAACAGGCCCAGGTCCGCCTGACACCGGCCAACAACGCGCAATTCTCGGCCCTGCTGCCCCACAGCCTGCGCTCACAGTTCAGCGGCGAACACCTGCTGCTGCGCTCGCTGGTCAACAATGGCCGGGTGATCATGATCGTCGTGGCGGATCAGGGCGGCGGGCCGTTTTCGGAAGTTTCCGTACAGGCCTTCGGCAAAACCGCGCAGTGCATCGAAAAAGCCCTTCACAGCTTTAGCCACCGTGGCCAATAAGGCTGCGCTACAATCCTCCCTTTTGTGCTCTGGAGACCTCACATGTCTGACTTCTCTGGCTTGCCGCTGGTGATCGAGCCGAGCGACTTGCTCCCTCGCCTCGATGCCCGCGAACTGATTCTGGTGGACTTGACCAGTCCCGCCCGCTACGCCGAGGGACACATTCCCGGCGCGCGTTTTGTCGATCCGAAACGCACGCAACTGGGGCAGGCCCCCGCCCCTGGACTGATGCCCCCGCAGGCAGCACTCGAAACGCTGTTTGGCGAGCTGGGACACAATCCCGATGCGGTCTACGTGGTGTATGACGACGAAGGCGGCGGTTGGGCCGGACGCTTTATCTGGCTGCTGGATGTCATCGGCCACAGCAAGTACCACTATGTCGACGGCGGCCTGACGGCCTGGCTGGCAGAAGGCTTGCCCATGTCGATCCAGATCCCGCCAGCCGTGGGCGGCCCGGTTTCTCTGACCCTGCACGATGAACCCACCGCCACCCGTGAATACCTGCAAAGCCGCCTCGGTGCCGCCGACCTGGCCATCTGGGACGCACGTGGGCCGCTGGAGTATTCCGGCGAGAAGGTCCTGGCGGCCAAGGGCGGGCACATTCCCGGCGCGGTCAATTTCGAATGGACCGCCGGCATGGATCGGGCACGCCAGTTGCGCATCCGCACCGACATGCCGCAGATCCTCGAACAACTCGGGATCAGCAAAGACAAAGAAGTGATTACCCACTGCCAGACCCACCACCGTTCTGGCTTCACCTATCTGGTGGCCAAGGCTCTCGGTTATCCGCGGGTCAAGGGCTACGCCGGCTCCTGGGGCGAATGGGGCAACCATCCCGATACCCCGGTAGAAATTCAAGATTTTTAAGGACTGTTAATGAACAAGCGTCTGTTTCTCCTCGGCCAGTACCTGCTGCCCCACAACTTGCTCTCGCGACTGGCCGGCTGCATCGCCGAATGCCGCGTGCGCTGGTTCAAGAATGCCTTTACCGCCTGGTTCGCCAAGCGCTATCAAGTCGACATGTCCCAAGCGCTGGTCGAAGACCTGACTGCCTACGAGCACTTCAACGCGTTCTTCACCCGCGCACTGAAAGACGGTGCCCGTCCGCTGGACGAAACGCCGGGCGCGATCCTCAGCCCGGCCGACGGCGCGATCAGCCAGCTCGGCCCGATCGAGCACGGTCGTGTATTCCAGGCCAAGGGCCACAGCTTCAGCGTGCTGGAACTGTTGGGTGGCGATGCGGCGAACGCTGCGCCGTTCATGGGCGGTGACTTCGCGACCATCTACCTGTCGCCGAAGGACTACCACCGCGTGCACATGCCGCTGGCCGGCACCCTGCGCGAGATGGTCTACATCCCGGGTCGTCTGTTCTCGGTCAACCAGACCACCGCTGAAAACGTTCCGGAACTGTTCGCCCGCAACGAGCGCGTGGCGTGCATTTTCGACACCGAGCGCGGGCCGATGGCCGTGGTGCTGGTGGGTGCAATGATCGTGGCTTCGATTGAAACCGTCTGGGCCGGCCTGGTCACGCCGCCGAAGCGCGAGCTGAAAACCTTCCGCTACGACGAAGCCGCACGCGCGCCAATTCATCTGGAAAAAGGTGCGGAACTGGGTCGCTTCAAGCTGGGTTCGACCGCCGTCGTGCTGTTCGGGCCGGATCAGGTGAAGTGGGCTGAGGAGATGACTGCCGGTACAGCGGTGCAGATGGGTCAGGGCATGGGTTCGCCAAAGGCCTAAGGACCAAACTGTACCCCTGTGGGAGCGGGCTTGCTCGCGAAAGCGGACTTACAGTCAACATAGATGTTGAATGTGATGACGCCTTCGCGAGCAAGCCCGCTCCCACATTTGTATCGGGTATATCAGAGCTGGCCGTCGCGATCGCGGAAGCCCAGCAGGTACAGCACGCCATCCAGGCCCAGCGTCGAAATGGCCTGCTTGGCCGACTGCTTGACCAGCGGCTTGGCGCGGAACGCCACGCCCAACCCGGCAATCGCCAGCATCGGCAGATCGTTGGCACCGTCGCCGACCGCAATGGTCTGCTCCAGGCGCAAGCCTTCCTTGTGTGCCAGTTCCCTCAGCAAATCCGCCTTGCGCTGCGCATCGACAATCGGCTCGACCGCCACGCCAGTGACTTTGCCGTCGACCACTTCCAGTTCGTTGGCAAACACATAGTCGATACCCAGCTTGGCCTGCAATTGCTTGGCGAAGTAGGTGAAGCCGCCCGACAGGATCGCGGTCTTGTAGCCCAGGCGCTTGAGTTCGGCGAACAGGGTTTCGGCCCCTTCGGTCAGGCGCAACGAGGCACCGATGGAGTCCAGCACGCCAACGTCCAGACCTTTGAGCAAGGCCAGGCGCTCCTTGAAGCTGGCGCGGAAATCCAGTTCGCCGGCCATCGCCCGCTCAGTGATTTCCGAAACCTTGTCACCCACGCCAGCCGCCTTGGCCAGCTCGTCGATCACTTCGGCTTCGATCAGGGTCGAGTCCATGTCGAACACCGCCAGGCGACGGTTGCGACGGAACAGCGAATCTTCCTGGAAGGCGATGTCGACGTTCAGTTCCTGGGCGACGCTGAGGAATTCGGCCCGCAGCGCCTGCGGATCAGCCGCCTCGCCACGCACGGAAAACTCGATGCAACCCTTGCCCTTGTCGGCCGGCGTGTCCAGTGGCATGCGCCCGGACAGACGATCGATGTGGTCAATGTTCAGACCATATTTGGCGGTGATCGAACTCACGGCCTGCAACTGCCCGGCTGTCACCTTGCGGGTCAACAGGGTCACGATGTGGCGCTTTTTGCCCTGGTTGCCGACCCACTGCTGGTAATCCTGCTCGGACACCGGCGTGAAACGCACCTGTTGATCGAGCTCGTAGCCCTTGAACAGGATGTCCTTGAGCACGGACTTGCCTTGCTCGGTGTCGGGAATTTCAACCAGGATGCCGAACGACAAGGTGTCGTGAATCACCGCCTGACCGATGTCGAGAATGTTCACACCACCCTGGGCCAGAACGCCGGTAATGGCCGCAGTCAGACCCGGACGGTCGACTCCCGTGATGTTTATCAGGACGATTTCGCGCAAGGCGCACCCCCGCAGGTGGAAAAAAACCGCATTCTACCCACTTTCGGTGACCATCGGGCACCGTGAGCGCTTTGACGGTCTAGGGCCTGTCGCTATACTGCGCGTCAACTTCACGGACAAAAGAGCCGAGCTCAAGTGAACCGGCCCACGCCAGTAAAAACCGATAACTTCTTCCTGCTGATCTTCCGGGCACTGCGCCACCGCCGTGTACCGATTGCATTGCGCATCGCCAGCCATAACGTGATCCTGGTCGCCCTGGCCCTGGTCATCTATGCCGGTGTGATGGGCCTGCAGTTCAAGCAGGCCATGCACGAGCAGGCGGATGCGCTGGGCGAAAGCCTGACGACGCAGACGGCCACTTCGGCCACGGAGCTGTTGGTGTCCAACGACATCCTCAGCCTCAATGTGCTGCTCAATAACCTGACCAAGAACAAGCTGGTGGCCCACGCCGCCATCTACAGTCCGGACAACCGCATCCTTGCCGAATCCGGCCAGCGTCCCAAGCATGGCCTGCTGGGCGAGGCCGAAGGCATGTACCAGAGCAAGATCACCTTCCAGGACGTGACCGCCGGGCAATTGCGTATCAGCCTGGACATGGACCAGTTCCAGCAGCCGATGACCATCAGCCTGCAAAGTATGGGCATCCTCAGCGCCATCCTGCTGGCCCTGTCCCTGGCCCTGAGCCTGCGCATGGGGCGTTATCTCTCGACGCCACTGCTGCAATTGCGGGTATGGCTGCGCAATATCGATGAATACACCCCGGCCACCGACCGCCAGGACGAAATCGGCGACCTGGCGCGCCAGCTGCACGCCAACTTCGCCCCGGAGCCTGCCCCTGTGCCGGAACCGGAATTCGACGACGTCGATGACGAGGCCGACCCGGCCTTCGAAGTCCGCAACCTGCGCGATCCGAGTTTCGACGAGAGCCGCCCGGTAGCGGCGCTCAAGCCAGTGCCACGGCAGATCGTCAGCACCGTCGAAGACGACGATGACGAAGACCCGTTCGCCGATCTGCGCGACGAGTCGCTGGACAGCCCCCCGCAACCGGTGATTCGCAAGGCCACGCCGAGCGTGCCGCAACACAGCGCGGTACTGGCGGTGCAACTGGGTTCCCAGGAGCAACTGCGACGCCTGCCGCGGGCACGCCTTGAAGAACTGCTGGAGCGCTATCGCGATTGCCTCGACCAGGCCGCATCGCTGTATCAAGGCGAAGTGGAGACCTTGAACGATGGCAGCACGCTGATGCTGTTCCACACCGAAGACAGCGGCGACGATTACCTGACCAACGCCATTTGCTGTGGCGAGCTGCTACGGGCCCTGGGCCACCAGCTGCAGATCGAAGTCGCGGACAGCGGCATCACCCTGCAATTGCAGCTGGGCCTGACCCTCGGCGACGAACTGTTCGGCCTGAGCCAGATCGACCTGCTGCTGACCGACTCCGCCCAGGACGCCCTGGCCCTGTCGCAGCACAGCCGCAACCTGCTGCTGGTGGAGCGTAAGATCAGTGACGACGCGTTGATCCGTCAGCGCGCACGGATCCGCCCGATTGCCAGCCCTGAAGGTGCATGCTGCGTAGAGCGGTTGATGGAGCCGTATCCATCGATGCTTGAACGGCAACTGGCGCGGATGCACGAACGCCGGGCTTAAACCTTAGGCCCGGCCACAATGAAGCCCGCAGATGAGTGATCGTCTGCGGGCTTTTTTGTTGTCTGTGCTGACGCCTTCGCGGGCAAGCCCGCTCCCACAGGTTCAGGGGTGTTCACATAATTTGTGTACGACGCGGACACTGTGGGAGCTGGCTTGCCAGCGAAGAGGCCGGAACTGACGCCAGATATTTCCAACCTGCAGAAACAACAAAGCCCGCATCAATGCGGGCTTTGTTTCAAATCCATCCAGGCTTAGAAGCGAAACACTTCCATATCCGTACGAATAGGCGCAGCCATCGGGATCTTCGGCTGCTTTTCCTGTTCTACCGCAGGTGCAGGCGCCTTGGCTGGCGCTTTACGCGGGACTTCGGCGATCGGTGGCTGATTGGCCAGTGGCTTGAGCGCCACCGACAATTCCGAGGCCAGGCGTTGCAACAACACGCCCTGTGCCTGGACCTGAGCCGCCGTACTACCGGCATGCTGTTCCTGCAAATGGATGATGCGATTATCACGGACCTGCCCGCGACGGTCGATCAGGCGCCATTGCGCATCGAGGATCGCCGGTTGTTTTTCACCCGAATCCAGGCGTGTGATGGTCAGCAGCACCTGAACGTCCGGGGTGAACCCCAATGTTGCCGGGGCCAGCACTACGCGCTGGCTGTCCAGGTGACCTGCGACCTGACGCAGTAGCAACTGATCGATATCCGACGAAAGGCTGCCGGCCCAACGACCGTCGGTCGATGCTTGCAAGCTGCCATCCGGCTGACGCTGCAACAGGGTTTCGCGCTGCAGGTAGTCGGCCACGGTGACCGGGCCCAACAATACCGCCATGCCTGCGTTCTGTGCAGGCTGAACCGGGTTTCCGGCGTCCAGCTGATACAACGACACCGGTTGGTGAACGCTGCAACCCGCCAGGCCAAGAATGCCGGCGAGCATAAGAATAAAAGGAAGGCGCAGAGCAGTCATCGTCCCATCCAGGTGATCGCTAAAAGGCTGATCACAGTGAAAATACTCAACAAATATGAAGAACGCGCGGCAGTGCCGGCGCTTGAAAGGCCATATCATCCGTGAATATTCGTTCCGACTCCAGCGCAAAGCGCCGAACTACGGGTTAAATCGTAGTTCGGCGCCTCTGAGTCGCCTAATTCAGGTTTTCGACGAGCAGCGCATCTACCCTCTGGAAGCCACGCGGCAGCTTGTTGCCACGACGGCCACGCTCACCCTTGTAGTGCTCGAGGTCGTCCGCTTTCAGTGACAAGGTACGTTTCCCGGCCTGCAACACCAAGGTTGCACCGTCCGGCAATACGGCGATGTCCGTCACATACTCTTCGCGACTGGCCACTCGCTCACCGGGAATCCCGATGATCTTGTTGCCTTTGCCTTTACCTAATTGTGGCAGGTCGCTGATCTTGAAGATCAACAGGCGACCTTCGGTCGTCACCGATGCCAGCCAGTTCTGCTCACGATCGGCCACAGGGCGCGGCAGCATGACCTTGGCGTTGTTCGGCAGGCTCAACAGGGCCTTGCCCGCCTTGTTCTTGGCTTGCAGGTCCTCGCCCTTGACCACGAAACCGTAGCCGGCGTCGGAGGCGATCACGTACAACGCATCGTCTTCGGGCATGAGCACGCATTCGAAACTCGCTCCCGGTGGCGGTGTCAGGCGACCGGTCAGCGGTTCGCCCTGGCCACGGGCCGACGGCAAGGTGTGGGCGGCCACCGAGTAACTGCGGCCGGTGGAGTCGATAAACACGGCAAACTGGTTGGAGCGCCCGGCGGCCAACGCCTTGAAACCGTCCCCGGCCTTGTAGGAAAGCCCGGTGGCATCGATCTCGTGGCCTTTGGCGGAACGAATCCAGCCTTTTTCCGACAATACGACCGTCACTTTCTCGTTCGGCAGCAGATCGTGCTCGGTCAGGGCCTTGGCCTCGGCGCGCTCGACAATCGGCGAACGACGGTCGTCGCCGTAGGTTTCGGCGTCCTTGATCAGCTCGGTGCGTACCAGTTTCTTCAACTTGGCTTCGCTGCTCAGCAGGGCTTGCAGCTTGGCTTGTTCCTTGAGCAGTTCATCCTGCTCGGCACGCAGTTTCATTTCTTCCAGTCGCGCCAACTGACGCAAACGGGTATCGAGGATGTAGTCGGCCTGGATCTCGCTCAGGGCGAAGCGTTCGATCAGTTTGGCCCGTGGATGCTCCTCGGTACGGATGATGTGGATCACTTCATCCAGATTGAGGTAGGCAATCAGCAAACCGTCCAACAGGTGCAGGCGACGCTCGACCTTGTCGAGGCGGAATTGCAGGCGACGACGCACGGTCTGCACCCGGAACTCCAGCCATTCGACCAGCAACGCGCGCAGGTTTTTCAGCTGCGGCTTGCCGTCCAGGCCGATGATGTTGATGTTGACCCGGTAGCTCGACTCCAGTTCGGTGCTGGCGAACAGGTGTTGCATCAAGGCATCGTGGTCGAAGTTCTTGCGCGCCCCCGGAATGATCACGATCCGGCACGGGTTTTCGTGGTCGGACTCGTCGCGCAGGTCGGCGATTTGCGGCGCCTTGGACGGCTTGGCCTGCATCATCGCGGCGATCTGTTCCAGCACCTTGGCGCCCGAGACCTGATGCGGCAACGCGGTGACGATGATGTCGCCGTCTTCGATGTGATACACGGCGCGCATGCGCACCGAGCCGCGACCGGTTTCGTAGATTTTCAGCAGGTCGGCGCGCGGGGTGATGATTTCCGCTTCGGTCGGGTAATCCGGGCCCTGGATGTGCTCACAGAGCTGTTCGACCGTGGCCTTGGGCTCATCGAGCAAACGCACGCACGCCGTGGCGACTTCGCGCAGGTTGTGCGGCGGCACGTCGGTGGCCATGCCCACGGCGATGCCGGTGGTACCGTTGAGCAGGATGTTCGGCAAACGGGCCGGCAGGACCAGCGGCTCGTCCAGCGTGCCGTCGAAGTTCGGACCCCAGTCCGCCGTGCCTTGGCCCAGCTCGCTGAGCAGCACTTCGGAATAACGCGACAGCCGCGCTTCGGTGTAACGCATGGCGGCGAAGGACTTGGGATCATCCGGCGCACCCCAGTTACCCTGACCGTCGACCAGCGTGTAGCGATAGCTGAACGGCTGGGCCATCAGGACCATGGCTTCGTAGCAGGCCGAGTCCCCGTGGGGGTGAAACTTACCGAGCACGTCACCGACGGTACGCGCCGACTTCTTGTGCTTGGAATCGGCGTCCAGCCCCAGCTCGCTCATGGCGTAGACGATACGCCGCTGTACCGGTTTCAGACCGTCGCCGATATGCGGCAAGGCACGGTCCATGATCACGTACATGGAGTAGTTGAGGTAGGCATTTTCGGTGAAGTCAGCCAGTGACCGGCGTTCTACACCGTCCAGGCTGAGATCAAGGGAGTCGCTCATGCGGGCCTCATCGGTTCGTTGTCTGGCGCAGCAGCATGGTGCCACCGCGCTGGGTAAATTCAAGTTTGTTCAGTGCGCTCATGCCGAGCAACACCTGATCGCCATGCAGCCCCGGGGCCACCAGTGCGCGTACATCCCGCAGCACGATGTCGCCCAGTTGCAGCCGTTCAATACGGGTGCGATAGCCCTGGCTCAGGCCATTGGCCGTGCTCAGGGTCACGCCGAATCCTTCTTCGAGCTTCAAACGCTTGGCCAGGTCCGCCGGAATCGACACATCGGTCGCCCCGGTGTCGAGCATGAAGTCCACCGGCTGGCCGTTGATCTGGCCGCTGGCAACGAAATGCCCCTGCGCATTGCTGACCAGTTTCACCTCGATGAAACCTTCGCCCTGCTCCGAGCTGACCACCACGTTCGGATTTTGCTGCCGCGCTTCCCACTGGCCGAAAAACCGCGTGGCCAGAAACAGCGCTGCGCACCAAGCCAGCACCATGAACACCCGGCCGATGCGCTGCCCCGGCGTTTGCTGCTTCACAGTCTGGCACTCCAGCCACCGTCCGGCGCCGCGAAGCGCCAGACCACCGGACGCACTTCACCATCGGCGCGCGCACCGAAGTTGTTGTCGACACCGATCCAGGCACCCTCGGCGTCCACGATCAACGCTTCTTCCAACCCGTAGTCCTGTGGATAACGACGGTTTTCCTGCAACAACTCGGCGGCGTACGACCAGCAGCGCTCGACCCTGGCCGTCTGCGGATCCCGGCGACAAATCTGATAGGCGTTGCGTTCAAGGGTGAACAGCTTGCCGTTGAACAGCGACAGGTCAGAGAAATCCCGCGAGACAGCTCTGGCGTGGGGAAACTGCTCGGGTTGCATTTCCATGCCCGCCTCGCTCAGCAGCACGCAGCCACCGTCGCAATCCCACAACGTCTGCTTGCGTTTGATCATCAGCAACCCGCGGCCTTTACGCTCGGCGGCGAGCCACAGCTGATCGCCCGCCGGATTGACCGCCAGCCCTTCGAACAGTGCATTGAATTGCAACAGCAAACCTCTGGCCCGCGCCTCGCGAACCATCATCGGCGAAATTTTCAGCCAGGTAGCAGGCCCCGTTGGCGGCACTTGCAAGACAGCGGCATGGCCTTCGCTGACGATGTAGCGATTGCCGGCGCTGTCGCAGCTAATGCCTTCGAAGTCCAGATCGCCGCCACGCACGAACGAAGCCCCCCAGACGCGAGACTTCAGCCCCCAGGGCAAACCGCTGTCAGGCACCGGCGGTACATCAATGTGCACCGTTTGTGCCTGCCACACGGATTCGCGGGTATCGAGGCGGTAGATCTGATCATCGTCGCGGTCGGAAACTGCCCACAGGTCATTGCCGCACTGCGCCAGCCCGGACAGGTTGCCACCGCGCATGCCGTCGACGACATGCCCGGACAACACGCGCAGTTGTGGCGCCGGCTCGGCAGATACCGTAATCGACGTCAGCAGCAACGCACAGGCCAGGGCAAAGCCCAGACGCATCAGCCCAGCACCTCGGCCAGGTTGCCCTTGGACTCCAGCCAGGTCTTGCGGTCACCGGCGCGTTTCTTCGCCAGCAGCATGTCCATCATTTCCGAGGTCGCCTCGAAATCTTCCAGGGTCAACTGCACCAGACGCCGAGTGTTCGGGTCCATGGTGGTTTCACGTAGCTGCGGCGGGTTCATTTCACCCAGCCCCTTGAATCGGGTGACCTGTGGTTTGCCGCGTTTCTTCTCGGCAACCAGACGATCGAGGATGCCGTCGCGTTCGGCTTCATCCAGGGCGTAGTAGATTTCCTTGCCCAGGTCGATGCGGTACAGCGGCGGCATGGCCACGTAGACGTGACCGGCATCCACCAGCGGGCGGAAGTGCTGGACGAACAAAGCACACAGCAAGGTCGCGATGTGCAGGCCATCGGAGTCGGCGTCGGCGAGGATGCAGATCTTGCCGTAGCGCAGCTGGCTCATGTCGGCAGCGCCCGGATCGACACCGATCGCCACGGCGATGTTGTGCACTTCCTGGCTGGCCAGCACTTCGCTGCCGTCGACTTCCCAGGTGTTGAGGATCTTGCCGCGCAACGGCAGGATCGCCTGGAATTCTTTGTCCCGCGCCTGCTTGGCCGAGCCGCCGGCGGAATCACCTTCCACCAGGAACAGCTCGGAACGCATCGGGTCCTGCCCGGCACAGTCGGCCAGCTTGCCCGGCAGCGCCGGGCCCTGGGTAATGCGTTTGCGCTCGACCTTCTTGCTGGCCTTGAGGCGACGGCCGGCGTTGTTGATCGCCAGTTCCGCCAGCAGCATGCCGGTTTCCGGGTGAGCGTTGAGCCACAGGCTGAACGCATCCTTGACTACACCGGAAACAAACGCCGCCGCTTCACGGGACGACAGGCGCTCCTTGGTCTGGCCGGAGAATTGCGGCTCCTGCATCTTCATCGACAGTACGAAGGCAATACGTTCCCAGACGTCTTCCGGCGCCAGCTTCACGCCGCGCGGCAACAGGCTGCGGAATTCGCAGAACTCGCGCATGGCGTCGAGCAGGCCTTGGCGCAAGCCGTTGACGTGGGTACCGCCCTGGGCGGTCGGGATCAGGTTGACGTAGCTTTCCTGTACCGCGTCGCCACCTTCGGGCAGCCACAGCAGCGCCCAATCCACCGCTTCCTTATTACCGGCCAGGCTGCCGCAGAACGGCTCGTCCGGCAGGCGCTCGAATTCGCTGACCGCGTCCACCAGGTAGGAACGCAGGCCGTCTTCGTAATGCCATTCGACTTTTTCGCCGGTGGCTTTGTCTTCAAAACTGACCAGCAGCCCCGGGCACAAC
This sequence comes from Pseudomonas sp. GW456-E7, assembly GCF_059424105.1. Classification (NCBI taxonomy): domain Bacteria; kingdom Pseudomonadati; phylum Pseudomonadota; class Gammaproteobacteria; order Pseudomonadales; family Pseudomonadaceae; genus Pseudomonas; species Pseudomonas sp. GW456-E7. The sequence continues at coordinate 180,065 of NZ_JBWKZB010000001.1, read as the reverse complement.
ACGGCCTTGGCCTTGAGCACGTGCTTGAGGCGGCTGATGGAAAACTTGGGAGAGTCGAAGTATTTCGGATCCGGTGCGAAGAACACACTGGTGCCGGTGTTGCGTTTGCCGACAGTGCCGACGATCTCCAGCTCGGTGGCCTTGTAGCCATCCTTGAAGGTCATCTGGTACTCGTTGCCGTCACGCTTGACCCGCACCCGCACTTCGGTGGACAAGGCGTTGACCACGGAAATACCCACCCCGTGCAAACCGCCGGAGAACTGGTAGTTCTTGTTGGAAAACTTGCCCCCGGCATGAAGCTTGGTGAGGATCAACTCGACGCCCGAAACACCTTCCTCGGGGTGAATGTCCACCGGCATGCCACGGCCGTCATCGCTGACTTCCAGGGAATGGTCGGCATGCAGGATCACCTGTACCGATGAGGCATGCCCGGCCAGGGCTTCGTCGACACTGTTGTCGATGACTTCCTGGGCAAGGTGGTTCGGCCGACTGGTGTCGGTGTACATGCCGGGGCGTTTGCGCACCGGGTCGAGGCCCGAGAGGACTTCGATGGCGTCGGCGTTATAAGAGCTAGCGCTGGGAGTGGCCATAGGGTCTCGTCGTCAGTGTTCGGTGAAAAAAGAATTCAAGGGGCTATCGCTCACAATGCGGTGAAATCGATTGCCTGATACAAATCGGCGCCGATGCCGGCAAAACTCAACATGGCCGGCAGTCGCGTGGCAAAACCCTGGAAACTGTGGTCGCCGCCGGCCTGGATACGCAAGGCGCATGCCCGGTAATACTGCTGGGCGAGACGATAGTCCAACGTTTCGTCAGCTGTCTGCAACCATACCTGATAACGCTGCGGATCCCGGGGTGCCGGCACTTCCAGCTCGGCCAGGGCCGTCACGTGGTCGTGGGTCAATTCCCAGGCCTCTTCGGTATACAGGTTTTTCTGCGTCCCCAGATAGCCGTCGAACATCCGGTGCGGGCTGACGGCAGGGTTGATCAACAGGGCTTTCAAGCCATGGCGCTCGGCCAGGTGAGTGGCATAGTAGCCGCCGAGGGAGCTGCCGACCAGCAGTGGCCGCCCCAGTTCGGCAATCGCCTGCTCCAGCTGCTCGATAGCCTGGCGCGGGTGGTGGTGCAATGCCGGAACGCGCAACTGTTCGCTCAGGCCCAGACGTTCCATCACCTCGACCAACTGGCAGGCCTTCTTCGACAACGGCGAGCTGTTGAAGCCGTGGATATAAAGGATCGAACCGGACATTTGAGTTCCCTGTGCGTCGGCTAAAGAGGCGGAGTTTACAGGGACTCTGGGGAATCGGGGATATCCGCGAAATTCGAGGTGTCTTTGAAGACGTCATCGCGAGCAAGCTCGCTCCCACAGGGGATTTGTGAATGACGCAGATCCAATGTGGGAGCGGGCTTGCTCGCGAAGGCCGCGCCCCGGTTTTCCAGAAAAATGAAAAATCAGTAGCCGCTGGAACCGTAATCCACAGTGAAATCGAACCCGGTAACCCGCTCTACCCCGGTTTCCAGCCCCCCATCGGGCAGCAGTCGCAACCAGCGATAACCCGGCGCCTGTTCCCCGACCTTGAAATCCTCGCTGCCCGGCTCGAACTGGATGCAGGTCGAGGGCGAGGCGATCAATCGCACACCATTGCGCCTCTGATCGATTTCCTGGTGCACATGCCCCCACAACACCGCGCGCACCTGTTCGAAACGGTCCAGCACGGCGAACAGCGCCTCGGGATTGCGTAAGCCAATCGGTTCCATCCAGGCACAACCGATGGACACCGGGTGATGGTGGAAGCACACCAGATGATGGCGTTCCGGCGCTTCGCTCAACGAGCGGGCGAGCAACTGCAGCTGTTCATCCTGCAAATATCCCGGCACCGAGCCCGGCACCGCCGAATCGAGCATCGTGACCCGCCAGTTGCCGATATCCACCACAGGTTCGAGCAAAGCGCTCTGCACCGCCGCCTCGGCCATGATCTGCGGCTCATCGTGATTGCCGGGAATCCAGCGCGCCGGCGCACCGAGTTGGCGCGTCATCTCGCGAAATTGCCGGTAGGACGCAAGCGTCCCGTCCTGGGACAGATCACCCGTGGCCAGGATCAAATCGATCTGCGGCTGTTGCGCGCGCACCAGCTCGATGACCTTTTGCAGGCTGTCGTGGGTGTTCATGCCCAGCAGCGTACCGTCCGTTTCGGCAAACAGATGACTGTCGGAGAGTTGCACCAGCAACGCCGGATCGGCGGTGGTCAATGTGGATACGCTCGGCAAGGCGTTCTCCCAGGGCGTGATCACGGGGATGGGTAAGTGCCGCAATTATGCTGGGGGACGATCGAAAGGGGAAATCCGTGAACCTGACGCAGTTCACAACTGCGCTTCACGGTTAACGTACGACTTCGTACTCATGCCCCAGCGCCAGGCAATGGCTCAGCCATTCGCCCAGAAACATGTTCAGCTGGGCCTTTTCGTCCGGCTGGTGCATCGAGGCGTTCGGGTAAGGATAGATGCCGCGAAAGCGTCGTGCATGTTCGGCGCTGACCACTTCGGCCATGCGCGCGTCGTGATAGACCTGCACTTCCAGTTGCGGCACCGGCAGCCACGGCAGGCTGTGCTCCTGCCTTACTTGCAGGGTCGTGGTGTAAGGACAGGTCAGCAATACCTCCAGGGCCAGCACGCCGAGCATCTGGTCGCCATGGGTCACGGCGATGCGCCGCGCGGCAGGCTCGCTGCGCATGTCCGGCAGCAGTCGCATCAGGCGCGCGTAGTTCGCCTCGCAGGACGCTTGCAGCCCCACCAGATCTACCCGATAGCGATCGCGCAGCTTGTTTACGACCATAACCCCCTCACTTCAACGCGGTTCAAAGCCAGCCATTGCAAGGCAATGATGCTCGCCGCGTTGGCAATACGCCCGTCGCGCACGGCTTGCAGGGCATCTTCGAAAGCCCAGACCGTGACGCGGATGTCTTCTGCCTCTTCCTCCAGCCCATGCAGGCCGCCAACCCCGGTAGTGTCACAACGCCCCAGGTACAAATGCACGAATTCGTTACTGCCGCCCGGCGATGGAAAATATTTGAGCATCGGCCAGAGCGCCCCGATTTCCAGCCCAGCTTCCTCCTGCGCTTCGCGGTGAGCAACTGCTTCCGGCACTTCATCCTTGTCGATCAGACCAGCGACCAGTTCGATCAGCCACGGGTTGTCGGTCTTGCCCATGGCGCCGACGCGAAACTGCTCGATCAGCACCACTTCATCGCGCTGCGGATCGTAAGGCAACATGCAGACCGCGTCATGGCGAACGAACACTTCACGATTGATCTCACGGCTCATGCCGCCGGCGAACAATTCGTGGCGCAAGTGCACGCGTTCGAGTTTGTAGAAACCCTCGTAGCATTTTTCGCGCCGCACGATATCAACGGCGGTCGGAATGGCGTTGGCAAAATCCGTCATGACAATCCTCGTTACTGCGAATCCTGAACGAGGCTCCTTTCTTCCTGGGCCTCGACTTCGCGCCATCCTAACGCGCCCGTGATGTTTGATGCAGCCCCTTTCCCGTCAGCGGGATGGACGGTGAAGGCGAAACCCTCTCTAATTAGCTTAGTGGCGAACTGATTGCTTTGTTGAGAGTCGAAGCCGGTAACTTTTTGCCTTCCCCTGTTTCAGAAAGGACGCCCATGTCGCTTTTCAAAATCGCCTCCGTGGCCGCCATCGCCTTGACCCTGGGCGCTTGCGCGAGCCTGTTCCAGCCCAACTACCGGACGCCGCTGGAAACCACCCGCGATGCCTCCGAGCAACTCAAGCCCGGTTGCAGCAACCCGGATTGCCCGCTGGTCAACATCGACACCCTGCGCTTTCCGGACGAGCCTGCACTGGACGGCATCATCGAAAAGCGCCTGCTGCAGATGACCCGCACCTCGCCCGACGCGCCAGTGGCCCCGACCCTGGCAGCCTATCGCGAAGAGTTTTTGCGCACCGCCGGCCCGCGCAACAGCAGCTATCTGCAAGCGAAGGTACGTGAGCAGCATGACGGCTTGGTGATCATCGAATTGTCCAGCTACCTGGACACCGGCGGAGCCCATGGCACGCCGGGACGGGGTTTCATCAACTACTCGCGCCAGCAGCATAAAGTGCTGACGTTGTCCGACATGTTGGTGCCGGGGCAGGAAGACGCGTTCTGGAAAGCCGCGCAAGTGGCGCACAACAGCTGGCTGATCAGCACCAAGCTCGATCAGGAACCGGAGTTCGTGAAGAGCTGGCCGTTCCAGAAAACCCAGAACGTGGCGCTGACCTACGGCGGGGTGATCCTCAAGTACGAAACCAGCACCATTGCGCCTTACGCGCTGGGCCATGTCGAACTGAAGATCCCCTACCCTCGCCTGAACGGCATCATCAAGCCCGAGCTGTTTCCCGGCCGTAACTGAAGGCCCGGCCCAGCACCAGCTGCAGCAACCCTGCCAGGACCAGCGCCGGCAGGGTTGCACCCACGTCCGGATACAGGTTGGCGAGCAGATGGTAAGTGCTGATCCCACCCAGCCAGGCCAGCAGCGCCGGCCAGCGCAAAGCGGCTGAAGCCACCTGGCCGCTGCGCTTGCGCAGGATGAAGTGGTCCACCAGCACCACGCCGAACAACGGCGCAAATACCGAACCGATCAGCAGCAGGAAGTTCTGGTACTGGGCCAATGGCGCCAGCAGGGCAATCAGCGTACAGATAACGCCGATGGCCAAGGCGAGATGCTCGACTTTGGCACGCAACAGAATCCCGCTGGACACCGCCGCCGAGTGAATATCGGCAAAGGCGTTTTCCGACTCATCCAGAAGAATCAGCAGCAGCGGAATCCCCAGGCCGGCCCCGGCCAGCGCCAGCAGCAAGGCATTGACTTCACCGCTCGGCGCGAACGCCAGGGTGTAGGCCACGCCCAGGCTCATCAGCCAGAAGTTACCGATGAAGAATCCGATGGCGGTGCCACCGAAGACGTTTTTCGCCCGTTTGCCGAACCGCGAGTAGTCGGCGATCAGCGGCAGCCAGGAGAGCGGCATGGCAATGGCGATGTCGAAACCCACGGCAAACGGCATCGAACCATCACCGGCCTGGGCCCACAACGCAGCCAGGTCAGCCTTGGCGAACAGGTTCCAGGTCAGCCAGATGCACGCGGCCAGCAGCAGCCAGATGCCCCACTTGCGCAGGATCTGCCGGACGAAAGTCAGCGGGCCGCTGACCGCCAACAGGGTCGCCAGGGCGCCGAAGAACAGGGTCCAAAGCAGCGGATTCGACAGCAGGCTGCCTTCGCTGAAGGCCTTCGCGCCCAACAGACTGGCGGCATCGCGCATGACAATGATTTCGAACGAGCCCCAGCCGATCAGCTGCAGCAGGTTCAGCACCGCCGGCAGGCTCGCGCCCTTGGCACCGAGGCTGAGTTTGAGCGCGGCCATCGACGACAGGCCGGTGTCACTGCCAATCACCCCGACCGCCGCCAGCAGCAGAACGCCGACCAGGGTGCCGAGGAAAATCGCCAGCAACGAACCGGACAGGCCCAGGCCCGGCGCGAGCAATGCACCAGTCTGCAACACCATCAGGCCGATGCCGAGGGAGAACCACAGGGAAAACAGATCGCGACCGCCGAACACACGTTTGTCGGTCGGCACCGCGATGTCGGGTGAATAAGTGCTGGGTTGTATGCTCAAGGGTGTTATCTCAGAGGGACACATTTTGTTTTTGGGAGTTTCGGTGTCTGAACTGGCGCTTTCGCGAGCAAGCCCGCTCCCACATTGGTCCTGCGTACACAGGTCAAATGTGGGAGCGGGCTTGCTCGCGAAGACGGCACCAAAGGCACCGTCAATCCCAGGTCAGATCAAACCTTCTTGTATAACTGGCTGCCTTCCTTCTTGAAGCGCTCGGCCTGTTCGGCCATGCCTTGGGCGACGTCCACGTCGACCGCATCGATCCGTTGGTTGGCCGCATACTCGCGGACTTCCTGGGTGATTTTCATCGAACAGAACTTCGGCCCGCACATCGAGCAGAAGTGCGCGACCTTGGCCGAATCCTTCGGCAGGGTTTCATCGTGATACGAACGCGCGGTGTCCGGATCGAGGCCCAGGTTGAACTGGTCTTCCCAGCGGAACTCGAAACGCGCCTTGCTCAAGGCATTGTCGCGGATCTGTGCGCCTGGGTGCCCCTTCGCCAGATCGGCGGCGTGCGCGGCGATCTTGTAGGTGATGATCCCGGTCTTCACGTCATCCTTGTTCGGCAGCCCCAGGTGCTCCTTCGGCGTCACGTAGCAGAGCATGGCGCAACCGAACCAGCCGATCATTGCCGCACCGATGCCCGAGGTGATGTGGTCGTAGCCCGGCGCGATGTCGGTGGTCAGCGGGCCGAGGGTGTAGAACGGCGCCTCGTCGCAGCACTCCAGCTGCTTGTCCATGTTCTCCTTGATCAACTGCATCGGCACGTGGCCCGGGCCTTCGATCATGCACTGCACGTCGTGTTTCCAGGCGATCTTGGTCAGCTCGCCGAGGGTTTCCAGTTCACCGAACTGCGCTTCGTCGTTGGCGTCGGCAATCGAGCCCGGACGCAGGCCGTCGCCCAGCGAGAAGCTGACGTCGTAGGCCTTCATGATTTCGCAGATTTCGTCGAAATGGGTGTAGAGGAAGTTCTCTTTGTGGTGCGCCAGGCACCACTTGGCCATGATCGAGCCGCCACGGGACACGATGCCGGTCACGCGCTTGGCGGTCATCGGTACGTAGCGCAGCAACACGCCGGCGTGGATGGTGAAGTAGTCGACGCCCTGCTCGGCCTGTTCGATCAGCGTGTCGCGGAACAGCTCCCAGGTCAGGTCTTCGGCCACACCGTTGACCTTCTCCAGCGCCTGGTAGATCGGCACCGTACCGATCGGCACCGGCGAGTTGCGGATGATCCACTCACGGGTTTCGTGGATGTGCTTGCCGGTGGACAGGTCCATGACCGTGTCCGAACCCCAGCGAATGCCCCAGGTCAGTTTCGCCACTTCTTCTTCGATGGACGAACCCAGGGCGCTGTTGCCGATGTTGCCGTTGATCTTCACCAGGAAGTTACGGCCGATGATCATCGGTTCCAGTTCGGTGTGGTTGATGTTGGCCGGGATGATCGCGCGGCCGCGGGCGATTTCCTCGCGGACGAATTCAGGGGTGATTTCTTTCGGGATGCTCGCGCCGAAACTGTGGCCGGCGTGCTGTTGCTTCAACAGGCCGGCGGCGCGGGCCTCTTGCAGCTTCATGTTTTCGCGGATGGCGACGTATTCCATCTCGGCGGTGATGATGCCTTTGCGCGCGTAGTGCATCTGGCTGACGTTGGCCCCGGCCTTGGCGCGACGCGGGTTGTTCACGTGGGCAAAGCGCAGTTTGGTCAGCTCTGGATCGGCAAGGCGCTCCTGCCCGAAGTTCGAGCTCAGGCCACTCAGGCGTTCGGTGTCACCACGGTCGTCGATCCACGCCGAACGCACGTCACCCAGGCCTTTACGCACGTCAATCACCACGTTGGGATCGGTGTAAGGGCCCGAGGTATCGTAGACAGTCACCGGGGCGTTGATTTCGCCGCCGAAGTCAGTCGGCGTCACGTCCAGGGTGATTTCGCGCATCGGCACGCGGATGTCCGGGCGAGAGCCCTGGACGTAGACTTTTTGCGAACGGGTAAAGGGTTGAACCGACTGCTCATCGACCTTGGCCGACTCACTGAGGTTGATCGCGTTTTTTGCTTTTATGGTCATCACGGGCTCTCCAGACAGCATCCAGGCAGTGGATTGTCGGAGCAGAACCTGAAAGGCACGGACGCACCAGGACTGGTGCTGTGCGTCGTCACACGGGGAGCGCTCGATTGTCGAACAATTTCCCGGACGAAGCACAAGAGGACTCGCCGGGTGACGAGAAATCTTGTTCCCTACGCAGGCGCTAACCTGATCAGGTTCAACGGGATCCGAAATTATTCGATCTCAGCCTCATAGCAAGGCACCCCGACAAGAACCCGGCCAGTCTAGACACAACTGGCAGAGAACGCCAACCCCCCGGCAAATACCATGATGAATGGCGTAATAACACGCAGTATCAGGATTGTTGCCACCCCGATGCGCAACTACACTCGCTACGCTGAGCCGCGCATTGACGCTGTCGAAGCAGAGCCTTAGCCTTGGCGCTCAAATTACCTCTGTAATATCAATTCTAGGGATCGTCTATGCTGCGCAAACTCTCACTGGCCCTTGCCGTGTCTTGTGCGTCCAACGGATTGGCCTGGGCAGCAGATGCGCCCTTATCGAACAAGACGGACCTTGTCAGCGTTTATCAGGAAGCCGTCAACAACAACGCCGATCTGGCGGCGGCCATCGCCCAATACGGCGCGCAGAAGGAAGTCGTCCCCCAGGCCCGCGCCGGACTGCTGCCGAACCTCTCCGGTGGCGCGAATGTTTCCGAGGTGCGTACCTCGCTCGATCAACCCTCGGGCACGTCCAACCGCGATGCTCATTCCTACCAGGCCACTTTGGCGCAGCCGCTGTTCCGGGCCGACCGCTGGTTCCAGTTCCAGGCCGCCAAGGAAGTCAACGAACAGGCCGCCCTGCAACTCTCGGCGACCGAGCAGAACCTGATCCTGCAAACCGCCGACAGCTATTTCAACGTGCTGCGCACCCAGGACAACCTGGCCTCGACCAAGGCCGAAGAAGCGGCGTTCAAACGCCAGCTCGATCAATCCAACGAGCGTTTCGATGTCGGCCTCTCGGACAAGACCGACGTATTGAACTCACAGGCCAGCTACGACACCGCACGCGCCAACCGCATCGTTGCGCAGCGCCAGGTGGACGACGCCTTTGAAGCATTGATCACCCTGACCAACCGTCAGTACAACTCGATCTGGGGCATCAGCCATAACCTGCCGATCCTGCCGCCAGTACCGAACGACGCCAAGGCCTGGGTCGAAACCGCGGGCAGGCAGAACCTCAATCTGTTGGCCAGCAACTATGCCGTCAGCGCCGCCGAGCAAACCCTCAAGCAACGCAAGTCCGGGCACTTGCCAACGGTTGACGCGATCGCCAAGTACGAGAAAGGCGACAACGATGCACTGGGCTTCAGCAACCCGAACAACCTGCCCCAGGCGTACGGTGGCGACGTCGATCAAACCACCGTCGGCCTGCAACTGAACATCCCGATCTACAGTGGTGGCCTGATCAACTCCCAGGTGCGCCAGTCGTATGCACAACTGGACCAGACCGAGCAGCAACGCGAAGCCCTGCGCCGCAGCATCGTGGAAAACACCCGCGACCTGCACCGCGCGGTGAACACCGATGTCGAGCAGGTACAGGCGCGCAAGCAATCGATCATCTCCAACCAGAGCGCGGTGGAAGCGACTGAAATCGGCTATCAGGTGGGGACGCGAAACATCGTCGACGTGCTGGATGCGCAGCGCTCGCTCTACAACTCGGTGCGCGACTACAACAACACCCGCTACGACTACATCCTCGACAACCTGCGCCTGAAGCAACAGGCCGGCACGTTGAATCCTGGAGACCTGCAAAACCTCGCACGCTGGCTCAATCCCAACTACAACCCGGACAAGGATTTCCTGCCACCGGATCTGGCCAAGGCGGCAGAGGAGCAGTTGAAGGCGCGACCGGAGCAATAAAGCAAAAGATCGCAGCCTGCGGCAGCTCCTACAGGATGAACATCAATCCGTGTAGGAGCTGCCGCAGGCTGCGATCTTTTTCTGCCAGACGACGCGGTCTACCGCTCGATCAACCGCCCCAACCCGTCCAGCAAGCGCTGCAACGCCCCCTGGTTGGCGCGCATCACCTTCAACCCGGCCTCTGCCATGCGCTGTGCATCACGGGGCAGTTCGAACAGCCGCTGCACCGCCACCGCCAACCCTTCGGCATCCTCCACTTCCTGCAACGCCCCGGCACTGCGCAATTGCGCAGCGATTTCGAGGAAGTTGAAAAGATGCGGCCCGCTCAGCACCGGTTTGGCCAGGGCCGCCGGCTCCAGCAGGTTATGCCCGCCGTTCGGCACCAGGCTGCCGCCGACGAAAGCACTGTCAGCCAGGGCGTAGAGAAACAGCAACTCACCCATTGTGTCGCCCAGCAACACTGAAGTATCGGCACTGACCGCGTCGCCACTGGAGCGCCGGACGGTGGCAAACCCTTGTTGCTGGCACAGTCCGTACACCGAATTGAAGCGTTCCGGATGACGCGGTACCAGAATCAGCAACGCATCGGGGTGACTGGCCAGCAACTGACGATGAGCCGCCAGCACGACCTCGTCTTCGCCGTCATGGGTACTGGCCGCGATCCACACCGGTCGCTCCAGCGCCTGCCATTGCCCGCGCAACTGGCTGGCGCGCTCGAGCAGTTGCGGGTCGATGGTCAGGTCGAACTTGATCGAACCGGTGACCTCGACGGTTTCCGTCCGCGCGCCCAGATCACGGAAGCGCTGGGCTTCGGCCTCGGTCTGCACCGCGAACAGGCTCATCTCGGCCAGCATCGGCTGGGTCAGCTTGCGGAACCGGCCGTAGCCCTTGGCCGAACGCTCGGACAGTCGCGCATTGGCCAGCGCTACGGGAATCCCGCGTTTGGCACATTGATGGATATGGTTGGGCCACAGCTCGGTTTCCATGATCACCGCCAGTTTCGGCCGGACCCGATCGAGGAAGCGCCGGGCGGCGCACGGCAAATCGTAAGGCAGATAACAGTGCTGGATGCGCGGCTCATTGGCAAACAGGGCCAGGATGCGTTCCGAACCGGTCGGCGTCATGCAGGTCACGGTGATCGGCAGATTCGGGTAACGCGCCAGCAAGGCGCGGATCATCGGCGCGGCAGCAATGCTTTCGCCCACCGACACGGCATGCACCCAGATGCCGCCCGGTTTCATCGCCGGCATCCCGTAGGAGAAGCGCTCGCCGATGCGCCTGGCATACGCCGGCGCCTTGCGCGCGCGCAGCCAAAGCCGAATCGCTACCAGTGGCAGCCCCAGATAAAACAGCGCGGTGTAGAGAGTTCTATTCATGGCGGCGGAGTTTATCGGCTTTTTTCGCCAATCGTCTGCAAGTGCACGGCAAAACGTTCGGCGAGCCAGCGCGCGGCCGGACCGAGGGGCTCGTCCCGGCGCCATACCAGCTCCACCACCAGGGCCGGCGGGGTCCATTCGCTGACCAGTTCGACCATCTGGTTCTGATAAGTCGGGTATTGCACCACGTGGCGCGGCAACCACGCCCAGCCAAGGCCGCGCACCAGCCACTCGGCCATTACATAGAAACTGTCGGCGCGCCAGACTTGCGGGCTGGCGGGATCACTGCCGGGATAAATGCTCGACTCCGTGGACATCAGCAACTGCCGATGCTGCGCCAACTGCTGGCCGTCCACCGTGCCTTTGCCCGCCAACGGATGGTCCTTGCCGCACACCGTGACCATTTCCACGCTGCCCAGCACACGACGCTCCAGCGCCTCGGGAATCTGATCGTGAAAGAACAGCAACCCCAGGTCGGCGCGCCGCTCCACCAGCTTGCGCGCGACATCGCCCTGGGCGGCACTGGTCAGTTGCACTTCAAGGCTGGGGAATTTTTCCGCCAGGGCCTCGAAGCTTTCGATGATCGGCTGATAAGGCATCGCTTCATCCTGCGCCACGCGCAGTCGTGCCTCCTGGCCGCGCATCATCGCCAATGCCCGGCCATTGAGTCGTTCACACTGACGCAACACTTCCCGTGCTTCGTCCAGCAAAGCGGTACCGGCTTCAGTGAGCTTCGGCTGACGGCCGCTGCTGCGGTCGAACAGGCTGATGCCCAGGTCATCCTCCAGCAACGCTATCGCACTGCTGACCGCCGACTGCGCCTTGCGCTGATCCCGCGCCACGGCAGAAAACGAACGCTGCTCCGCTACGCTGACAAACAACCGCAGTTGCTCCAGATTCCACTGCATGCTCATGGCTCAACCCATCTCTTGAACAGATAGGTAATGACTTTACCGCATCTGGCAAATCACTAGAATGCCGACCTCAGAGAGCAACACTTCACACGAGGATTGACCCATGACCGCTTACTACTACCTGGCCATTGCCATCTGCGCCGAAGTGATTGCCACTGTTTCGATGAAAGCCGTCAAAGGTCTCAGCACCCCGCTGCCACTGGTGCTGGTCATCCTCGGCTACGGCATTGCCTTCTGGATGCTGACCCTGGTGGTGCGCAGCGTTCCCGTGGGTGTGGCGTATGCCGTGTGGGCCGGCATGGGGATCGTGATGGTCAGCGTCGCGGCGCTGTTTATCTACGGGCAGAAGCTGGATGTGCCGGCGATGCTGGGGATGGCGTTGATTGTGCTGGGGGTTGTGGTCATCCAGCTCTTCTCCAAGACTGCTGGGCATTAGAACTCGAAACGCGACCCCCTGTGGGAGCGAGCTTGCTCGCGATGACGGCATGGAATTCAACATCAATGTTGACTGACCCACCGTTATCGCGAGCAAGCTCGCTCCCACAGGGTTACTCGTTGGCTCGAGAGTACTGGCGTCAGCCCCTCCAATCTTCGAGTCTGTATACTGCGCCCTCGTCTTGAACACAGAGGTCGCTGCATGCCATCCGTTATTTCCACCGACGTTCTGATTGTCGGCGCTGGTGTCGCCGGCCTCTGGCTGAACGCGCGCCTGCGCCGCCAGGGTTTTTCGACCGTGCTGGTGGAAAGCGCCAGCCTCGGCGGCGGGCAGACCGTGAAGTCCCAGGGCATTATCCACGGTGGTGCCAAGTACGCATTGCACGGTGCCCTGACCGGCGCTTCGGAAGCCATCGCCGATATGCCGCGCCGCTGGCGTGAAGCCCTGGCCGGTGACGGCGAGCTGGACCTGTCTGGTGTGCGCCTGCTCTCCGAAGCCCATTACCTGTGGTCCCCTGGCACCCTCGCCGGCAACCTGACCAGTTTCTTCGCCAGCAAGGCCGTGCGCGGTCGCGTCGATCAGGTCAAGGGCGACCAGTTGCCGCCCGCGCTGCAGGACAAGCGCTTCAAGGGCAAGGTCTATCGCCTGGCGGAACTGGTGATCGATGTGCCGAGCCTGATCCAGCGCCTCGCCGACCTCGCCGGTGACGGCTTGCTCGCCGGGCAGAAGATCGAACCGCTGCTGGAGGGTGGCAAGCTGGTCGGCCTGATCGTCGATGAGCGCGAGATCCGCGCCCAGCGCATCGTCTTGAGCGCCGGTGCGGGCACGGCGCAACTGCTCGAAGCATTGGGCCTCAGCGAGCCGGCGATGCAGCGTCGACCGCTGCACATGATCATCGCCAAGGGGCCGAGCCTCAAACCGCTGTACGCCCATTGCCTGGGCGGCGGCACCAAACCGCGAATTACCGTCACCACCCACCCGGCCGCCGACGGTCAATGGGTCTGGTACATGGGTGGCGACATCGCCGAAAGCGAAGGCGTGCTCCGTGAGCCTGCGGAGCAAATCGCCACCGCCCAGAAAGAACTCGGCCAGTTGCTGCCGTGGATCGACTTGAGCACGGTGCAGTGGGCCACCCTGCGTGTGGATCGTGCCGAACCCCTGCAATCGGGCCTGACCCGCCCCGACAATGCGTTTCTCGCAGAAGAAGGCCGGCTGCTGGTGGGCTGGCCAACCAAACTCGCCCTGGCGCCGGACTTCGCTGACCGCGTGATCGCCAGCCTGACCCGCGACGGTATCCAGCCAGGCCACCCGGCAGCGCTGCCTGAACTGCCGAAGCCACCGATGGGCGTACCGGCCTGGGAGCAACTGTTGCCATGAGCCAACCGACCCTGCATGACTTGCATCGCCCCCTGGGCAGCAGCGGCCTGCTGGTTTCACCCCTGGGCCTGGGCACGGTGAAACTGGGCCGCGACCAGGGCGTGAAATACCCCAGCGGCTTCCGGATTCCCGATGACGATGAAGCGCGCATGCTGCTCAAGCTCGCCCGCGACCTGGGCATCAACCTGATCGACACGGCCCCGGCCTATGGCCGCAGCGAAGAACGCCTCGGCCCGCTGCTGCGCGGTCAGCGTCAGGATTGGGTGATTGTCAGCAAGGTGGGTGAAGAATTTGCCAACGGCCAGTCCCGTCATGATTTCAGCGCGGCACACACGCGCATGTCGGTAGAGCGCAGCCTGCAACGTCTGGAAACGGACTTCATCGACCTGGTGCTGGTGCACTCCGATGGCAACGACCTGGCGATCCTCAATGACTGCGAAGTCTACGAAACCCTCGCCGAACTCAAGGCCGAAGGCAAGATTGGCGGCTTCGGGTTTTCCGGCAAGACCGTCGAAGGCGGATTGAAGGCGCTGGAGCAAGGCGACTGCGCGATGGTCACCTACAATCTGAACGAACAAAACGAGAAGGCCGTCATTGACTATGCTGCTGCACACGGCAAAGCCATTCTGGTCAAGAAAGCCCTCGCCAGCGGTCACGTATGCCTGAGTCCGGGCGTGGACCCGGTGCGCGCCAGTTTCGAGTTGCTGTTTGAACATCCGGGTGTTGCCAGTGCTATTGTCGGGACCATCAATCCGCTACACCTCGCCCACAATGTCGCGACCGTTGCCCAGGTCCTACGTAGCCACTGACGCCGCTCACGCGGCCTTAAGCAGGAGCCGACATGTCGCGCACGCTCATCAGAAAGAACCCGAGCAACTTCAAGACCCTGCCGTTATTCGTCGAAGCGACTCCTGAAGGCCTGAGCTACCAGAGCGTCGGCAGGCCGCTGAATTTCTCCCAGACCCTGCAACGTCGTCGACCGGTCACGGTCGGCGACAGCGAACGCTTTGCCCTGGAACTGGCCAATCTCGGGGTCTCGGTGCGCCTGACCCTGCATTGGCAGAATCGCGACTACTGGGTGCTGGTGCGTCAGCGTCGGCAGGACCGTGGCGACGTGGTGCTCAAGCTGATCTCCGGTTACGTGCCGGCCCACGAACTGAACCTCCCCCTGCACACGGCGATCCAGGAGATTGCCGAAGAATGCCTGCTGGAAACCCCGGAGGGCTGGCTCGGTGGCCGGTTCAATGACACCTGGCTGCCGGCACCCTACTCGGCCGCCCTGCATTACCGCGAAGCCCTGCCGTTTCGCTTGTCGCCACTGTCCGGCTCGGCGCGGCCGGTGCGTTGCGCCAACCTGACGTTGATGGAGCGTCCGCGGGCTTACGTGCATTTGCCGACGGCGTCGCTGCAACTGATTTACGACCTGCGCCTGGACGTTCCCAAGGAAGCCAAGTCCCTGAGCCTGTTCCATGTCGATGAAAGGCTCGAAGGCGATCAACTCGTCGCCCGTCTCGACCGCAAGCGCCCCGATCTGTACTTGATGCCCTTGCAGGACGGCCACCCGATGGCTGAGCTCTACACCCTGAAAAAGGATCAACTGCACCCGGCCAGCACCCGCGGCCTGTACCTGGCCGAAAGCTTTGCCCGACAGGAAGGCTGGCTGGTGCGCGATGAACGAATCCGCTGGAAGGACTGGGTGAGGCAGCAGGGGTTGACCCCGCCGGGGAAGGATTCGGGTTTGGCGCGGTTGCGCGGGAAGGCCAAGCTGCTGCTGAAGAAAATCGTGCCGCGCAAGAAGGTCAGCTCTTAAAAGCAAAAAATCGCAGCCCCTGCACTCCATGTAGGAGCTGCCGCAGGCTGCGATCTTTTGATTTTACGATTCACGGGCTACCGGAAAAGATCGCAGGCTACGCCAGCTCCTACGACTTGCGGATCTTCTCGACAATCGCCGTGGTCGAGCTGTTTTCCACCAGCCCCAGCACTTTCACGGTACCGCCGTAGGCCGTCACGATGTCCGCGCCAACCACCTGATCGATTCCGTAGTCGCCACCCTTGACCAGCACGTCCGGCTTGATCGCGCTCAGCAGGTTTTCCGGAGTGCCTTCCGGGAAACTGATGACCCAGTCCACCGCGCCCAACCCGGCCAGCACCGCCATGCGCCGGTCGACACTGTTGATCGGACGGCCCGGCCCTTTCAGGCGGCTGACCGATGCATCGTCGTTGATCGCGACGATCAGGCGATCGCCCTGGGCCCGCGCCTGTTCCAGATAGGTCACGTGGCCGGCATGCAGGATGTCGAAGCAACCGTTGGTGAACACGATCCGCTCGTTATGCGCGCGGGCATCATCGACCGCCAGCAACAGTTGCTCAAGACCCAACACACCGCGCTCGGAACCCTCCGCGCGCTGGATTGCACGACGCAGTTCCGGCGCACTGATGGCCGCCGTACCGAGCTTGCCGACCACGATACCGGCCGCCAGGTTGGCCAGGGCCACTGCGTGAGGCAGTTCTTCGCCAGCGGCAATCGCTGCTGCCAGGGTGGAAATCACGGTATCGCCGGCACCGGTCACGTCGAACACTTCGCGGGCACGGGCTGGCAAGTGCAGCGCCGGATGATCCGGACGCAGCAAGGTCATGCCGTGCTCGCCACGGGTCACCAGCAAGGCACCGAGGTCCAGGTCGTGCATCAGTTGCGCGCCCTTGTTGACCAGATCGTGTTCATCGGCACAACCACCGACGATGGTTTCGAATTCGTTGAGGTTCGGCGTGATCAGGCTTGCGCCACGGTAGATCGAAAAATCCTTGCCCTTTGGATCGGCCAGCACCGGAATACCGCGGGCCCGGGCGGCCTGGATCAGCGCCTGATGATTTTTCAGTGCGCCTTTGCCGTAGTCGGACAACACCAGCACCTTGATGCCTTCGAGCAGCTCGTCGACCTGCGCGGCCAATGCCAGCGCGTCGGTGGCGAAGGGTTCTTCGAAATCGATACGCAGCAGTTGCTGGTGACGACTCATGACCCGCAGCTTGACGATGGTCGGCTGGTGCGCAATGCGCTGGAAGATGGCGCGCACGCCAGCACCCTTGAGGCTGTTGACCAGGCTATTGGCGGCTTCATCGTCGCCGGTTACACCGACCAGCGAGGCCGGAGCCCCCAGGGCGGCAATGTTCAAGGCAACGTTGGCAGCGCCACCCGGACGGTCCTCGATGTGATCGACCTTGACCACCGGCACCGGCGCCTCAGGGGAAATCCGTGAGGTACCACCATGCCAGTAACGGTCGAGCATGACATCGCCGACCACCAAGACAGGGGCTTGATCGAATCGCGGCATGGACAACTTCATGGTGCAACCCACATACAGAATGAACAGGGGCGCGATATTAACACAGGGTTGGCATCGGCTTGTGCGGTGGCTGCAACGGGATGATTTGCCGGGTGTTTTTGCTCATTTTTTGAGCAAAAGAACCGCCAGGCGACGGCACCGGCACGAAAGGGCGAGCCAGGCTCGCCCTTTCGTGGTCAGGCGATGTCTTCGGCCGGGGCGTCGAGACCCATCGCGTTGAGGCGCGAGTAGTAGCCGTTTTGCGCCAGCAGTTGCTCGTGGGTGCCGCGCTCGACGATTTTCCCCTGATCCATGACCAGGATCAGGTCGGCCTTCTCGATGGTCGACAAGCGATGAGCGA
Source organism: Pseudomonas sp. GW456-E7 (assembly GCF_059424105.1). Classification (NCBI taxonomy): domain Bacteria; kingdom Pseudomonadati; phylum Pseudomonadota; class Gammaproteobacteria; order Pseudomonadales; family Pseudomonadaceae; genus Pseudomonas; species Pseudomonas sp. GW456-E7. The sequence continues at coordinate 162,650 of NZ_JBWKZB010000001.1, read as the reverse complement.
TCACCAGCGTGGTGCGCCCCTTCATGACCTGATCCAGGGCGGCCTGGATATGCCGCTCGGACTCGGTATCGAGTGCCGAAGTCGCCTCGTCGAGAATCAGCAGCGGGGCATTCTTCAACAGCGCCCGGGCAATCGCCAGGCGCTGACGCTGGCCACCGGAGAGCAACACGCCGTTTTCCCCGACCTGGGTGTCCAGGCCCTCGGGCAATTGAGCAATGAAGTCCATCGCGTAGGCATCTCTCGCCGCTTTTTCGATGTCTTCACGAGGTGCGCCGGCCAAGTCGCCATAGGCGATGTTATTGGCCACCGTGTCGCTGAACAGGGTCACGTGCTGAGTCACCTGGGCGATATGCCGCCGCAGGTTCAACAGCTTGTACTGTTCCACTTCGACGCCATCGATGAGGATTTCGCCCTTGTCGTGGTGATAGAAACGCGGAATCAGGTTGGCCAGGGTCGACTTGCCGCTGCCCGAACGCCCCACCAGCGCCACCATTTGCCCGGGCTCGACCGAGAAACTGATGTCATTGAGCACCTGGCGCTCGGTGTCAGGGTAGGTGAAGCTGAGGTTGCGCACGTCCAGGCGGCCGCTGACGACATCACGCTCGACGGTACCGGTATCGACTTCAGGCTCGACATCCAGTTGCTCGAAGATACTTTCAGCACCGGCCACACCTTTCTGGATGGTCGAGCTGACTTCGGACAGCTGGCGAATCGGCTTGGGCAGCAGGCCGGCCAGGGTGATGTAGGCCACCATGTCGCCGGCAGACGCATCGCCACGCAGGAACAGCACCAGGAACATCAGCACGGCCATGGCGGTGTAGATCACCAGTTGCAGCAGCGGCGTATAGATGGCGCCGGTGCGGGTCATGCGCAATTGCTTGTCGGTATTGCCCTGGCTGGCGTCGAAGAAGCGTTTCTCTTCGTACTTTTCACCGCCGAAGCTGCGCACCACACGATAGCCCTGGATCGTTTCGGACGCCACGTGCGTCACGTCCCCCATGGCCAGCTGGATTTTCTTGCTTTGCTTGCGGAATTTCTTGCTGGCCGTGCGCACCATGATGGCAATCAGCGGCAGGATGGCGACCATCACCAGCGTCAGGCGCCAGTTCATGAACAACAGCGAGGCAAACAGGAAGACCACCGTCATGCCTTCACGAATTACGACCTTGATCGCATCTGTTGCCGCCCCCGTGACCATGGTCACGTTGAAGGTGATACGTGAAATCAGGTGCCCCGAGTTATGCTTGTCGAAATACCGGTTCGGCAACACCAGCAGGTTGTTGAACAGCTGGACCCGCAAGTCATGGACCAGGCCCAGGGAAACCTTGGCCAGGAAGTAGTTGCCCAGGTACGACCCCAGCCCCTGCCACGCAGCGATCAGGATGATCAGCAACGGCACCGCCTGCAGCAGTTGCAGGTCGCGCAGGTAGGGCACGCTTGGAAACAGCGCCGCTTCAGGATTGGATAGACCGTCGACGAAGTACTTGAGGATGTAGCCCAGCATTGGCTGCGTCGAAGCGAAAATCAGAAAGCCGACGATGCTGATCAGGAACAGGCTGATATACGGCCGGACATAGCCGAGCAGGCGGAAGTAGATTTTCAAGCTCGATGGGCTTGCGGAGAGACTGGAGTCGGTCATATCACGCGAATGTCGATGAAAAGGACGCTGACTTTAGCACAGCTTCCCCAGGGTTCTGGCAATCGCATACAGTCTGTGTATTGTGGCGCGTCAAATAGCCACCCGCTGTCCCTGCCTTGGTACGGTCGCGCTCATTTCAGGAATAAGTTACTCAGCATGCATTTAAACGCTTTGAACAGCACGTCCAATAGAATCTTCGATTTCATTTGTTTGTGGATCCTTCCACTCGGTTATTTATTGCTGCTTTGCGCACTGTTTTTCCTGCCGGGGCGCAGTGAGCATCACAAGCTCTACTATGGCCTGTTCAGCATTCCGGCACTGATTGCACTGTGCCTGCGGCCACGGCTCGCCAAGGAGCTGCTGCACGAACCGATCGTCGTTGCAGTCCTGCTGTTTGTGGCGTGGGCATTGCTCAGCCTGAACTGGGGGCCGGGCGACGAAATCGACTTTGGTCAGATCAAACCGTCACTGCATACCCTGATGCTGTTCGTTGGCTGCTACCTGCTGGTGCGCTATCGCAGCGAAATCATTCAACCCCTGCTGTTCTGCGCCGCGACGGTGGCGTTGATCAGCTCGGCTTACAACCTGTACAGGTTCGGCCTGATCTACCAGCCGGAAATGCGCCTGATCGGTGTCGGCGCGTTCGACAATCCACTGCTCAGCTCCCACGTCTTCGGCTTTTTCTGTACCTACTGGCTAAGCCTGAGCATGACCTGCAAGCGCCCCCGGATACTTTGGTTGAGCTTGCCAGCGATGGCGATCATGTTCGCCACCGTGCTGGCCACCGGTTCCAGGACACCACTGGTTGCGCTGACGATCGCCGCGCTGTGGCTGTGTTTCATCTGCTGGAATCGACGCTCGGTCCTCCTGCTTGCCTCCATTTTCATCGCCGGAACGGCGACTTTCGCGCTATTTGCGGACAAAATCATCGCAAGAGGCAGCTCCTTCCGCATCGAGCTCTGGCAATTGACCCTGGGCAGGATCGCTGACCATCCGTGGATCGGACATGGCTACAACGCCAAGTTGACCCTGGACCCGGGCGTCGGCTACACCCTGCAAGAACCCCATAGCTTTGCCTTGGGCGTGCTCTATTACGTCGGCATTATCGGCCTGCTGCCATGGCTGTTCTTCCTCGCATGGGGCCTCATCAGTAGCCAGCGCCATCGCGTGCAACCGCTGTTCATCATTGCCTCGGCCTGGCTGGCCTTCGGTATCGGCGCGGGCCTGACTGAAGGTGGCGGGATTATTTCGCGCCCCAAGGAGCACTGGTTCCTGCTGTGGATCCCCCTGGCGCTGGTTGCCGCCTTGAGCATCAATCAACGGGCCAGACGCCTTCTGGCCACGCCGATCAAGGCCGCGACGCCAAGCGCTCTGCAGCAGCTGATTGCCGATGCCCGGATCATCGAAGAAGACGGTTTGGGGCCCAAAGTCCTGCGCCTGACCGACGGCAGCTTTCTCAAGCTGTTCCGCCGTCGCCGCTGGTATACCTCGGGCAGTTTCACGCCCTATTCCGATCGTTTTGCCGTCAACAGTGTGCAACTGCGCGGCATAGGCATCCCGACCCCGCAAATCCTCGATCTCTACCGATTCGAAGACGGCAGCACCGGGGTGCACTACTCACCGTTGCCGGGCAACACGCTGCGCCAGATCCTGCAAGGCATCACCGCGCCGGCGGTGCGCCAGGCACTGGTGGAGCGCTTCGGCAAGTTCATGGCTCAACTGCATCACAAAGGGATCTACTTCCGCTCCCTGCACCTGGGCAATGTGCTGGTGCTGGAGGACGGCGAGTTCGGCCTGATCGACCTGGCCGACCTGCGAATCTACCCATCATCACTGAGCCCTTCCCTGCGCCGGCGTAATCTGCGCCATATGCAGCGCTACGCAGAAGATCGGCGCTGGCTGTTCGAGGACCACTTCGAAGCGCTGCTGCAGGGATACGCCGCGGTGGCCTCGAAAGCCGACGTGGATAATTTGCACAGGCAAGTGCTGGCCGGGAGCCCTTCGGCCCAAGCTCACTGATGACGTAAACCAGCCCGCTGATCGCGATAACGGCCTACCGGCCGGCTATCGCGACCGCGCCGGGCAAAGCCTCAAGCCCCTGGCTCAGTCTTTCTCCAGCCGTGAGAAATACATCCGGCCCAACCCGCGCCAGGTTTTCTTGTTCCAGGCCTTGAAGGGAATCTGCGCCAGCAACTCACGCGCCAGCTTGCGATCACGGTTGGCGGTCTTGAGGAACATGGAATTGAGAAACTTGTAGCGCACCTCGTCATACAGCGGGTGATCGCTGAAGAGCGCGTAGGTGCGCAGGATGCTGTCGATCATGAAGCGGTGGTTCTTGTAGGAGTTGGTGGCGTGCTTGCGATAGCGTGCCATCAAAACGTTCAAACCATCGATGAAGTAACCGGCATGGGTCACCTTCAACTCGATCAGCAAATCTTCCAGGCGAATGGTCGGGTCGAAACCGCCCACCTTCTCCAGCGCTTCGCGCCGGATCATCAGGGTGGGTGCCGGAGGATAGGGCTTGCGCTCCAGGAACATGTCATCGAAGTCCAGGCGACGGAACGGCACATCCCGGCGCTGGCGCTTCTCCGGGTAGAGATTGCCGTCGGCATCGATCAGCTCGATGTTGCCGGCGCAAATGCCGACCTCGGGCTTGCCGTCCATATGCGCGACCTGGATGGCGATTCGCTCCGGCAACATGATGTCATCCGAACCGAACGGCACGATCAGGCTGCCCTTTGCCCGGGCAATCGCACCATTGAGGGTGTTGGTCAGCCCCTGGTTTTCCTGGACCCGGAAGTCGAAACCATGGGTGGCCTGCAACGCCTTGATCCGCTCGACGCTGTCATCCTTCGACCCATCGTCGACTACCAGCAACTCAATGTTCCGATAGGTCTGGTTGAGGACGCTGAGAATGCTCTGCTCGATGTAGGGACCGTGGTTGTACGACGCGATAATGACCGTGACGATGGGTTGCGCGTCGTTCATGGCTGTTCCTTGCGGGCCTGTTCCAGGCCGGAGTCGATCAGATTGAGGTATTCGCGACGGAACTCCTCGATGTCATGGTGTTGTTGCAGATAACGGAAAGCCTGCTCGCCCTTGGCCTTGAGCTCGTCATCCGACAGCCCGAGGTAGGTGTCCAGCGCAGCCTGCAGCGTCGGCACATCCTTGGGCGTAATCGCCAGGCCACCGGCCCCCTCGATGAGCGGCAACATGGCCGGCACGTTCGAGGCAATCACCGGCAAATGCCCGCTCATGCCTTCAAGCAGCGCCAACCCGAGGCCCTCGGCCAGGGAAGGCATGGTCCAGATGTCGAACGCGCGAATGTACTGCAGGGCAATTTCCTTGAACCCCAGCAAATGGGCGCGACCGCCGAGGCCGAGGCGGTCGATTTCCGCGGCCAGGCGCGACTCTTCGCGACCGGCACCGATGATCGCCAGCTGGGTATTCGGGTATTTGTCCTTGAGCGCGGCAAAGGCCTGCAGCAAATAGATATGGCCCTTGACCGGCACCAGCCGCCCCAGCGCACCGATCAGCCGTACCGACGGATCGATGCCGAGCATTTCACGGGCCTTTTCACGACTGTGCTGCAGACCTTCGGCTTGCTCGATGTCGATGGCATTGGTGATGGCATAGGTATTCTGGTCGGTGAAGCCACAGTCGCAGTCCAGCAGATACTGCTTTACCGCTGGCGACACGCCGACGAAACGCCAGTGACGATCGATCAGGCGTTGGGTCTGGCGGCGCCGGTAAAAACGGTCGTACTCGCCAAAGCCGTGGGAAATGCCGATGCACAGCGGCACTTTCAACCAGCGGTTGAGCGCCAGCATCATGTTCACCGGCTTGAAGCGGTTGCAGATCACCACATCGAATTTTTCCCGGCGGCAGAACTTGTACAGCTGCCACATTGCCCGCAGGCGCATGCCCTTGAGGGACTTGTCGGAAAACTCGAAGTACACCGAACGGTCGGCCCGGCTCACCGCTTCGCCCGGCCCGGGTTTGCCCCGCAGAAACGCGGCGGTCACTTCATATCGATCGGTGGGCAGGGCCTTGACGATTTGCTCCGCGAGGTCGGCGAAATCATGGGCTTTGACGTTGTAGTCAGGCTGCAGCTGCAGGACCTTTGACCGCTGACTCATAACTCTCCCCGCTGAAAAACATTGCCTGGTGTGTGCTTGATGGACCACAAAAGCTCGTGGCGCCGGACGGCCTTGCGAAAGAACTCGTTCTCGCCATAGGTGGGCGGCACCCGGCCGGCCAACAACCGCTGGATCAAGCGACGCAGGCGGCGCTTGAACGGCATCGGCGGCTGCAGGTCGTGCATCATGCCCAACGCCATGGCCTTGTCCCGCTGTTGCTCCAGCGGCATCGGCAGGCAATAAGGCTGCATCGGCTGGACGGAATCGAAGGCCGGCGGCAAGGCGATGCCGTCACCGCTATCGCCCATCGGCCAACGGTCGTTGTCGTGCAGGTGGTTGGCGTAGCCCAACAGCGTGGTCGGTTGCCAGTCCAGGCCTTGCAAGGCCTCGAGGACTGCCGCCTGGGCGCAGATATGATCGGGGTGCGGATCCAGCGTCGGATGCGGCAGCACGATGACCTCGGGCCGGGCCCGCAGCAGCAATTCGCGCAGATCGGCCAGCAGATTGTTCCAGGTCGGCGCGCCATCGGCATCGCCTGGCAGCGTGAACGGATTCAGCTGGCGAAATAGTCGGGTGTCGCTCAGGTCCGCTTCCCGCGATCCCGCCGGCAAGCCAGGCGCGGCCTGCATGCTCGCCAGTTGCAGGCAGAAATAACCCAGCTGTACGCAGCGAGCCTCGGGCACACCGGCCCAACGCGGTACGGCAATGCTGTCCCAGGTGCGCAGGCGGCCTTTCAAGCGGGCCGCATCGACCTTGGTCAGGCCCATCTGCCGGTAGTGTTCGGCTTCGATTTCACCGGCAGTCAGCGTGACGATCCAGGTTTCGTCGGCCTGGCTGTACAAACCGTAGGCTGCCAGCTCGGCGTCATCGGCGTGGGGCGCGATGACCATCACCCGCTGACGCCGGTAATCCGGATGTTCCAGCGCCCACAGCACCGGCTCGCCGAACACCCGACAGAAACGCCCGCGCAAGCGCAGGTCACCACGGGACAGCGCCTGAGCCTGACCACTGAGATTGAGGTAACGCAGGCCGTTTACGCCCCGTTCGAAGGTTTGTCGGTCAGGGTTTTCGCCCCCCGCCAACTCGACCACCGGATCGAAAAAACGACCCAACCAGGTGCTTTTTACCCGCAGGGCCAGCACCAGCGTCGCGTCGTCGACCAGCATCACGCCCTCGTCCAGCCGCAAATGTTCACCGCTCAGGTGCACCTTGGGCTGTGGCGTGTACGGGGGAAAGCTGTACTGATAATCGTCTTTCGGCGAGTAGAACAGATGGTCGGCAAACCAGGCTTCATGGGCTATCCAGCCCAGAGCCGCCAGCACCAGCGGCAACCACCAGGCCACCAGCACACCGATGACGATCAACAGCACCAGCGCAATCAACAGGCCGATACGTTTAGTGCGCCGATGGCGCTTGAGCAGTTGCTGTTTGCGGCTCATGGCTTGGCTCATACGGTGAAGACCGGCACAGGGTTGCACCAGCGATCCTTGTATTCACGGTCGGCGCGACCGAAAGAAAAACGCAACGGCTTGTCCTGCGCCCGGGCATGCTCCCAAGCGCTTTGCGTATTGAGAAAACTCAGCACGCTGCCGGGGCTGAACTCGCGAGTCTCGGGATCGACCCCGCCGTTGATGTACTCGACGCTGATCCACTGCGGGGTTTCGACGCGGTACACCAATTGAATCGCAATCGGCGCATCGTTGAGAAAAATCACCGAACCGATCAGCAACTCACGCAGCAACTCGATGACCTCGGCCATGCGTTCGGCACCCGTCGCCGGGAAACCCCAGCGGCGCTGGAACAGGTCGCAATAAATCGCCGCCAGCTCAGTGCTGGAGAATTCGGACACCGGCCGCACCACGCCCCCGGCCTCTTCCAGCAGACGCAATTCACGGCGCTGGTTGTAGCGAAATTTCTTCGACAGCTCTTCGGGGGTACGAGCCATGGCCAGTTGCTCGGCCTGCAAGCGGATGCCGGTGAACCGCCCTTCGTTCAACGCCGACAGATAGCGCCCGCGATGGCGTAAAGGCGCCTGGGTATCGGCCGCGGCCGGCAGGATGATTTCAGCATTGCCCAGGTCGAACAGACCTTTTTTGCCGCGACGCTTGAGCACGTCCTTGGACAAGGCCAGGTCGCGACCCCAGGTCGGGATCGCCGCCTTGACCTCACCACCCTGCATCCAGGCCAGGTAGCGCACCGGGATGTCGGCCAGTTGCGCCAGGCGCTCGACCACCATGGGATGAGTCGCGACGCTGCCGCCATAACGCTGCCAGGTTTCGGCGTAAGTCGAGGCGTCGACTACCGCCCAGCCACGCTCGCGCCAGCCTTGAAATCGGTTGAGCATCAGCCCCTCTGTGCCAGTTCGGTAACGTGCGGCAAGTGCCAGAAAGCATCGCGCACTGCGCGGTCGGAAAAGCGTTCGCGCAAGCGCTCGAGCATCATCTCGGCACACTGCCGGCGTTGCTGATCATCCATGGCAGCCAGGTGTTGCAGGCCCTGGGCCAGATGTCCGGCATCGCCCAAGGGGAACAGGATGCCCACGCCTTCGACCACTTCCTTCGCGCCGCCGCACGCCGTGGCGAGCAAGGGGACGCCGGCGGCCATGGCCTCCAGCAGCACCATGCCGAACGGTTCGTGATCGGAGCTCAGGGCGAACACGTCGAAGGCGCGGAAATAGTTGCGCGCATCCGGCACCTGGCCGAGGAACAGCACCCGGTCGCCGATACCCAGCTCGCGGGCCCGAGCCTTGAGGTCTTCCTCCAGGCGCCCCTTGCCGAGAATCACCAACTGGCTGTTGGCCGGCAACTGCGGCAATGCCTCGGCGAAACCATCGAGCAGCGTGGCCTGGTCCTTGTCCGGATGCAGGCGTCCGACGTTGCCGACAATCCAGGCATCCGTCGCCAGCCCGAGGGTTTCCCGGGCCTCGCGAGCCGACACCTGCGTGGCTTGCAAGGCATCGACGTCGATGCGGTTGTACAACGTCTGAATTCGCGAAGCCGGCCACTTCGGCAGGCAACTGCGCATGTCGTCGCGCACCGCGTCGGACACACCGAGCAGGCTCAAACGCTTGCGGAATATATGGGCGAACAGTTTGCGGCTGCCGCGCTTGTAGTCTTCAAACCCGTGGTGCACGCCAATGACCGGCAACGACGTACCGAGCAGGGCGATATAAATAGGCTTGAAGCGATGAGCGATGCAGAAACTGAAGTTGCGCGACGCGGCGATCTTGCGCAGATCGCCGATGGCGCCCAGTTTCAGGCCACGTATGGCCTTGGAACTGTACTCCATGAACAGCACCTCGTCGGAGGCGCAGCCCGCGGCGACTTCGGCATCGGCAACCCCGGTGAGAAACACCGTGGTCACGCGATAGCCAGTCCCCGCGAACAGGCTGGCGTACTGCCGTGCGCAATCCAGGAACGGCCCGTCATAGCCGTGGCAGAACTGCAGCACATGACGTTCAGCCGAACGTGTCATAGGCGTTTGCGCCCTCTTTGACCACCAGGATGTCTTCCATGATCAGATACTGTAGATCCGAACCGAAGAACATGTTCAGCGCATCGGTCGGCGAGCAGATCATCGGTTCGCCGCGACGGTTGAGCGAGGTATTGAGCGACACACCGTTGCCGGTGAGCACTTCCAGCGCTTTCATCATGTCGTAGTAGCGCGGGTTGTATTCGCGCTTGAGCACCTGGGCGCGGGAGGTGCCGTCTTCGTGGACGACTTCCGGCACGCGGGTCTTCCATTCTTCCGCCACTTCGAAGGTGAAGGTCATGAACGGAGCCGGGTGATCGATCTTGATCATCTGCGGCGCCACGGTGTCGAGCATCGACGGGCAGAAAGGCCTCCAGCGCTCGCGGAACTTGATCTGGTGGTTGATGCGATCAGCCACGCCCGGCACGCTCGGGCAACCGATGATCGAACGACCGCCCAGTGCACGCGGACCGAACTCCATGCGGCCCTGGAACCAGGCCACCGGGTTGCCGTCGACCATGATCTTGGCGATCTGCTCCGGCATGTTGTCGAGCTTGCGCCAGGTCGGCTTGTTCTCGTGACGGGCGCAGGCGGCGATCACGTCTTCGTTGCTGTACGACGGGCCGAGGTAGACGTGTTCCATCTTCTCCACCGGTACGCCACGGGCGTGAGACACATAAGCCGCGGCGCCGACCGCGGTGCCGGCATCACCGGACGCCGGCTGTACGAACAGCTCCTTGACGTCGTCGCGGGCGATGATTTTCTGGTTGAGCTTGACGTTCAACGCACAGCCACCGGCATAGGCCAGCTTGCCGGTTTCCTTGAGCACGTCGCCCAGGTAGTAGTCGATCATCTGCAGCGCAATCTTTTCGAACAACGCTTGAATGCTGGCGGCGTAGTGGATGTAAGGCTCGTCGGCGATGTCGCCTTCGCGCTTGGGACCCAGCCACTCGATCAGCTTCGGCGAGAAGTAGTAACCCTTGCCCTTCTCTTTATAGCGACGCAGGCCGATGACGTTGGCGTAGTCGGTGTTGATCACCAGCTCGCCGTTTTCGAACGAAGCCAGGCGCGAGAAATCGTATTTGCTGGCGTCGCCGTACGGCGCCATGCCCATGACCTTGAACTCACCGTCGAGCATGTCGAAACCGAGGAACTCGGTGATCGCGCCGTACAGGCCGCCGAGGGAGTCCGGATCGAAGAATTCCTTGATCTTGTGGATCTTGCCGTTTACGCCATAACCGAAGAAGGTCGTGGCGTACTCGCCCTTGCCGTCGATGCCCAGGATCGCGGTTTTTTCCTTGAAGCCGGAGCAGTGGTAGGCGCTGGAAGCGTGGGCCAGGTGGTGTTCGACCGGCTCGATCTTGATCTTCTTCGGATCAAAGCCCAGTTGTTCCAGGCACCAGACGATCTTGTTGCGATAGCGCTTGTAGCGACGGTTGCCCATCAGGATCGCGTCGAGTGCACGGTCCGGGGCGTACCAGTAACGCTTGGCGTACTGCCAGCGGGCCTTGCCGAACAGGCTGATCGGGGCGAACGGGATCGCTACCACGTCGACATCGGACGGCTTAATGCCAGCCTGTTCCAGGCAGAATTTCGCCGATTCGTAGGGCATGCGGTTCTTTGCATGTTTATCGCGTACGAAGCGCTCCTCTTCAGCCGCCGCGACCAGCTTGCCGTCGATGTACAGGGCTGCGGAAGGATCATGGCTAAGGGCGCCGGACAGGCCAAGAATCGTCAATGCCACAGGGGTCTAGCCTCTTTAGTCTGCATGCAGGCGCAAGCGCCTCAAAAATTAATGTGCCCTCGCAAGGGGGCGAGAGACAGCTAAAGGGCGGGATTATAGCGTAAAAGCAGCGGCTAGCCTCTAGCTACAAGCGGCAAGCCACCACTGTGGTGACCTTGCGATTACTTTTAACCGCGCGAAGGGCGCCAGTAGACGACGATATTGCCGTCCACGCTTTGCCGGTAAATCGTGTAGGGCAAGGCGGCGGTGTCCAGTGCGCCGGACAGGGCCAGGTCGAGCAAAATGAGCGGTACGAGGACACCCGTGGGATCGGGTGGTGCGTTCAATACGCAGAAGTCATAAGCGAGGCCGCTATAGACCCGGGGAATGGACTGGCAATAGGTCTTTTGCCTGCGCAGCCCGTGCGCGGCTTCGGCTTCATCCTGGAGGACCGTAGCGGCGGTCCCGCAGCCCATTAGCGACACGGATAAAACACCCGATGAAACTGCCATTTTGATCGTCACAGCCTGACCTCCGAGAACGTCAGGCAAACTAGCATCGGGGCGATTTCGGCCACAGTTCATGGCTTCCCAAGATCGCGTAGGACGGTTCACAAGAACCTGCCTGCTTTCTCGGCTGGCTGTTCCGGCCCCTTCGCGAGCAAGCCCGCTCCCACAGGGATTTCTGAGCGACCGGAACCACTGTGGGAGCGGGCTTGCCCGCGAAAGGACCGAAGGTCCGATTCAGTCAGCGCTGGAGATATCTTTGGGAAGACGCTGATCGATGACCTGATAAAGGGCACTGCCTTCAGGCCAGTTACGCATGAACCGCGCGCGATCCCGCGCATATGCCGGTGCATAACTGGTCAGCGAGCCGTGCTGGCACATCGAGTCGAGGTCGATCAACGCCCAGCGATCCTGCTGCCAGAACAGGTTATGGCCCTTGAAGTCGCCATGACTGATTCGCAAACGAATCAGCTCGGCAAACAGATGATCCAGTGCCGCCAGTTCGGCCTGGGGTGCGTCACCGCTTTCAACATAGGGCGCAAAACGCTCGATGATGTCCGGCCCCGGCAGATACTCGGTGATCAGGTACGCCCGGCTGCGCAGCCACAGGAAACGCTTCTCCAGCAACGCCAGTGGCTTGGGCGTGGCAATCCCGAGGAACGCCAGGCGATTGCCTTCGCGCCACGAATGCCAGGCCCGGCTCGGGCGCCAGAAACGCTTGAGCCAGTGGGCAAAACCCTTGATGTTGTAACGCTTGATCACCAGCGTGCGGCCATCCACTTCGACCCTGCCAACACTCGCAGCGCCGCCGGTCTTGTACAGATGCCCCTGATCGAGCAAGGCATCGGCCTGCTCCAGCACCGGCACCATCGACGCCTCTTCCTCGCGGCGAATCGCCCGGAGTCCGAAGGCCCCGCGCCGGACGCTGAACAGCGTGCACTCGCGGCCGACCTTGATCAGGTAATCCTTGAGGCGCCAGTTGCGGACCTTGTCGATCTGCTTCTGCAGCGCCTCCATGGGCAAGGCGTGTTCGCCGTTGCTGAGCAGGTAATACACCAGCAACTCTTCAATGAAGGGCTCGATCGACTTCGGCAACTGGGCGAAGAACACCCCGAGGTTTTCCAGGACTTTCTGCCGCGACAGCGGCTGGCCAGGCGTCTCGCTGCAGATACCGGCACCATCGATCAGGTACAGGCGGCCACCCTGGCGCAGTAGATTGTCCAGGTGCAGGTCTTCCTGCCACAGGCCCTTGCGATGCATCTGACCGATCGCGCCCAACGCCTCGGCCAGCACCGCCCCTTGTCCATCGGACAGTACGGGCTGCTGCTCAACCTGCTTCCAGGTGTCGCCCAGGCTTTCGGCATGCTCAAGGAAATCAAACAGCAGCCAGCCACCCTCGCCGTCTTTCAGGCCATCGGCCAACAACTGCGGCGTGGTCAGGCCCTGGGCGGAGAGCAGGCGCACGCCGTCCAGTTCACGCTGAAAATGCCGTGCGGCCTTGCTGCCGACCAGCAACTTGGCCAACACCGGCCGGCCGCGCCAGACACCCGCACCGACATAACGCTGCCCCGGCAATACCCGCAACAGGCTCAACAGCTGCAAATCGGCGGGACCGGCGGCATCGGCCAGCGTAACGCTCAGCGGCAATGCCGGATGGCGGCCAGCGGATTTCAATTCGGACAAACGCATCAACGAGGCCCCTTTTGGCTGCGCCGTGCGGTCAAGCGCTGCAGCCAGCTGTCGATCAGGGAGCTGTCCTGCGGCTGATCCAGATAGGCCGCCAGCAATTGCCGCAGCTGCGATTCGCCCCACTCGGGCGCGCGGCGCGTCAGCGGTTCCAGGTCCTTGATTCGGTCACGCTGCCCGTACAGCAGCGGCCGGGTCTTTTCCAGGTCGATCAATTGAGCCTGGTAGCCGTGACCGGTGGCACGCATGAAAATGTGCTTGGGATAGAAACACCCGTGCACCTGGCGTGCCGCGTGCAGTTGCCGGGCCAGTTCGCCACTGGCCTTGAGGATTTCCAAGTGCTGCTCAGGGCTCAATTGAGCCCAGCGCTGCAACAGCGAGTCGAGGTCGTCCCAACCGTCCAGGGCGCGGGTCATCAGGATCGCGCGGACTTCGCCATTGACCTTGCGCTGCCCGTAGAACACCGCTTCCAGCGCCGGAATACCCATCTTCCGGTAACGGGAGATGTTGCGAAACTCGCGGGCGAAACTCGGCTCACCGAACGGCGCGCGCAAGGTGCGGGTCAGGTAGTTGCTTTGCCGCTTGAGGTAGTAGCCATGACCTTCCAGATCCAGCCGAAACACGCTGCTCCAGCCGCCGCGACCGGTGTTGGGTTCGTCCACCGCATCGAGCTGTTTGGCCCAGAGTGCCTCGAACGTGCCGAGACCATGGCGCTCAAGCAGCGCACGGTCTTCAGCGGCCAGAAAATCAGTCATTCGCGTCCCTCGAAAAATCTCACCACGTGCCGGATACGTTTCTTGTCCGCGGCGTTGAGCCGGGTCCGGTTGCGGTATTGCAGGTAAAAGCGCAGGCGCTGGGTAGCCGACAGTTGATACTTGGCAACCTTGTCCAGGCACGCCAGATCCTTGGTGATTCGGTACTTGAGCCAGAAACCGCGCCAGAAATCGCCGTTGGGGCAATCGATCAGAAACAGTCGAGCCTCATCGTCGATCAGCAGGTTGCGCCACTTCAGATCATTATGGGTGAAACGGTGGTCGTGCATGGTCCGGGTGTACTGGGCCAACTGACGACTCACGGCATCGACCCAGGCGCGGTCCGACAATTTCGGATCGCGTCGCTCGGCCAGTGCCGACAAGTCTTCGGTACGCGGCAGTTCCCGGGTAATCATCGCGCCGCGAGCGTAGGCCGCACCGCGCCGCTCCAGCCCCCAGGCCACCACTTCGGCCGTGGGAATGCCCCACTTGGCGAAGCGCTTGAGGTTCTGCCACTCCATCTTCACCCGAGGCTTGCCGAGGTAACGCCGCAAGCCTTTGCCGGCACCCACGTAGCGCTTGACGTAATAGTTGACGCCATTGCGCTGAACACGAATGACCTCGGAGAGCAGGTCCTTGGTCAACTGCTCGCCCTGAAGCGCAAACACCGCCTCAAGGCTGCCAAAGTCATCGGCCAGATCGCTGTAGGCCGGCTCCAGTTTCCAACCCGACATCAGAGCGCATCCCCGTATCGCTGTTTACGCTCGTAGAGCTTGTTGGCCTTGCCATCGAGCCATGCCAGCAAACCGGCCTCTTCACTGAGGATCTGCCGCAGCGGACGCTGGAAATAGCCTTTGAGAAAACGCAATTTGTCGCGGCGGGTCAGGCCGATGTCCAGGGCGGAAAAGTACAGGGCCGCCAGATCCTTGTTGCGCCAGCGCGAGGTGATTGTCGGGCGGGTCTGGGCGCGGTGCAGGTCAATCACCGAAAGCTTGAAGTCGTCAGCTGTCACCGGTTTGTCGGTGTGCAGCAGGAAATGGCAGATGTAGCAGTCGCGGTGATTGACCCCGGCGCGGTGCATCATGCCGGTCATGCGTGCGACTTCGGCGATCAGCGCGCGCTTGAGCTTTGGCTCGGGCGGCTGCTTGACCCAGTTGATGCTGAAGTCTTCGAGGCTGACGGTGGGCGCCAACTCTTCGGTAACGATGAACGAGTGCTGGTCGGCCGGGTTACTGCCCTTCTCGCCATACGCGACGGCGGTCATGGTCGGCACGCCGACTTCCTGCAGGCGCTGAATGGCCTTCCACTCCTGGCCGGCACCCAGTACCGGGAGCTTGGCCGTGAGCAGGTTCTTGAAGATTTCGCCCCAGCCGATGCCACGGTGGATTTTCACGAAAAACCCGTTGCCGTCGACTTCCGTGCGCAATGTCCGGCGTGCTTCCAGCTCGCGGTACACCTCGCCCTTGAGCCCCTCGACTTCGGCGAACGGGTCGCGTCCGGCCCAGAGGCTCTTGAACGGTTCAGCCAGCATCAACTTCATTTAAGCGTGCTCCGCCAGAATCACATCGGCCGCGTGTTGCGGCATGCTGTAGAGGTCGGCCGTTTCGGCGAAGGCCAGACCATTGCGGCTCCAGGCCGCCCTTGCTTGAGCGTCGTTCAACATGCCGGTCAGGTATTGCGTCAGCTGTGCCTGATCGAAGGGTTCGTCCAACACCAGGCCAGCATCGGCCTCGGCGATGTAATGGGCGTAACCGCACACCGCGCTCACCAACACCGGCAAGCCGGCCACCAGTGCTTCGAGCAGCACGGTACCGGTATTTTCGTTGTACGCCGGGTGGATCAACAGATCGGCACCCAACAGGAAACGCGGGATATCGCTGCGGCCCTTGAGGAACGTGACGTTGTCGCCCAACCCCAATGTCGCACTCTGCATCTGGAATAACTTGGGGTCATCCTGGCCAATTACAAACAGCCGGGTGCGCTTCCTCAACTCGGCAGGCAATGCCGCCAGTGCCTTGAGGCTGCGATCGACACCTTTGGTCTTGAACCCGGAGCCGATCTGCACCAGCAGCAGTTCGTCGTCCTTGAGATTGAACTCAGCGCGAAACCCGGCGCGAATGTCATCGGCATCGGCCGGTCGGCGACGATCCTGGGCGATACCCGGTGGCAGCAGGTGGAAACGCTCCAGCGGTGTGTCGTAATGCTTGATGAACAGCGGCTGCTGGACCTCGGAAATCATCAACACTTCGGTCTTCGCATCCTTGGCGAACACCGCGCGCTCGTATTCGGCGAAGTGGCGATAGCGGCCCCAACGGCGATACAGCGAGTTGCGCAGGTTCTGCGCCTTGTCTTCGAAGCAGCCGTCGGCGGCGTAGTAGACGTCCAGGCCCGGCATCTTGTTGAAGCCGATCAGGCGGTCGACCGGGCGCTTGGCCAGGTCGGCTTCCATCCATTCGCTGAGTTTTTCGTTGCGTCGATGGTTGAAGAACGCCTTGACCGGTGCCACCAGCACTTCGAAACCCGGCGGTACATCGCCCTCCCAGATCAGCGTGTAGACGCGAATCTGATGGCCGCGCTTCTGGCACTCCAGGGCAATGCGCATGAAATCGCGCTGCAAGCCGCCGAACGGAAAATATTTGTACAAGACAAATGCCAATTGCATCAGCGCAGCTCCTCAGCCATTAACAACGTGCTCAGTCGGCTGGCGACACGCTCGGGGTTCAGACGCGTGAAGCACAGGGGCCACTCGCGTTTCAGGTCAAATTGACGGGCATCTTCGGCCGTCGGTTGATAGGTACATTTCTTTTGCAGGCACGGCGCACACGGGAAGTCGCTGGCCAGGTGAATCTGCACTTTGCCGTAGGCGCCGGTCAGGCCCGGATTGGTCGGACCGAACAGCGACAGCGTCGGCACATCCAGCGCGGCAGCCAGATGGCCCAGGCCGGTATCCACCGCCACGCAGGCTTGCGCGCCGGCCAGCACCTTGCCGACACCGGCCAGGTTCAATTTGGGCAACACTTCGGCGTGCTTGAAACCGGCAGCGATGCGCTCGGCCCGGGCTTTCTCCTGCGCATTGCCCCAAGGCAACTTGACCCCGACGCCCAGGTAGCCGACCCGTTCGGTCAGCTCGCGCCAGTAAGCTTCAGGCCAGTGCTTGGTGTCCCAGGTCGTGCCATGCAGAAACACCACGTACGGGTTCTTGCGCGGCAACTCCACCAGGCGTTCGACATTCAGACCGTAGTCACCCATGCCTTTGGGCAAGTCATAGCCCAACGCGATGGCGAACAACTGACGCACTCGCTCCACCGCGTGCTGCCCGCGGGCAACGGCCAGACGCCGATTGTAAAAGCGCGCAGCGATGGGTTCGCGCGCCGAGCTTTTATCGAGGCCGGCCACCGGTGCCTTGACGTAACGGGTCAGCCAGGCGCTTTTCAGCAAGCCCTGGGCGTCGATCACCAAATCGTATTTCGTGGCGCGAACGCTTTGCTTGAAGCGCTTCCACTCACCGCTCTTGATGGTCTGCCAGATATTTTTGCGCCAGCGACGGATCGCCACCGGAATCACCTTGCCCACCGCCGGATGCCAGGTCGGGATTTCGGCAAAGCCTTCTTCCACCACCCAGTCGAATTTGATGCCGGGAATCGCCCGCGCCGCGTCGGTCAACGCCGGCAACGCATGAATGACGTCGCCCAGCGAAGACGTCTTGATCAACAGAACCCGCAAGCTATTTGACCTCGACCACAGTGCCTTGCAACCGCTGCAAGGCGTCGTTCACCGCTTGCGGCATGAGTTGGCGCAGGCAGTTGTAATGACCGAAACGGCAGGTGCGATCGAAGCACGGGCTGCACTCGATGCCCAGGCGTACGATTTCCACGTGCTCGGCCAACGGTGGCGTGAAACCCGGCGACGTCGAGCCGTAGACCGCAACCAGCGGGCGGTTCAGCGCGGCGGCGACGTGCATCAGGCCGGAGTCGTTGGACACCACCGAATCGGCACAGGACATCAAGTCGATGGCTTCGGCCAGCGAGGTGCCGCCACTGAGGTTCACTGACTCTTCACGCAGGCCGGGAATCAGCCGCGCGCGAATGTCTTCGCCCACCGCGTGGTCGTTTTTCGAACCGAACAGCCAGACTTGCCAGCCTTCACGAATCTTCGTTTCGGCGACCTTGGCGTAATGCTCGGACGGCCAGCGCTTGGACTCGCCGAACTCGGCGCCGGGGCACAGGGCCAACACCGGGCGGTCGAGGGTCAGGCCGAACCTGGCCAGTGCCGCCTCGCGGGTGACCGGGTCGATCTGCAGCATCGGACGCGGATAGGGTTTCGGCAACTCGACGCCCGGCTCGAAGGCCAGGGCCATGAAGCGCTCGATCATCAGCGGATAACGATCCTTATCCAGCGTGCGCACGTCATTGAGCAGGCCATAGCGGAATTCGCCACGCCAGCCGGTGCGCTTCGGGATGCCGGCAAAGAACGGCACCAGCGCCGACTTCAGGGAATTGGGCAACAGGATCGCCTGGTCGTACTGGCCGGCCAGGGATTTGCCGATGCGCCGGCGCGTCGCCAACTCCAGCACGCCATGACCGAGCGGAAAGCTCAAGGCCTGGCGAACTTCGGGCATGCGCTCAAGAATCGGCCGGCTCCACTCGGGGGCCAGCACGTCGATTTCGCACTGCGGGTGGCGTTGCTTGAGACACTGGAAAAGTGTCTGCGCCATCACCATGTCACCGACCCAACTGGGCCCAACGATCAGAATTTTCATGTGGTTTCCATAAACGAACCGGGGAGGCCTACGCCTCCCCGCCTCGAGAATCTCTGCGGGAGCATGCTGGCTTGCGATGGGTCATCACCTTCAACATTGCTGTCGACTGTCACTCCGCTATCGCGAGCAGACTCGCTCCCACATTGGGTATTGGTGTACTTCGATCGGCATGACACTGCAGATCTACTGTGGGAGCGGGCTTGCCCGCGATGAGGGCGTCACATCCGAACATCAATGGTGACTGTGCCTCCGCTATCGCGAGCAAGCTCGCTCCCACAGGGGTATCGGGCGTATCAAAAATCCCGTGTCAGTTTAGCCCCAGCTCACGCCAGATCCGCATGACCTGCTGCCGTTCGTCCGTGAACTGGTCGGCCGGTATCACCCCCGGGTTCTTCTGCAGAGCCTGTCGGTGGGCGGCGGAACGGTACGCTTTATACGCTTCACGCAACAGACTGGCATCTTCGACAGGCATCAGCCCTTCGTGCTCCAGCTCTTCCAGAATGCGGATGTTATCGGTCCAGCGCAGCAATGGCGGGTGTGTTTCGGACCACGCCAGGGCCGCGTATTGCACCATAAATTCAATATCGACGATACCTCCGGCGTCCTGCTTGATATCGAACGGCGCCGTGGCTTCGAAGGCATTTGCCCCGGTGCCGGCCGCCGTGCTCTTGCTGCCGAGGTTATCGCGCATCTTGGCGCGCATCTCGCTGACCTCCTGGCGCAGGGTCGGCAAATCACGCGTCTTGCCCAATATCGCGGCACGGACTTTCTCGAAGGCCTGGCCGACATCCTGACTGCCCACCAACACCCGCGCCCGCACCAGCGCCTGATGCTCCCAGGTCCACGCTTCGTTCTCCTGATAACGGGCAAACGCCCCCAAAGAACTCACCAGCAATCCCGACGCACCGGACGGCCGCAGGCGCATGTCCACTTCATACAACTGCCCGGAGTTGGTCTGCGCCGTCAGCAGGTGAATGATCCGCTGCCCCAGACGGGTGAAAAATTGCGCGCCGTCGATGGGTTTGGGCCCATCGGTTTCAGCTTGCGGATCACCGTCGTGGATGAACACCAGGTCCAGGTCCGAACCATGCCCGAGTTCCAGGCCGCCGACTTTCCCATAACCGACAATGATGAAGCCGGGATCGCACAAGGTGCCATCGCTGCGCAGGGGCGTGCCGTACTTGGCCACGGTCTGGCGCCAGGCCAGTGCGAGCACCTGTTCCAGAATCGCTTCGGCGAGCCAGGTCAGGTAGTCGCTGACTTTCATCAGCGGCAGGCTGCCGGCGATTTCCGAGGCGGCCACCCGCAAGCGGTGCGCCAGCTTGAAGTGACGCAGCGCTTCCATTTGCTGTTCGAGGTCGTCCTCGGGAATCCGCGTCAGGCGCTCGCGCAACTCGGCTGCCAGTTCTGGTGCCAGTGGCGGCTTGAACAGTCGGCCTTCGTTGAGCAATTCGTCGAGCAGCAGCGGGAAACGGGTGATTTGCTCGGCGATCCACGGGCTCGCGGCGCACAGCGTCAGCAAACGCCGCAAGGCGCCAGGGTTCTCGGTCAGCAGCACCAGGTATGCGGAACGACGGGCCACGGCCTCAACCAGCGGCAACACGCGTTCCAGCACCAGATCCGGATTGGCATGCTCCACGGCCTGCGCCAGCAAGCGCGGAATAAACGCATCGAGACGTTCGCGTCCCAGACGCTGCATCGCCCGCAATTGCGGACTGCTGCGCAAGCCGGCCAAGGCGTTCAAGGCCTTGGGCGCATCCTTGAAACCACCCTCCTCCAGTTGGCGGCATGCGGCCTCATCGTCCTGAGCTTCTTCCCACAGCGGCAACCATTCACCGCCGACCACCACTTCGCTTTCGGCACCCTGCTCTTCGTCGGGATCGGCGATCACCTGCCCGAAGTGCCAGGCTACGCGGCCACGCCAGTACATCAGTTGTTCGTGGAACGCCGTCCAGTTGGCGAAACCCAGCATAAAGGCAATGCGCGCCTGATCCTGCTCGCCACTGGGCAACATTTGCGTCTGGCGGTCAGCGATCGCCTGAATCGCGTGTTCGGTGTAACGCAGGAATTCGTAGCCTTCGCGCAGCTCGCTGATCACAGCCGGCGGTAGATAACCCTGACCTTCCAACGTACTCAGCACCTTTAATAGCGGGCGCTGCTGCAAGCTCAGATCGCGGCCGCCGTGGATCAGCTGGAACGCCTGGGCAATGAACTCGACTTCACGAATACCGCCAGAACCGAGCTTGATGTTGTCGGCCATGCCCTTGCGCCGCACTTCCTGCTGGATCAATTGCTTCATGGTGCGCAGCGCTTCGATGGCCGAGAAGTCCAGGTAACGCCGGTAAACGAACGGCCGCAGCATGTCCTGCAGTTGCGCGCCAGCCACCTGGTCGCCGGCCACCACCCGCGACTTGATCATCGCGTAGCGTTCCCAGTCGCGACCCTGGTCCTGGTAATACTGCTCCAGCGCATTGAAGCTCAGCACCAGCGCGCCCGCCGAACCGTAGGGGCGCAAGCGCATGTCGACGCGGAATACAAAGCCGTCGACGGTCATCGGGTCCAGGGCCTTGATCAGCCGCTGGCCCAGACGAATGAAGAATTCCTGGTTATCCAGCGCGCGCTTCACACCGACGGTTTCGCCGCCCTCGGGATAGGCGAAAATCAGGTCGATGTCCGAAGACAGGTTCAACTCCACGGCACCGAGCTTGCCCATGCCGAGGATGACCATCTGCTGCGGCTCGCCGCTGCGCCGCCCGGTCGGCACGCCGAACTGCTGGCAATGCCGCACGTACAACCACTGATAGGCCTGATCGATGCTGGCATCGGCCATGTCCGAGAGGTCGCGGCAGGTCTGGATCAAATCGGCCTGGCGGGTCAGGTCGCGCCAGATGATCCGCACCTGATGGCGCGCGCGCTGGCGGCGCAGGGCACGGCCCAGCAGATCTTCGGTCTCGGCCGTGCTCACGGCGGCCGCGATCTGCGCGCACAATTCACCGGGCGCGTAGCTGCGGTCCAGTTCACCGGACTGCACCAGTTGCAGCAACATCAAAGGGTCACGAACAGACTGTTCAATCACGAAATCGCTGGCGGCGGTGACGCGGGCAAATTGCGCCCAGCGCTCTGGCGACCAGGCAGACAGCCCGTGATCATCGTCCAGAGTGGCGACGGCAGCCCGGAACGACTGCTCGGCGCGGGTGACAAACGGCTGGAGAATGGCGGGCAGTTCGGCAAGCGAAGGGAGGCTCATGGTCTATCCTTGATCGGCGTACAACGGACTGCATGTAGTGGTTTTCGAAAACCCACTACCTGAGGGAGTGTCGAACAAAAGTTAGAAATAGCTGAAATTTCTTTTATTTTGGCAGCCAGCATCAAGCTTTTACCTTTTGTAGTTGGAAAAAGACCAACCTTAACGATTATTCTCACAACGCAGCCGGGGGCCACAAGCCGCTCATCTGTAGTTTTACTACTCGTATATACATTAGACGGGCTGAAATGCCGGAAGATTTGTAGTAAAACTACACGCCGCCGGAACAACCTGTCGGCAATCCAAGAATTCATAACGTCTGCCCACAAGGCCAGTCGCTAACTCAGGCAACCGATTCTGGTAGCCTTTCCGCCCTGGAGCAAGCCATGCAAGACCTCGATCCCGTCGAAACCCAGGAATGGCTGGACGCCCTGGAATCGGTTCTCGACAAAGAAGGCGAAGACCGTGCTCACTATCTGATGACCCGTATGGGTGAACTGGCGACCCGCAGCGGTTCGCAGTTGCCTTACGCCATCACCACGCCTTACCGCAACACGATCCCCGTTACCCACGAAGCACGCATGCCTGGCGACCTGTTCATGGAACGCCGCATTCGCTCGCTGGTACGCTGGAACGCGATGGCCATGGTGATGCGTACGAACCTGAAAGATTCTGACCTCGGCGGTCACATCTCCAGCTTCGCCTCCAGTGCGACCCTTTATGACATCGGCTTCAACTACTTCTTCCAGGCCCCGACCGACGAACACGGCGGCGACCTGATCTACTTCCAGGGCCACACCTCGCCAGGCGTTTACGCCCGCGCATTCATGGAAGGCCGCATCACCGAAGACCAGATGAACAACTTCCGCCAGGAAGTCGACGGTCAGGGCCTGTCGTCCTACCCGCACCCTTGGCTGATGCCTGACTTCTGGCAGTTCCCGACCGTATCCATGGGTCTGGGCCCGATCCAGGCGATCTACCAGGCACGCTTCATGAAGTACCTGGAACACCGCGGCTTCATCCAGCCAGGCAAACAGAAAGTCTGGTGCTTCCTGGGCGACGGCGAGTGCGACGAACCGGAATCCCTGGGCGCGATCTCCCTGGCCGGCCGCGAGAAGCTGGACAACCTGATCTTCGTCATCAACTGCAACCTGCAGCGCCTCGACGGCCCGGTTCGCGGCAACGGCAAGATCATCCAGGAACTCGAAGGCGTGTTCCGCGGTGCTCAGTGGAACGTGACCAAAGTCATCTGGGGCCGTTTCTGGGACCCACTGCTGGCCAAGGACGTCGACGGCATCCTGCAACGCCGCATGGACGAAGTCATCGACGGCGAGTACCAGAACTACAAAGCCAAAGACGGCGCGTTCGTACGTGAACACTTCTTCAACACGCCGGAACTCAAGGCGATGGTTGAAGACCTGTCCGACGACGAGATCTGGAAACTCAACCGTGGCGGCCACGACCCGTACAAGGTCTACGCGGCGTACCACGAAGCGGTCAACCACAAAGAACAACCGACCGTCATCCTGGCCAAGACCATCAAGGGTTATGGCACCGGTGCCGGCGAAGCGAAGAACACTGCGCACAACACCAAGAAAGTCGATGTCGACAGCCTGAAGTTGTTCCGCGATCGTTTCGACATCCCGGTCAAGGACGACGAGCTGGAAAACCTGCCGTTCTTCAAGCCGGAAGAAGGCAGCGCCGAAGCCCGTTACCTGAGCGAGCGCCGTACCGCACTGGGCGGCTTCGTGCCTCAGCGTCGCGCCAAGAGCTTCAACATCCCGACTCCGCCACTGGACACCCTCAAGGCGATCCTGGACGGCTCGGGCGACCGTGAAATCTCCACCACCATGGCCTTCGTGCGGATCCTCGCGCAACTGGTCAAGGACAAGGAAATCGGTCCGCGCATCGTGCCGATCATCCCGGACGAAGCCCGTACCTTCGGTATGGAAGGCATGTTCCGTCAGTTGGGCATCTACTCCTCCGTCGGCCAACTCTACGAGCCAGTCGATAAAGACCAGGTGATGTTCTACAAGGAAGACCAGAAGGGCCAGATCCTCGAAGAAGGCATCAACGAAGCGGGCGCCATGAGCTCCTTCATCGCTGCCGGTACTTCGTACTCCAGCCACAACCAGCCGATGCTGCCGTTCTACATCTTCTACTCGATGTTCGGTTTCCAGCGTATCGGCGACCTGGCCTGGGCCGCTGGCGACAGCCGCACCCGTGGTTTCCTGATCGGCGGCACCGCCGGCCGTACCACCCTGAACGGTGAAGGCCTGCAACACGAAGACGGTCACAGCCACCTGCTGGCTGCCACCATCCCTAACTGCCGCACCTACGATCCAACCTACGGCTACGAGCTGGCGGTGATCATTCAGGACGGCATGAAGAAGATGACCGAAGAGCAACAGGACGTCTTCTACTACATCACCGTGATGAACGAGTCGTACCAACAGCCAGCCATGCCGGCCGGTGCCGAAGAAGGCATCAAGAAAGGCATGTACCTGCTCGAGGAAGACAACCGCGAAGCGGCGCACCACGTTCAGCTGATGGGCTCCGGCACCATCCTGCGTGAAGTCCGTGAAGCCGCGAAGATCCTGCGTGAAGAGTTCAACGTCGGCGCCGACGTGTGGAGCGTTACCAGCTTCAACGAACTGCGTCGCGACGGCCTGGCCGTTGAGCGCAGCAACCGTCTGCACCCTGGCCAGAAGCCTAAGCTGAGCTACGTCGAAGAGTGCCTGAACGGCCGTAAGGGTCCGGTCATCGCCTCGACCGACTACATGAAACTGTTCGCCGAGCAGATCCGTCAGTGGGTACCGTCCAAGGAATTCAAAGTCCTGGGCACCGACGGTTTCGGCCGCAGCGACAGCCGCAAGAAACTGCGTCATTTCTTCGAAGTCGACCGTCATTTCGTGGTGTTGGCAGCCCTGGAAGCACTGGCTGACCGTGGTGACATCGAACCCAAGGTTGTGGCCGAGGCCATCGCCAAGTTCGGTATCAACCCGGAAAAACGCAACCCACTGGACTGCTGAGGAGAGATTCTGTGAGCGAACTCATTCGCGTACCTGACATCGGCAGCGGTGAAGGTGAAGTAATTGAACTGTTTGTGAAGGTCGGCGACCGTATCGAAGCCGACCAGAGCATCCTGACACTTGAGTCGGACAAGGCGAGCATGGAAGTGCCTGCGCCGAAGGCCGGTATCATCAAGAGCCTGAAAGTGAAGCTGGGCGATCGCCTGAAAGAGGGCGACGAACTGCTGGAGCTGGAAGTCGAAGGTGCCGCTGCTGCGGCTCCTGCGGCTGCCGCTGCGCCGGCGGCCAAGGCTGAAGCCAAGCCGGCTGCTGCTCCTGCCGCCGCTCCTGCTGCTGCGCCGGCTGCCGCCAGCGTTCAGCAAGTGCACGTGCCGGACATCGGTTCGTCGGGCAAGGCCCAGATCATCGAGATCCAGGTCAAGGTCGGCGACACCGTCGCAGCTGATCAGTCGCTGATCACCCTGGAATCCGACAAGGCGAGCATGGAAATCCCGTCGCCTGCCGCTGGCGTGGTCAAGGCCATCAGCGTCAAGCTCAACGACGAGGTCGGCACCGGCGACCTGATCCTGGATCTGGAAGTGGCAGGTGCTGCGGCACCGGCTGCCGCCCCGGCCCAGGCTGCCGCTCCAGCTGCTGCCGCTGCGCCTGCACCTGCAGCAGCTCCGGCTGCACCGGTTGCCGACAGCGTCCAGGACATCCACGTTCCGGACATCGGTTCGTCGGGCAAGGCCAAGATCATCGAAGTCCTGGTCAAGGCCGGCGACACCGTTGTGGCCGACCAGTCGCTGATCACCCTGGAATCCGACAAGGCCAGCATGGAAATTCCATCGCCAGCCGCTGGCGTGGTGGAAAGCGTTTCCATCAAGCTCGATGACGAAGTCGGTACCGGCGACCTGATCCTCAAGCTGAAAGTCAAAGGCGCTGCCCCGGCTGCTGCACCGGCACCTGCCGCTGCTGCTCCGAGCGCTGCTGCTTCGGCTCCAGCCGCTACTGCTCCTGCCGCGGCCGCACCTGTTGCTGCTCCGGTTGCCGCTCCAGCCAAGCCGGGTGCAAAAGTTCACGCCGGCCCTGCCGTGCGTCAACTGGCCCGCGAATTCGGCGTCGAGCTGAGCGCCGTCGGCGCCAGCGGTCCGCACGGCCGAATCCTGAAAGAAGACGTGCAGGTTTACGTCAAGGCCATGATGCAGAAGGCCAAGGAAGCGCCGGCCGCTGCTGCTGGCGCAACCGGTGGCGCGGGCATCCCGCCGATTCCGGTCGTGGACTTCAGCCGCTTCGGTGAAATCGAAGAAGTGCCGATGACCCGCCTGATGCAGGTCGGTGCTGCCAACCTGCACCGCAGCTGGCTGAACGTGCCGCACGTGACGCAATTCGATTCGGCGGATATCACCGAACTCGAAGCGTTCCGTGTTGCCCAGAAAGCCGTTGCAGAGAAGGCCGGCGTCAAGCTGACCGTCCTGCCGTTGCTGCTCAAGTCCTGCGCGCACCTGCTCAAGGAACTGCCGGACTTCAACAGCTCGCTGGCACCAAGCGGCAAAGCGATCATCCGCAAGAAATACGTGAACATCGGCTTCGCCGTCGACACCCCGGAAGGCCTGCTGGTACCGGTCATCAAGAACGTCGACCAGAAGAGCCTGCTGCAACTGGCTGCCGAAGCCGCTTCCCTGGCCGAAAAAGCCAGGACCAAGAAGCTTTCGTCGGACGAGATGCAAGGCGCCTGCTTCACCATTTCCAGCCTCGGGCACATTGGCGGCACCGGCTTCACGCCGATCGTCAACGCGCCGGAAGTGGCGATCCTCGGTGTTTCCAAGGCCACCATCCAGCCAGTCTGGGACGGCAAAGCCTTCCAGCCGAAACTGATGCTGCCACTGTCGCTGTCCTACGATCACCGTGTGATCAACGGCGCCGCTGCTGCACGCTTCACCAAGCGTCTGAGCGACCTGCTGGGCGACATCCGCACCATGCTCCTGTAATACCGACCGGCCCTCCTTCACCGGAGGGCCGATCGCGTTCCACGTTTCCGAGCGCCACGCTCGTACCTCAACCCCGCCAATTTGGCGGGGCTTTTTTTGCCTGAAGTTCTTGTTTAAACACCTTCCTACATTTGTGGCTGCTATTGCCCACAACTTGAATCCATTTCTGCCAGGTATTTATTCAGGCCAAATAATTAGTCTTGGCTGAATACCCCATTACATTCGAACAACCAACTTCCTGATTAACTGGCAGCGAATGGACTCAAACATGATAAAACCAACTGTTGGCCCGATTATTGGCCACACAACAACTAATCACGCGCGTATTTTTGTACGCGGCGAAACGCAAAACAGTGCACCCGTATTTGCCGGCATTCGTTATCGGCAGTCCGGGCATGAACAATGGCTTAACAGTGTCTTTGCAAGGCTGACAAACCTGCAGGACATGTCCGATGTCATTGCTCTCAATAACCTGGCAGCCGATACCGAGTACGAATACCAGGCCGGCTGGTTCAGCACCCAGAGTACCGAGCACACCGCGGATTCGCTGCAGGAACTGCCGCTGCAATGGCCACAAGAGCTCTATCGTTTGCGCACCCGGTCCGGCGCGGCGGGTACGCCACGAGCCTATTTCGTCGGCTCATGTCGTTACCTGCGGATGACCGCTGGCATCCCGTCGGCACCACAACAGGGTGACCGGATATTTGCCTCGATGGCTCAACTGGCAACGCAAGCCAACCCACCAGTCAGCGCAATACTGATGACTGGCGACCAGATCTATGCCGACGACTTGAATTTTTTTGCGCCTGACCGCGAGTATCAGCAAATACTCGCAAAATACCGTGCGGCTTTCTCCCAGCCGCATATTTCCAGGTTAATGGCCAACGTATCGACTTACATGATCCTCGACGATCATGAAATTAAAGACAACTGGCCAAACAAGAAAAGTTCGGCCGATGAGGTGTTATACAAAAACGCCATCACTGCATATGAGTTATATCAAGCCAGCCACAGCCCGGCATTTGAATTACTTGACGATGGCCGGCTCGACCGGATTCCGAATCACTACTGGTATCAGTTCACCGATGGAGATATCGAATGGTTCATCACCGATAGTCGCACCCGGCGCAACTTGTCCGCCGATGATCGACGCATGCTTGATGTCGAACAGGAACATGCCTTGTGCCAATGGCTGATCAACAGCACCGCACGGGTCAAGCTGGTGGTTACCAGTGTGATGTTCTTTCCCGACGCCAAACAGGATGGGAACGACGCCTGGGCCGGTTTTCCCGGGCAACGATTGCGGTTGCTGGAGTTCATTCGTTCACACCGGCTGAAGAATGTCATTTTCGTTTCCGGTGACATCCACGCCTCCTTGACCAGTCGACTGACCCACAGCGAAGACCCTGACTTCGAAGTGCACACCATCGTGTCGTCGCCATTGTGCAACACCAAACTGCTGCCCTATGCCAGTCAATCCAGCTTTATCCTCGACCGGCCGCTGGCAGGGAACGCCGCTGGCGAATATCGGCAGGAATTGACCGGTAAAGTCATCAGCCAGGATAACTTCGCGCACCTGGTCATCGACGCAGAGCGCATTCAGGTGAATTACCACGATCGGGATGGCAAGTTACTGCAAACGACGCGCATTCATTTGCGTTGATGTCAAAAAATCACGGTCTTCGAGACGGCCTCCAAGCCCGTGATCTGATCAATAGCCATACTTTTTCCGGAAACTGCAGAAATCTTCGCGCCTGCCGACATATTCTTATAGCACTTAGCCTTCATCTCTCTTGTCAGTCGGTGTCGCAATGATGCAACCTTGCCGCAGGCAACAGTAAAGAGGGCGTGAGCCCGGCGCGTTCAGCATATTCGAAGCGAGTTTCCCTCCATGAAAAGCCAACCCGATGCCGCCAGCCGTATGGTGGCCGAGGTAGTGACGCAGTTGCCTGTGCCCTCGCGGCTCGGCATGCTGCGTTTCGAACGGCTTAATGAACCCAGCTGGGCGCTATTGTTTCTCGATCCCAATTGCGAACGCCAGTTCGGCCTGCCAGCCGTGGAGCTGTGCGCACTGGTGGGTTCGCCCTACGCCAGCCTGATGGAGCCGGAAGCGCGCTATCAACTTCATGATGCGGTCCAGCAACAGCTGTCTCAAAGCACGCATTACCTGATCCGCTACACCCTGCATACGGCCTCTGGCTCCCTGAATCTGCTGGAACTGGGGGAAGCCTACAAACAGCACAATCGTCACCTGTTGCGCGGCTACCTGTTGGTGATTGACGGCCTGTTCGAGGATGACCCGCTGCAACCGGCCCTTGACCTGGAAACCCAGAACTCGCGCCTGCAAATCGCCCTGGAGCTCAATCAGCGCGCCCAGCAGGAGCAACTGCTGCATCTGGACCGGGTACGTGCCCAGCAGGATTTGATCCTGCTGCTTACCCGTCAGCGCTACAGCAGCAACAACTCCTTGCGCGAAGCCGCCGAGCTGATCACCCGCAGCGCCTGCGACATTTACCAAATCGACTGCGCCAGCCTGTGGAGCCTCGAAGGCTCGATGCTGGTACCGATTTCGGCCTATCACCGCACGAATCAGGAATACCTGCTGCCGCAGCCGATCGACGCCAGCGTGTTCCCCGACTACCTCGACGCCCTGCACACAGGCCGTGCCATCGACGCCCATAACGCCATGCGCGATCCGCGCACCCGGGAGATGGCCGAAAGCCTGCGTCCGCGCGACGTCAACGCAATGCTCGACGCCAGCATCCGTGTCGATGGCCAGGTGGTTGGCGTCTTGTGCCTGGAGCAAATCGGTGCAACCCGTGCCTGGCAGTCCGATGAAATCGCTTTCGCCGGCGAACTGGCCGACCAGTTTGCCCAAGTCATCAGCAACCACAACCGGCGAACCGCTACCAGCGCCCTGCACCTGTTTCAGCGTGCGGTCGAGCAAAGTGCCAACGCCTTTCTGCTGGTCAACTGCGACGGTGTGGTGGAGTACGTCAACCCGAGCTTCACCGCAATCACTCAGTACTCCACCGAAGAAGTGCACGGTCAGCGCCTGTCGGAACTGCCGGCCCTGGAGAACCTCAGCGAACTGCTGTTCGACGCGCCTTCGGCGCTGGCCAAGAGCAATAGTTGGCAGGGCGAATTCAAGAGCCGCCGGAAAAACCTCGAACCCTACTGGGGCCAGCTGTCGATCTCCAAGGTTTATGGCGACAACCGCGAGCTGACCCACTACATCGGCATCTATGAAGACATCACCCAGACCAAGCTCGCTCAGCAGCGTATCGAGCGCCTTGCCTACACCGACAACCTGACCAATCTCGGCAACCGCCCGGCGTTCATCCGCAACCTTGATGAACGCTTCGCCCGCGACAGCGACGCGCCGATCAGCCTGTTGCTGGTGGACATCGACAACTTCAAGCGGATCAACGACAGCCTCGGCCACCAGACTGGCGACAAATTGCTCATCAGCCTGGCCCGACGCCTGCGCAACAGCTTGATCCCGAGCGGCAGCCTCGCGCGATTCGCCAGTAACGAATTCGCCGTGTTGCTGGACAACAGCGACCTCACGATGGGTCAGCAAGTGGCCAATCAGTTGCTGGCCACCCTCGACAAACCGATGTTCGTCGACAACCAGTTGATCAGCGTCACGGGTTCCGTGGGTCTGGCCTGCGCGCCGCTGCACGGGCGCGACCCGCAAACCCTGATGCGCAACGCCGGGCTGGCGCTGCACAAGGCCAAGGCCAATGGAAAACATCAGGTGCAGGTGTTCACTGAAGCGCTGAACGCCGAGGCCAGCTACAAGCTGTTCGTCGAAAACAACCTGCGCCGCGCCTTGACCCAGAACGAACTCGACGTGTTCTACCAGCCCAAGCTGTGCCTGCGCAGCGGTCGCTTGCTGGGCATGGAAGCCTTGCTGCGCTGGGATCATCCGGAAAAGGGCATGATCCGCCCGGATCAGTTCATCAGCGTCGCCGAAGAAACCGGGCTGATCATTCCGATCGGCAAATGGATCGCCCGCCAGGCCTGCCGCATGAGCAAAGCGCTGACTGCCGCCGGCCTGGGCAACCTGCAAGTGGCGATCAACCTGTCGCCCAAGCAATTCTCCGATCCGGACCTGGTGGCCTCCATCGCCACCATCCTCAAGGAAGAAGCCCTGCCCGCTCATTTGCTGGAGCTGGAGCTGACCGAAGGCCTGCTGCTGGAGGCCACCGAAGACACCCACTTGCAACTCGACCAGCTCAAGCGCCTTGGCCTGACCCTGGCCATGGACGACTTCGGCACCGGTTACTCGTCGCTCAGTTACTTGAAAAAATTCCCCATCGACATCATCAAGATCGATCGAAGCTTCATCCACGAAATCCCGGACAACCAGGACGACATGGAAATCACCTCCGCGGTGATCGCCATGGCCCACAACCTGAAACTCAAGGTCGTGGCTGAAGGCATCGAAACCGCCGAGCAGTTGTCGTTCCTGCGCCGTCACCGCTGCGACGTCGGCCAGGGCTACCTGTTCGACCGTCCGATCCCGGGCAATGAGCTGATCGAAAAGCTCAAACGCTACCCGCGTGGCCCAATCGCCTGACAGACACAAAACCTGTGGGAGCGAGCTTGCTCGCGATAGCGGTGGATCAGTCGACATTGATGCTGAAAGTTATGCCCTCATCGCGAGCAAGCTCGCTCCCACAAGGGTAGTGCGTATCTGGCCGGCATTGGGCACACTGACAGCCTGTTTATTTACAACTCAACCTGACTGAGAGGACTGATCATGGTTCTGCGCTCGGAAATTCTGGTGAACAAAAACGTGCTCCCTACTAAAGAACAAGCTCTACCCGGTCGCGAAACCGCAATGACCCTGCCTGAAAAGCACTTTGTGTTTAAAGACACCCCCTTGCTCGGCCCGTTCTTCGAAGACGTCGACTTCGCGATCTTCGGCCTCGGCTGCTTCTGGGGCGCGGAACGCCGCTTCTGGCAGCGCGACGGCGTGGTCAGCACTGTTGTGGGTTACGCCGGCGGCTTCACGCCGAACCCGACCTACGAAGAAGTCTGCTCGGGCCTGACCGGCCACGCCGAAGTGGTGCTGGTGGTGTATGACAAGGCCAAG
The DNA here is from genome assembly GCF_059424105.1 of Pseudomonas sp. GW456-E7. NCBI lineage: Bacteria > Pseudomonadati > Pseudomonadota > Gammaproteobacteria > Pseudomonadales > Pseudomonadaceae > Pseudomonas > Pseudomonas sp. GW456-E7. The sequence continues at coordinate 130,625 of NZ_JBWKZB010000001.1, read as the reverse complement.
GTCAGCTACCAGGAACTGCTGGCGATGTTCTGGGAACTGCACAACCCGACTCAGGGCATGCGTCAGGGCAACGACATCGGCACCCAGTACCGCTCAGTGATCTACGCCACTTCGCCGGAACAACTGGACGCCGCGCTCAAGAGCAAGGAAGCGTACCAGGCTGAACTGTCCAAGGCCGGCCTCGGTGAAATCAGCACCGAAATCGACCAGGCCCCGACCGTCTTCTTTGCCGAGACGTATCACCAGCAGTACCTGGCCAAGAATCCGGAAGGCTACTGCGGGATTGGCGGTACAGGCGTGACTTGCCCGATCTGATCGCTAAAGCAAAAGATCGCAGCCTTCGGCAGCTCCTACAGGTGTACGAGTGACCCTGTAGGAGCTGCCGCAGGCTGCGATCTTTTGATCATGCCGCTTGTTACTCGGCAATCAACCAATCCATCCGCCACCCACCCTGGGTCTGCCCAAGCTTCTCGGACAACCACGGCAGCAGCTCACGCAACTCTTCCTCCAGCCCCCACGGCGGATTGGCAATCGCCAGCCCGGAGCCGTTCAGGCTGTTCGGCGTATCCAGCGGGTGCACCAGCAACTCCACCCGCAACAACTTCGGCGCACCGGTACCGGCCAGATCCTGGTAGAAACGACGCAGCGCGCGCTGATCCTTCACCGGGTACCAGATCGCTGCCACAGTCTGGCGCATCCGGCCAATCGCTTCCTTGAGCGACGCAGCACAACGCTGCATCTCGTCGAGCTTCTCGAACGGCGGATCGATCAACATCACCGCACGCTTCTCCGGCACCGGCAGCAAGGCCCGCGACACATGCCAACCTTCGCCCAGGTGCACCTTGACCCGACGATCACCGGCCATGTTGTCCTTGAGCAAAACGCCATCTTCCGGATGCTTCTCGTTGAGCAACACGCGATCCTGGGGACGAGTCAAACGTCGCGCCAGCTCCGGCGACCCCGGGTAATAGCGCAACTGGCCATCCGGGTTCATCTCGTGCAGCACCTGCATGTAATCGGCGGTCAGGATCGGCAGATCCGGCTGACCCCATAAACGCGCAATGCCCTCCAGGTACTCGCCGGTACGGCTGGCCTGGTCACCCTGAAGGTCATACAGACCGATGCCGGCGTGAGTGTCGAGATAGGCAAACGGCTGCTCCTTGCGCGACATCAGGGCGATGAGGCGGGTCAAGGTCAGGTGTTTGAACACATCGGCGTGATTGCCGGCATGGAAGGCGTGACGATAATTCATGGCTGCTCCTGCGAAGGCCGGGAAGTTTACCTTTTACCGGCCGGCAAGTCAGGGGTTGGGGGCTGAGTGGCCCTCAACGTCAAAAAATCGCAGCCTTCGGCAGCTCCTACAGGGATCGCGCAGATGGATCTGACACCTGTAGGAGCTGCCGAAGGCTGCGATCTTTTGATCTTGATCTTGTGACGATGCCTACGCCCCTGCTGAAGGCCCCGCCCGCAACCGCCGCCCAACCACATCCAGCACATCACAGCCATCGCGCAATGGAATAGCGCAGAGCAAGGCGAAATCGCTGAGGATGAACGACTCGCACTCGATCGAACCGCGCATGGACAGGTTCTCAAGCACTTGGGTAACCGCGCGAATTCTGTAGTTGGCAGCGTCGGTGAGGATGTCGAGTGGCGCGAGGGTGTCGACGAACAGGGTGGGCATGTCGTTGCAGTTGCTGGTCAATGCCATGAAGCGGTTGTCGGGATGGGGGATTGGTTTTTCGTAGGGTGGGTCGGGGTGAATTGTTTTCATTTTTTAACCTCTGGTAGAAGTGGCGGCTACCATCGGCCTTCCTACAGGCTTGGGTGGCAGCCATACGCGGGGTAGGAATATCGAGACCAGAGAACTCGACCACGCTGAAGCGTGCCCGCGCACAGCCGCCGCAACAGATCTTACGGGCGCACGTTAGTGGCCGCAAATCAGGTGTCGATGCCAAGCGTGTCCTATGGTCTTAACGGGTTCCTACACCCCACCACTGAATTGTCAGTGACCACAAAAGACTATCGACGGAACTCACATCGCACCAGTTCATGAAAACCGCTAGATTTTGAAGGAAACGTCCTAGGACCTTGCCCGTAAAACTCACAGATGGTGACGAGCACCAGATCCTAAAATTTTGGGCTGATTATTTCAGCGCTCCTGATTCCCACAACGCGACGAGCAGCGCTAAAGCGGCGAACAGACCTATAGCACTCCACATGAGCACTACGAGCTTGCGCCTGAGAGAAAGAGGAAAGCTCGCTATATCTTCAGCACCGGCGATACCGTGTTTCACAAAAAAGCTGGGAAATGTAACGACACTGCATGCTGAACCCACCAACTGCAGTTTTCCCCAAGGCCCCGTGTGTATGCGCGTAGAGATGGTTATGGCAGAAGAACTGTTCTTGAAAGAATCCAGCAACACACCAGTTTTTGTGTAGCCAAGATATAGCGCAACCGCGAGCCAGACAAACATGCTGATGAGCACTACTCCACATAAACTGCCAAAAACCAGTTCCGTAGTAGTCATTTCGTCGCCTCATAAATCACTTCGCCAGCCATTTCACCTAACTTACCACCAACTTCGCAACCTATGTAAGCGCCAGCGCCAACCACGACGATACTGCATGCCAATGGCGCAGCGCAGGCAGTAGCTTCAGCTAGTGCAACACAGGACGAAAGAGGACTGATTTATTTTAACCTTACAAATCAGACAACATTTAGTTCAGGGGCATTACTGGATATAGCCAAGCGCATTGACTGCAAAAAGCACAAGCAATAAAGCAATACAAGCAACCCCACCCCAGTGCAAAACTATTAGTTTTTTCCTAAGTCCTTCAGGAAAGCTTTCCAGATCTTTCGCATCGGCCCCACCATCGCGAAGATAAAAATTTGGCATAGTCATCACACCCATTACTGCACCAAGTACGAACAACCTTCCCCAAGCCCCGCCATTCTTGAAAGGAGCCCGCACCATAATAGCCGGGCAGTTTTTCAAATGTTCCAACATTATATCCATTTTGGCGTAAGCCAAATGCAACGCGACACCAAGGAAAACTAGAAGCCCGCCAAAACCAGTAATGCTGATGCACAGAAATAACTTTTGCGCGAAACTCACGCTCATTTCAGCGTCTCGTAGATTAATTCGCCCGTTTTTTCACCCGTCTTGCCGAGGGCAAATCCTGTAGCCAAAGAGCCAGCTCCTGCCACTACAAGCCCACATATTAGGGTTCCCGCGCCTGCAGTAGTTATCCCGAGCCCTGCGCAGATTACACCTGTCGTACCAGCGCCAAAGATCACGCCCGCAGCACTACCACCGACCAATTCCCCAATAAACGATCCACTCTCGGTGAATTTCACCCTTTTGCAAGCTTCCGTATCTCCTGCTGTACACACATCCTGAACTTTCATCGCCGACGCCCCTCCACCGACCGCAGTGCCGACCCAGCCACCGTACTTGAGGTACTTGGAAGCCCCGGCCACACCCTCAAGGTGAGTGGCGTATCCCGGCATCTGCCCTACGCCGCCGGCTTCAGTCCAGCGGTGAACCAGGCTGGGAGGCGAGAGGAACATTGCACGATTCAAATTGGGGTGGTCGGGGAAACCGATACCTTTGCGCGTCAGGCTTGTCAGGTGGATATCGAGTTGAGCGAGCAGCTTTTGGCGCTCTGCCAGAAACGCTGGTGAACTCAAGTGGCCATCGCGCAGGAATGAATGCTGATGCAACGCTTCGATTTTTCTCAGGGTGTCGCTGACGTTATCCAGATTGTTTTTGAGAATACTCGCGCCAACGCCGATTGCGGTCGAGCCATGGCCCAGGAAGGTCTGGATGGCATCACGGTGTTGCACCATGAAATCCGCTTCTTCCGGACTGAGCGTTTCAAGCACTTGGTTGGTCCTGGCCGCCACGTCCATGAGCAGGGCTTCTTCGCGGGTGCACCGGTAGTTGTTCGGGTCGCTCAGCACGATCATCGAGCCGGCTTTGACGTCGCGCAGATTGGGATTGAGCAGCTTGAATTTACCCATCACCGCCGGGTCACGCAGGGTGAACAACGAGGCTTCTAGTTGTTCGCGGGTGGTGCTCTTTGGAACGATGTAAAAGCCGGGCTCAGGAACGTCGATGCTGGTGAACCGTGATGGAGACGGGGCATATGGCGCTGACGTAACGCTGGATGGACCCGGTGCAGTCGAATTGCTGGTGGCTGTCATCGATGGCGCAGGCGCGGCCGATTGCGCAGTTGCCCTGGCTGCTTTCGGTGCAGGGGGTTCGTTCACATAACTACCCTCGAAATTCGAAGGGAGCAGTTTGGCTCGACAGGGGCAGCCACTGAAACTGTCCAGCGTGCCAGCCACTCGTCGACCCTCGCTCAGGACGTGCGAGACGCCACCGATGATCCGGTAGCTCTTCTTGTCTTTTCCGCAACTGACCAGATCACCCTCACGAGCATGGATGAGACCGAAATTGAAAGTATGGTCCCCCTCCAGAACGGTACCGCCGCAATCAGTTTTGTCACCTAGCCCAATGTAATACCCGGTAGCCATGTCTTGATGTCCCTTTCCACTGGCGTCCCATCCGCTGGTGAAGCACGCCATTGTTAACGATGAGTGACTCCGGCTCGGGAACGAGTCGGGCTAGCGCAAAGTACGTGACCAGAGAGGTAATTCAAGGCAACCGGGCAAAACAGGAACTTTCCTACAAGCCCCAAAGAAAAGGGTGACGAAAACGGAAGCAGGAACCAAAGCGCGCTCTAGATTGACCTCAAAAAAAACGGCCCGCACCATGAGGCTGCGAGCCGTTCTTTTATCAGGGATGGGAAGCACTCCCCCCATCACTCATCACTTGTTCAGACGATAATCACGCTCTGCAGCCTCAAAACGCTGGAACATGCCGGCAGTCGGCGTGCCCATTTTGCTGACGAAGTAGATCGCCAGGCTGGCGAAGATGAAGCCCGGGATGATTTCGTACAGGCCCAGCAGTTCGAAGTGCTTCCAGACGATCACGGTGATCGCGCCGACCAGGATGCCGGCCAGTGCGCCGTTGCGGGTCATGTCTTTCCAGATCACGGAGATCAGCACGACCGGACCGAATGCGGCACCGAAACCGGCCCAGGCGTAGCTCACCAGGCCCAGTACACGGTTTTCCGGGTTGGACGCCAGGGCGATCGCCACCAGGGCAACCAACAACACCATGGCACGACCGACCCAGACCAGTTCCAGCTGCGAAGCGGATTTACGCAGGAAGGTCTTGTAGAAGTCTTCGGTCAGGGCGCTCGAGCACACCAGCAACTGGCAGCTCAGGGTGCTCATCACCGCAGCCAGAATGGCCGACAGCAGGATACCCGCGATCCATGGGTTGAACAGGATCTTGGCCAGCTCGATGAACACACGCTCGTGGTTCTCGGTGACTGCGCCAGCCACGTCCGGATGCGCCGAGAAGTAGGCGATACCGAAGAAGCCCACAGCCACGGTGCCGCCCAGGCACAGGATCATCCAGGTCATGGAGATGCGGCGAGCGTTGGCGATCGATTTAACCGAATCGGCCGCCATGAAACGCGCCAGGATGTGCGGCTGACCGAAGTAGCCAAGACCCCAGCCCATCAGCGAGATGATGCCGATGAAAGTGGTGCCCTTGAGCATGTCGAAGTTGCTTGGATCTTGCGCTTCGATGGCCAGGAAGGTGGTGTCGACACCACCGGTTGCCAGCAGCACGATGACTGGCGTCAGGATCAACGCGAAGATCATCAGGGTGGCTTGTACGGTATCGGTCCAGCTTACGGCCAGGAATCCACCGATAAAGGTGTAGGCAATCGTCGCCGCAGCACCGGCCCACAGCGCCGTCTCGTAGGACATGCCGAAGGTGCTTTCGAACAGACGGGCACCGGCCACGATGCCGGAAGCGCAGTAGATGGTGAAGAACACCAGGATCACGACCGCAGAGATGATCCGCAGCAGGCCGCTCTTGTCTTCGAAGCGGCTGGCGAAGTAGTCCGGCAGGGTCAGTGCATCACCGTTGTGCTCGGTTTGCACGCGCAGACGGCCGGCGACGAACAGCCAGTTCAGGTAGGCGCCGACGATCAGGCCGATGGCGATCCAGCTTTCGGAAAGACCGGACATGTAGATTGCGCCGGGCAAGCCCATCAACAACCAGCCGCTCATGTCGGAGGCACCGGCGGACAGTGCAGTCACGACGCTGCCCAGGCTGCGACCGCCCAGGATGTAGTCGGAAAGATTGTTGGTGGAGCGATAGGCCATCAAGCCGATCAGCACCATTGCTGCGATGTAGATCACGAACGTGATCAGGGTTGGATTGCTTACGCTCATTAAGTTACGCCCTGGCTTTGTTTTTATGTAGCGGCGGCTGGTGAACCGCTCGCAAACGCATACGTTTGACAGACGATCCGGATTCCCGCGCATTTATGACTGATGTTTCCCCAGGAAAGCCATCAGCCGGAGCACCCGGTTTCTGCCCGGGTTGCACCTTGGGCGCGAATGCTATTCAACAAAGCAAATATGGTGCAACCTGTTTCTTGAGAATAAGTTGCACCCTTTTCAATTTGCGACAAATCCTACGGTTTTTGCTCCTTTTTAGCGCAGTTCAGACGCTTTACTAGAAGCAAAAGCACCAAGCAGGAGCAGCACGCTCGTACCAGAAATTAATTCCCGACGAGGCGCCGATTTTTCCTGCAAAAAAAGGGTTGCACCCGGTTGCACCTCGACAGTCGCACGGCTAATCTTGCCGCCAGCTGATGCCACGCAGTCGTGGCAAACATGAGGATAAAAACATGGCTACCACCACCCTTGGGGTCAAACTTGACGACCCGACCCGCGAACGCCTCAAGGCCGCCGCGACCTCGATTGATCGCACACCGCACTGGTTGATCAAGCAGGCAATCTTCAATTACCTGGAAAAACTCGAGGGTGGTGCAACCCTGACCGAGCTGAGCGGCTTGACCAAGGACTCCGACGACAGCGTCGACGCGCCTCTGGATCACGCCCACCAGTGCTTCCTCGAATTCGCCGAAAGCATCCTGCCGCAGTCGGTTCTGCGCGCCTCGATCACCGCCGCCTACCGCCGCCCTGAGCCGGAAGTCGTGCCGATGCTGATCGAACAGGCTCGCCTGCCGGCCCCGATGGCCGAAGCCACCAACAAACTCGCCGCCTCGATTGCTGAAAAACTGCGCAACCAGAAGAGCGCTGGCGGCCGTGCCGGCATCGTTCAGGGCCTGCTGCAGGAGTTCTCCCTGTCGTCCCAGGAAGGTGTGGCGCTGATGTGCCTGGCCGAAGCGCTGCTGCGCATCCCGGACAAAGGCACCCGTGACGCCCTGATCCGCGACAAGATCAGCACCGGCAACTGGCAGCCGCACCTGGGCAACAGCCCTTCGCTGTTCGTCAACGCCGCCACCTGGGGCTTGCTGCTGACCGGCAAGCTTGTATCCACGCACAACGAAGCCGGCCTGACTTCGTCCCTGAGCCGCATCATCGGCAAGAGCGGCGAGCCGATGATCCGCAAGGGTGTCGACATGGCCATGCGCCTGATGGGCGAGCAGTTCGTGACGGGCGAAACCATCGCCGAAGCCCTGGCCAACGCCAGCAAGTTCGAAGCCAAGGGCTTCCGCTATTCCTACGACATGCTGGGTGAAGCCGCACTCACCGAGCACGACGCCCAGAAGTACCTGGCCTCGTACGAACAAGCCATTCACTCGATCGGCAAGGCGTCCCACGGTCGCGGGATTTATGAAGGGCCGGGCATTTCCATCAAGCTGTCCGCCCTGCACCCGCGCTACAGCCGCGCCCAGTACGAGCGCGTGATGGATGAGCTGTACCCGCGCCTGCTGTCACTGACCCTGCTGGCCAAGCAATACGACATCGGCCTGAACATCGACGCCGAAGAAGCCGACCGCCTCGAGCTGTCCCTGGATCTGCTCGAGCGCCTGTGCTTCGAGCCGCAACTGACCGGCTGGAACGGCATCGGTTTCGTGATCCAGGCTTATCAGAAGCGTTGCCCGTACGTGATCGACTACGTGATCGACCTGGCTCGTCGCAGCCGTCATCGCCTGATGATCCGTTTGGTAAAAGGCGCCTACTGGGACAGCGAAATCAAGCGCGCCCAGGTCGAAGGCCTGGAAGGCTACCCGGTCTATACCCGCAAGGTGTACACCGACGTGTCCTACATCGCTTGCGCGCGCAAACTGCTGTCGGTGCCGGAAGTCATCTACCCGCAGTTCGCCACGCACAACGCCCACACCCTGTCGGCCATCTATCACATCGCCGGTCAGAACTATTACCCGGGCCAGTACGAGTTCCAGTGCCTGCACGGCATGGGTGAACCGCTGTACGAACAGGTTGTAGGCAAAGTCTCCGAAGGCAAGCTGAACCGTCCGTGCCGCGTGTACGCGCCGGTCGGCACCCACGAAACCCTGCTGGCTTACCTGGTGCGTCGCCTGCTGGAAAACGGCGCGAACACCTCGTTCGTCAACCGTATTGCCGACCAGTCGATTTCGATCCAGGAACTGGTAGCCGATCCGGTAGCCAGCATTGAGCAGATGGCAACCGTGGAAGGTGGTTTCGGCCTGCCGCACCCGCGCATTCCGCTGCCGCGTGACCTGTATGGCGCCGAACGCGCCAACTCCAGCGGCATCGACATGGCCAACGAACATCGTTTGGCGTCGCTGTCCTGCGCACTTCTCGCTACCGCGCACAACCACTGGAAAGCCGCACCGATACTCGGCTGCGCGTCCAGCAACGAAGCCCCGGCTCCCGTGCTGAACCCGTCCGATCTGCGTGACGTGGTCGGCCATGTACAGGAAGCGACCGTCGAAGACGTCGACAATGCGATCCAGTGCGCCCTCAACGCTGCACCGATCTGGCAGGCCACCCCGCCCGCCGAACGCGCCGCGATCCTGGAACGTGCCGCCGACCTGATGGAAGCCGAGATCCAGCCGCTGATGGGCCTGCTGGCCCGCGAAGCCGGCAAGACCTTCACCAACGCCATCGCTGAAGTCCGCGAGGCCGTGGACTTCCTGCGTTACTACGCGGTGCAGGCACGCAACGACTTCACCAACGACGCTCACCGTCCGCTGGGTCCAGTGGTGTGCATCAGCCCGTGGAACTTCCCGCTGGCGATCTTCAGTGGCCAGGTGGCTGCTGCGCTGGCCGCCGGTAACCCGGTACTGGCCAAGCCTGCGGAACAGACTCCCCTGGTCGCCGCTCAAGCCGTGCGCCTGCTGCTCGAAGCCGGCATTCCCGAGGGCGTGCTGCAACTGCTGCCGGGTCGCGGTGAAACCGTCGGTGCCGGCCTGGTCGGCGACGATCGCGTCAAAGGCGTGATGTTCACCGGCTCCACCGAAGTCGCGCGCTTGCTGCAACGCAACATCGCCGGCCGCCTGGACAGCCAGGGCCGTCCGATCCCGCTGATCGCCGAAACCGGTGGCCAGAACGCGATGATCGTCGACTCTTCGGCACTGACCGAACAAGTGGTGATCGACGTGGTTTCGTCGGCGTTCGACAGCGCCGGTCAGCGTTGCTCGGCCCTGCGCGTCCTGTGCTTGCAGGAAGATTCTGCTGATCGCGTCATCGAAATGCTCAAGGGCGCGATGGCTGAAAGCCGTCTCGGCAACCCTGAGCGTCTGTCCGTGGACATCGGCCCGGTGATCGACGCCGAAGCCAAGGCTGGCATCGAGAAGCACATCCAGGCCATGCGCGACAAAGGTCGCAGCGTGTACCAGGTGGCCATCGCCGATGCTGAAGAAGTCAAACGCGGCACCTTCGTGATGCCGACCCTGATCGAACTGGAAAGCTTCGACGAACTGCAACGGGAGATCTTCGGCCCGGTGCTGCACGTGGTTCGCTACAAGCGCAAGGACATCGATCAACTGATCGGCCAGATCAACGCTTCCGGCTACGGCCTGACCCTGGGCGTGCACACCCGCATCGACGAAACCATCGCCAAGGTGATCGACAACGTCAATGCCGGTAACGTCTACGTCAACCGCAACATCGTCGGTGCCGTGGTCGGCGTGCAGCCATTCGGCGGCGAAGGCCTGTCGGGTACCGGCCCGAAAGCCGGTGGCCCGCTGTACCTGTACCGCCTGCTGTCGACCCGCCCTGCCGATGCGATCGAACAATCCTTCGCTCGTGGCGATGCCGCCGCAGCACCGGACGTTCGTCTACGCGACGCCATGAGCAAGCCGCTGACCGCCCTGAAAGCCTGGGCCGACAGCCACAAGTTCGCCGACCTGAGCACCCTGTGCGTGCAATTCGCTGCACAATCGCAAAGCGGCATCACCCGCGTTCTGGCCGGCCCGACCGGCGAGCGCAACAGCTACGCGATCCTGCCACGGGAACACGTGCTGTGCCTGGCGGAAGTCGAAGGCGACCTGCTGACGCAACTGGCGGCGGTACTGGCTGTCGGCGGTTCGGCGGTGTGGCCGGAAGGTGAACTGACCAAGGCGCTGTTCGCACGCCTGCCGAAGGAGATTCAGGCGCGTATCAAGCTGGTTTCCGACTGGAACAAGGACGAAGTGGTGTTTGACGCGGTTGTGCATCACGGCCATTCCGACCAGTTGCGTGCGGTTTGCCAGCAGGTTGCCAAGCGTGCCGGTGCGATTGTCGGGGTTCAGGGCCTGTCGCAGGGCGAGACCAACATTGCGCTGGAACGTTTGGTGATCGAGCGTGCGTTGAGCGTCAACACGGCGGCGGCGGGTGGTAATGCCAGCTTGATGACCATCGGCTAAACCCGACAATCCGGGCACCTGCAACAGGTGCCCGGTTCAGCAACAATCCCTGTGGGAGCGAGCTTGCTCGCGATAGCGGTCTATCAGTCACCTTTAATATTGACTGATCTGCCGCCATCGCGAGCAAGCTCGCTCCCACAGTGGTTTGTGGCGCTTGCTAAGTTTCTGCGCGGCTCCAACATCACCCTTATCAATCATCCTGTTCAGCTTCTATTCGCAAGACTAGACTCGGCCCATCCCAACAAAAGGTAGGCCGCCATGTCCGAGACGCTGCTCAGTTCCCGCAATCTGGCTTTCGAGCTGTATGAAGTCCTCGATGCCGAGGGCCTGACCCAGCGTGAGCGTTTCGCCGAGCACAACCGCGAAACCTTCGATGCCGCCCTCGGCACCGCCCGCAGCATCGCCGAGAAATTCTTCGCCCCGCACAACCGCAAGGGCGACGAGAACGAGCCGCGCTACGAGAACGGTCAGGCGATTCTGATTCCGGAAGTGAAACCGGCGGTGGATGCTTTCCTCGAAGCCGGCTTCCTCAACGCCGCACGCAGTTTCGACGCTGGCGGCATGCAACTTCCTACGCTGCTGTCCCAGGCCTGCTTTTCGCACTTCCAGTCGGCCAACGCCGCTTCGACCTCTTATCCGTTCCTGACCATGGGCGCGGCCAACCTGATCGAAAGCTTCGGTACCGAGGAGCAGAAGCGCCGCTTCCTGCAACCGATGATCGATGGCCGCTTCTTCGGCACCATGGCCCTGACCGAACCCCACGCTGGTTCGTCGCTGTCGGATATTCGTACCCGCGCGGAGCCTGCGTCCGACGGCACTTATCGCCTCAAGGGCAACAAGATTTTCATTTCCGGCGGTGATCATCCGCTGTCGGAAAACATCGTGCACATGGTCCTGGCCAAGCTGCCGGACGCGCCGGCCGGGGTGAAGGGCATCTCGCTGTTCATCGTGCCCAAGTACCTGGTCAACGATGACGGCAGCCTCGGCCAGCGCAACGACGTGCTGCTCGCCGGGCTTTTCCACAAGATGGGCTGGCGCGGCACCACCTCCACCGCGCTGAACTTCGGCGATAACGGCGAGTGCGTCGGCTATCTGGTGGGCAAGCCACACCAGGGCTTGAGCTACATGTTCCAGATGATGAACGAGGCGCGGATTGGCGTCGGCATGGGGGCAGTGATGCTCGGCTACGCCGGCTACCTGTATTCGCTGGAATACGCCCGCGAGCGTCCGCAAGGTCGCGTGCCGGACAGCAAGGACCCGAACACTGCGCCAGTGGCGATCATTCAGCACGCCGACGTCAAACGCATGCTGCTGACACAAAAGGCCTACGTTGAAGGCTCGTTCGACCTCGGCCTGTACGCGGCGCGACTGTTCGACGACACCACCACCCTTGAAACCGAAGCCGAACGCAAGCAGGCCCATGAACTGCTGGACCTGCTGACGCCGATCGTCAAATCCTGGCCCTCGGAGTTCTGCCTGAAGGCCAACGAACTGGCGATCCAGATCCTCGGCGGCCATGGCTACACCCGTGAATACCCGGTGGAGCAGTACTACCGTGACAACCGCCTGAACCCGATCCACGAAGGCACCCACGGCATTCAATCGCTGGACCTGCTGGGCCGCAAACTGGCGCAGAACGGTGGCGCGGGGCTCAAGCAACTGATCCGCCTGATCGCCGACACCGCCGAACGTGCCCAGGCGTTCGAGACGCTGACGCCGCTGCGCGAGCCGCTGGAGAAACTGGTGGCGCGCCTGCAAACGGTGACCATTGGTTTGCTGACGGATTTGGGGCAAGGCAAGGTTAATAGCAGCCTGGCGAACTCGGCGCTGTACCTGAAAGTGTTCGGGCACACGGTGATTGGCTGGCGCTGGCTGGAACAGGCCATTCGTGCCGAGGAAGGCTTGGCCAAGGGCAATGCAGCGGATGTGAGCTTCTATAAAGGCAAGCTGCAGGCGGCCCGCTACTTCCTGACATGGGAAGTGCCAGGATGCCACCATGAGTTGACGATTCTTGAGGCACGGGACGATGTGTGCCTGGGTATGCAGGATGAGTGGTTCTAATCACAAAAAAGATCGCAGCCTGCGGCAGCTCCTACAGGGGAACGCATTCCCATGTAGGAGCTGCCGCAGGCTGCGATCTTTTGATCTTGATCAGTTCAGCTTGAACCCACCCATCTGCCGCGCCAGGTCATCCGCCAACCGCTGCAATGTCTGGCAATCCTCACGACAAGCCCTGACCTCCCCCGCCGTCGCCCGCGCCAGATCGGAAATGCCCTGCACGTTGCGATTGATTTCCTCGGTGACTGCCGATTGCTCTTCCGTCGCCGTCGCCACCTGATGGTTCATATCGCTGATGCGCTCCACTTGCCCGGTAATCGCCGTCAACGAGGTGCCGGTACGCTGGCTCGACTCGACCCCCGTGCCCGTCGCGGCTTGCCCGGAATGCATCGACGACACCGCGTTCTCCGCGCCTTGCTTGAGGCTGCCGATCATCTGCTGGATTTCATCGGTGGACGATTGCGTACGCCGCGCCAGGGTGCGCACTTCATCGGCCACCACGGCGAATCCACGCCCCATGTCACCCGCGCGCGCCGCTTCGATAGCAGCGTTGAGTGCCAGCAGGTTGGTCTGCTCGGAAATCCCGCGAATCACCGCCAGCACCTGATCGATGGACGCCACTTGATGAGCCAGCTCGGCCACCGCCGTGGCCGCTACACCGATTTCCCGGGACATGCTTTCAATGTGGCGAATAGAACCACCCACCACCTCCCGCGCCTGCATCGCTTCGTCACGGGCGGTTTGTGACGCGAACGCCGCGTTGCCGGCGTTCTGCGCGATGTCCTGCACGGTCAGGCCCATTTCGTGAACAGCGGTGGCGACCATGTCGGTCATTTCCTGCTGACGACCAGAGCGTTCGGCGGTGTTGTCCACCACCCGCGCCACCTGGCCGACAGCGGTGCGCAGGCGCTCGCTGGTGGTCAGTACTTCCCCGATCATGTCGCGCTGGCTATCCAGGAACCGATTGAAACCGCGAGCCAGATCGCCCAACTCATCGGCGCGACTGGAATCTAACCGATGGGTCAAATCTCCACCACCGCTACCGATAGCAACCAGCGCCGCTGTTACCTGACGAATCGGTCGCACCAGCCCTCGGGCCAGCAACACCACGAGCAACAGGCACACCAGCGCCACCGCCAGGCCGATGCCACTGCTCATCCACATCGCGCGGCGGGCTTCGGCGTAGATCTGCGATTGCGGCACTTCTGCCACCAGGGTCCAGCCGAGATCGCGCAGCGGCAAACTCAAGGCGAGGAAGTCTTCGCCGTCGCGCTGGAAGTCGCTGCTGGTGGCGGCTTTTTGACTCATCAGCGTTTGCGCCGCTGTAGCGCCGATCTGCTCGGTCAAGGTGCGTTTGCCGCTGAATTGCGCCTCGGGATGGACCTGGATCAAACCGTCGGAACGCACGAGATAGACCTTGCCGCGCTCCCCGAAACTGAAGTTGTGAATCAGCTCCGACAGCTCTTTCATGCTCAGGCCAAGCCCGGCAACGCCCACGACTTTGCCGGCCTGTTCGACCTTGAGGTCGATGAACAGCGCCAATTCTCCGGTGGCCGTGTCGTTGTCGATGTTGAGGGTGCGCGGCTGATTGCTGTCGAGGAACGCGTAGAACCAGGCATCTTTGGGATTGGATCGGCTGAGGGTGCGGTCCAGACCCTTTTCGGTGATGTAGTGATTGGACGCGGTGCCGACAATCAGCGCGGTAAAGGCTTTGTGTTCGGCGCGGATGCCTTCCAGATAGGTGGCGAAGGTGGTGGTCCGGGCACTGTCTTCACCCCCGGCCAACCAGTCGCGCACCATGCTGTTGCTGGCGATGTCCTTGGCGGCGGTGAGCGGCTGCACGAGGATCCGCTCGATGTCGTTGCGCATCGCTTCGATGCTCGACGGCAAGGCTTGCTCGACCAGATAGCTCTGGGCGAGACGGTTGACCACGAGGGTATAAATGCCAACCACGATCAGGATGCTGACCAGCAGGGCGGTGCCCATGCTCAGGATCAACTGCCATTGAATACTGCGTCGCCAGAACTGCATGGAGCACCCCCAAAGAATAAGAGGCTGAAACACTGCAACAGCCGTGCCGATTGTATACAGACCAACCGACAATCTATTCTTTGGTTGTGCGCAAAGCCGATCAGGCCTGATTGATCGTCTTGGAGATCACTTCAACCGTGGCGCTGACTTGCTCTTGGTAACGGTCGAGTTCGAGCTTGTGCTGCTTCTGCATTTCAATCTGCTGGGAGCACAGATTCATCGCCGCCAGCACCAGCAGTCGGTCACCGATCAGCGTCGGGTACTTTCTCTTGGTGTCGGCCAGGGCTGCCTTCAACATCATCGCGGCGTCCAGCAGGGTTTGTTCTTCCCCGGCCGGTGCCTTGATCGAATAGTCCTCCCCCAGGATCGAGACGACTTTTACCCCTGCGGCGTTGTAACTCATGCGCTGACAGGGCCTGCGCTGACGCGCTCAACCAGGGCCTGGATGCGAGCCGCCGTGGCGCCTTGTTTCTCTTCCTGCTCCATCAGGCTCAGTTGCAGGCTTTCGTTTTCATCCTTGGCCTGGGCCAGTTCTGCAGTCAGGGTCTGGTTGGTGCCGAGCAGGGTCTGGTTCTGCTGCACCAGGTCGCTGACCAGTTGTTCCAATTGGCTTAGGGATGCTTCCAACATTTTGATATTCCGGGCTTTTTCAAAGGGCGCGTACGATAAAGAAAAGTCACTGTGGATGCCAGGGTTAAACAGGCGCAAAGCCTTGATTTTGCTGACGGGCAACCTTCCTCGCGAGTTTTAAAGACTGCGGTAGGCCAATCTGGTTCCTGCACTTCGTCGCCGAGGCCTTTGCTCTATTACAGAGTGATGCCGAAAAGATCGCAGCCTGCGGCAGCTCCTACATGTAATGCGAGCCTGTGCAGGAGCTGCCGCAGGCTGCGATCTTTTGATCTGCAAAACCTTTTTGACAGCATCACATTTCAACAGGTTAGAATCGCTGGCACGCAGACTGCATGGTCAGTTTGTGCCCGCCTTTCAGCTTTCTGGAGTACTGCCTTTGAATGCGACGACCATCAACAGCCTGTTCTTGATCGGCGCGTTGCTGGTAGGTGCGAGCATTCTGGTGAGCTCCCTTTCGTCTCGCCTCGGCATCCCGATTCTGGTGATCATCCTGGCCGTAGGCATGGCGGCCGGTGTCGATGGCGGCGGCATTATCTTCGACAACTACCCCACGGCCTACCTGGTCGGCAACCTCGCACTGGCGGTGATCCTGCTCGATGGCGGCTTGCGTACCCGGGTCTCGAGTTTCCGCGTGGCGTTATGGCCGGCGCTCTCATTGGCCACGGTCGGGGTGCTGATTACCACCGGGCTGACCGGCATGGCGGCCGCCTGGCTGTTCGACCTGAACCTGATCCAGGGTCTGCTGATCGGCGCCATCGTCGGCTCCACCGACGCCGCGGCGGTGTTCTCGCTGTTGGGTGGCAAAGGCCTGAACGAACGGGTAACCGCCAGCCTTGAAATCGAATCCGGCAGCAACGACCCGATGGCGGTGTTCCTCACCGTCACCCTGATCGACATGCTCGCCAGCGGCCAGACCGGCCTGCACTGGAGTCTGCTGACCCACCTGCTGCGCGAGTTCGGCATCGGTGGCGTCATCGGCCTGGGCGGTGGCTGGCTCATGCTGCAACTGGTCAACCGCATCAATCTGGCCACCGGCCTGTATCCGATCCTGGTCATCGCCGGTGGCCTGGTGGTGTTTGCCCTGACCAACGCCCTGCACGGCAGCGGCTTCCTTGCCGTGTACCTGTGCGGCCTGGTGATCGGCAACCGTCCGGTGCGCAGCCGCCACGGCATTTTGCACATGCTCGACGGCATGGCCTGGCTGGCGCAGATCGGCATGTTCCTGGTGCTGGGGCTGTTGGTCACACCTCACGACCTGCTGCCAATCGCCTTGCCGGCTCTGGCCCTGGCGCTGTGGATGATTCTGTTTGCCCGGCCACTGTCGGTGGTGGTCGGCCTGCTGCCGTTCAAGGCATTCCATGGTCGTGAGAAAGCGTTCATTTCCTGGGTCGGCTTGCGCGGCGCGGTCCCGATCATTCTCGCGGTGTTCCCGCTGATGGCCGGCCTGCCCAACGCCCAGCTGTACTTCAACCTCGCCTTCTTTATCGTGTTGGTGTCGCTGCTGGTTCAGGGCACGAGCCTGCCGTGGGTCGCCAAGCTGCTGAAGGTGACGGTACCTCCGGAGCCTGCACCCATCTCGCGCTCGGCCCTGGAAGTGCATGTCACCAGCGAGTGGGAGCTGTTCGTTTATCGCCTCGGTGCGGAAAAATGGTGCATCGGTTCACCCCTGCGTGAGCTGAAAATGCCCGAAGGCACTCGTATCGCGGCCCTGTTTCGTGGTCAACAATTGCTCCATCCGTCGGGTAGTACGGTGCTGGAAGTCGATGATTTGCTGTGTGTTATCGGCCATGAACACAACCTGCCGGCCCTCGGAAAACTCTTCAGCCAGGCACCCCAACGGGGCCTCGATCTGCGCTTCTTCGGCGACTTCGTACTCGAAGGAGACGCCCAGCTGGCCGCGGTTGCGGCCCTGTATGGGCTGAAGGTCGAAGGCATCGATCCGGACATGTCCCTGGGCCGCTTCATTGCCCAGAAAGTCGGCGGCGCGCCGGTGGTGGGTGACCAGGTGGAATGGAACAACACCATCTGGACCGTGGCGGTCATGGACGGGAACAAGATCGGCAAAGTGGGCGTCAGATTCCCCGAAGGAAGTCGCCCGGGTCCCGGACTCTTCCTCTAAACTGCTTCCACTCTCACTTGCTTGACCGGTCTTTATGCCTAACCTGCGCTCCTTTTTCGCCATTGCCCTTCTGGGCTTGAGTCTCTCTGTCGGCCCCCTTGGTTTTTCACAAGCGGCACAAGCGGCCGAACCGCCCTCCAGCGAAGCCGTGCAAGCGAGCCTGGACAAGATTGCCGACCGCAAACTGCCGGAAGCCGATCAGAAGGCCTTGCAATCCGTCCTGCAAGGCACGCTGAACCAGCTCAACAACAAGCGCGATTACGAGCAGAAGCTGATCGAGCTCAAGCAAACGTTGAGTTCTGCACCCAAGCAGACGATCGAGAACCAGCGCGAACTGACCCGCCTCAAGGCCAGCCCTGTGGTGCCGGTGGCGCAGCGCTTCGCCAAAGAATCGATCCAGCAGCTGGAGCAAATGCTCACTGAGCGCTCCACCCAGCAAAGCGACCTGCAAAAAGCCCTGGGCGATGCCAACAGCCTGACCATCACTGCCCAGACCCGCCCCGAGCGCGCCCAGGCGGAGATATCCGCCAGCCAGACGCGCATCCAGCAGATCAACAATATCCTCAAGAACGGCAAGGACGCCGGCAAGACCCTGAGCGCCGAGCAGCGCGACCAGCTCAATGCCGAACTGGCGGCACTGAACGCCCTGATCCCGCTGCGCCGCCAGGAACTGGCCGGCAATACCCAATTGCAAGACCTCGGCAACAGCCAGCATGACCTGCTGTCGGAGCGATCCGACCGCCTGGACAAGGAAATCCAGGAACTGCAAACCCTGATCAACCAGAAGCGTCTGGCGTTGTCCCAGGAAACGGTCACCCAGCAATCCATCGAAGCGCAGAAGGCCGGCGGCAGCAGCCTGCTGGCCACCGAAAGCGCGGCCAACCTGAAGCTCTCGGACTACCTGCTCAAAAGCACCGACCGCCTCAACGAAGTCACCCAGCAGAACCTGCAGACCAAGCAACAGCTGGACAGTCTGACCCAGAGCGATTCGGCGCTGGACGAGCAAATCAACGTGCTCAAAGGCAGCCTGCTGCTCTCGAAGATTCTCTACAAACAGAAACAGGCGTTGCCGCGCCTGCGGCTCGACCGCAACCTGGCCGACCAGATCGCTGACATTCGCCTGTATCAGTTCGAAGTCAGCCAGCAACGGGAACTGCTGAGCAATCCGACCACCTACGTTGAAAACCTGCTGTCGACCCAGCCCCCCGAGCAAGTCACGCCGCAGTTGCGCAAAAGCCTGATGGAGCTGGCCACCACCCGCGCCGACCTGCTCGAGCGGCTCAATCGCGAACTGAGCGCAGTGCTCAATGAATCCATCACCCTGCAACTGAACCAGAAGCAACTGCTCAGCACCGCGCAAAGCCTGCGGGCGACGCTCGATGAACAGATGTTCTGGATTCCCAGCAACAAGCCGCTGGACCTGGAGTGGATTCACAGCGTGCCGGATCGCCTCCAGCGTCAACTCGACTCACTCCCGGTACTTTCAAGCCTGAGCGAGCTGACCGACGGTTTGACCCAACGCCCGCTGCTGTTCCTGCCATTGGCACTGCTGATCGGTGCGCTGCTGTGGCGGCGCAAGAGTCTGTACGCACGACTGAACAAGGTTCACCAGGACATCGGTCACTTCAAGCGCGATAGCCAGTGGCACACCCCGCAGGCGATTCTGATCAACATCCTGCTGGCGATGCCGGTTTCCCTGGGCCTCGCCCTGTGTGGCCTGGCCCTGCAAATCGACGCCCGTGGGCAGAACGCCAATATGGGCGCGGCGCTGCTGCAAATGGCCGGGGCCTGGCTGGTGTTCTACACCGCCTACCGGATCCTCGCACCGGGTGGCGTGGCAGAACTGCATTTCCGCTGGGAAAAGCCCCAGGTGGAATTCCTGCGCAGATGGATCCGCCGTCTCGGCATCGTGGTGATGGCACTGGTGACCGTAGTGGCCGTTGCCGAACTGCAACCGGCGGCACTGGCCGATGACGTGCTCGGCATGCCGGTGGTGCTCACCTGCTACGCCTTGATGACCTTGCTGCTCAGCCGCCTGCTCATCAGCAGCCCGACTCACGAGAACGCCTCGCTGTTCCGCAAACTGGTGGGGATCCTGTTCACCGCCCTGCCTGTCGCGCTGTTCGTGGCGGTGTGCTTCGGCTACTACTACACCGCACTTAAGCTCAGCGACCGCTTGATCAATACCCTGTACCTGCTGATGTTCTGGCTGGTGATCGAAGCCACCTTCGTGCGCGGCCTCAGCGTGGCGGCCCGGCGGCTGGCCTACCAGCGCGCCCTGGCCAAGCGCCTGGCCGCCAAAGAGGCCGGCGACGGCGAAGCGGTGATCGAAGAGCCGACCATGGACATCGAGAAGGTCAACGAACAATCCCTGCGCCTGATCCGCCTGGCGCTGCTCGGCGGCTTCATGGCGGCGCTGTATTGGGTCTGGGCCGACCTGATCACCGTGTTCTCGTACCTGGACAACATCACCCTCTACGAATACACCAGCGGTACCGGCGCCAACATGAGCATGGTGCCGATCAGCATCGGCGACATGCTCGGTGCGTTGATCATCATCGGCATCACCTTCGCCCTGGCGCGCAACTTGCCCGGTCTGCTGGAAGTTTTCGTGCTGTCCAAGCTCAACCTGGCCCAGGGTAGCGCCTACGCGACCACCACGTTGCTCTCGTACGTGATCGCCGGCGTCGGTTTCGTCTCGACCCTGTCGACCCTCGGCGTGAGCTGGGACAAGTTGCAATGGCTGGTGGCGGCGCTGTCGGTCGGCCTCGGTTTCGGCATGCAGGAAATCTTCGCCAACTTCATTTCCGGCATCATGATTCTGTTCGAACGTCCGGTGCGGATCGGTGACACCATCACCATCGGCAACCTGTCGGGTACGGTGAGCAAGATCCGCATCCGTGCCACGACCATCACCGACTTCGACCGCAAGGACATCATCGTCCCGAACAAGACGTTCATCACCGGGCAACTGATCAACTGGTCGCTGACCGACACCATCACCCGGGTGACCCTCAAGCTCGGCGTCGACTACGGCTCGGACCTGGACCTGGTGAAAGAGTTGCTGCTCAAGGCTGCACGGGATAACCCGCGCGTCCTGAAAGACCCGGAGCCGCATGTGTACTTCCTGAATTTCGGCGAAAGCACCCTCGACCACGAGTTGCGCATGCACGTGCGCGACCTCGGCGACCGCAACCCGGTGCTCGACGAGGTCAACCGCTTCATCAACCGCGAGTTCAAGAAGCAGCACATCAACATCTCGTTCCGGCAGATGGAGGTCTACCTCAAGAACCTGCACGGCCAGGAATACAAGATGGTGCCGATCGAGCCGGAAGCGAAAACCATCGTGCCGATCGTCGACGGCAAGCCGGCGCAAGAACCGCCTGCCGCCAAACTCGACTAACCGGCCTTTCCCCAGCAGAATGCTCGGACATTCTGCTGGAGCCGGCCCTTGAAAGCCCTCGACGAACTCACCTTCGATAATCGCTTCGACCGCCTGGGCGACGCGTTTTCCGCCCATGTGCTGCCCGAGCCCATCGACAATCCGCGCCTGGTCGTGGCCAGCCCCGCCGCCATGGCCCTGCTGGACCTCGACCCGGCCGTGGCCGAAACCCCGGAGTTCGCCGAACTGTTCAGCGGCCACAAGCTCTGGGCCGATGCGATTCCGAGGGCGATGGTCTATTCCGGACATCAGTTCGGTTCCTACAACCCGCAACTGGGCGATGGCCGCGGCCTGTTGCTCGGCGAGGTGTACAACGAGGCCGGCGAACACTGGGACCTGCACCTCAAGGGCGCCGGCCAGACGCCGTTTTCACGCATGGGCGATGGCCGGGCGGTACTGCGCTCGTCAATCCGCGAGTTCCTCGCTTCCGAAGCCCTGAATGCCCTGAACATCCCGACCACCCGCGCCCTGTGCGTGATCGGTTCCGACACCCCGGTGTGGCGCGAAAAGCAGGAGCGCGCGGCCATGGTCCTGCGCCTGGCGCCAAGCCATGTGCGCTTCGGCCACTTCGAATACTTCTACTACACCAAACGCCCCGAGCAGCAGAAAGTGCTGGGTGATCACGTGCTGGCCATGCACTTCCCGCAGTGCCTGGAACAACCGGAGCCGTACCTGGCGATGTTCCGCGAAGTGGTCGAGCGCAACGCCGAACTGATCGCAAAATGGCAGGCCTATGGCTTCTGCCACGGGGTGATGAATACCGACAACATGTCGATCCTCGGGATTACATTCGACTTCGGCCCGTTCGCCTTCCTCGACGACTTCGACGCCAACTTCATCTGCAACCACTCCGACGACCAGGGTCGTTACTCCTTCAGCAACCAGGTGCCGGTTGGCCAGTGGAACCTCAGCGCCTTGGCTCAAGCCTTGACGCCATTCATCAGCGTCGAAGCCCTGCGCGAAACCCTCGGCCTCTACCTGCCGCTGTTCCAGGCCCATTACCTGGACCTGATGCGCCGCCGCCTCGGCCTGACCACCGCGGAGGATGACGACCAGAAACTGCTGGAGAACCTGCTGCAACTGATGCAAAACAGCGGCGTCGACTACAGCCTGTTTTTCCGCCGTTTGGGTGATGAAGCACCGGAACAGGCCATCACCCGCTTGCGCGACGACTTCGTCGACCTCAAGGGCTTTGATGCCTGGGGCGAACTCTACGTCGCCCGGGTCGCACGTGAAGGCACGCTGGATCAAGAGCAGCGCCGCCAGCGGATGCACGCGGTCAACCCGCTGTACATCCTGCGCAACTACCTGGCGCAAAAGGCCATTGATGCGGCAGAAAGCGGCGACTATTCAGAAGTTCGACGACTGCACGCAGTGCTGAGCAATCCGTTCGAGGAACAACCGGGGATGGAAAGCTACGCCGAGAGGCCACCGGAATGGGGCAAGCATCTGGAGATCAGTTGTTCGTCGTGAGGCGGGTCAGATAAAGGTTTCTACAGACACACCGAAACGTTCGGCCAACCAGCGGATCTGCCGCAGGTTGAGCTGGCGTTTGCCGCTCAGGATCTCGGAAACGACCGACTGAGGGCCGACGCCAGGCAGGTCGCTCTGGCTCAAGCCGTGTTCGCGCATCAAGTAGCCAAGAACCTCGACTCCGCTGGGCTTCGGCATCGGGTGATGCTTGTGATCCCATTCCTCAATCCAGTCACCAATGATGTCTACCAGACTCATCAACGGGTGAGACTCATCGTCGCCGGTCATCTCGAGCAACTCGTCCAGCGCCTGCGCCAACAGGTCATAGTCGTCTTCGCTTTTCGGTTTTCGAAGCAACGGCGAGACGAACTCCCAATGCTCGGCAGCTCTTTCGATCAGGACACTCATGCTCTTTCCTCCTTCCATTTACCGCGGTCATATTCGCGGTGGTCCAGCACATGCTTGATATAAAGCTTTTGCGATCGATACCTGACAAAAGCGATCAGCCGCAATTTGTTGCCACCGATATCGAAAACATGAAACTCGCCCACCTTGTCGACTGCAGGAAAGGTGGTTCTCATCGCCGCAAAATCCGACGGCTTGCTTCCTTTGGCTAATTGATACCAATGATCCAGCGCGTTGGCTGCCATTGGCCATTTCGCCTTGGCTTCACGTACTCTTTTTTCGGTGAGAACATGCATGCAACATCCTTATCGCATTTTGCTATGGAAAGTTAATCTCAGATCGAAAATATCGCAAGTTGCGATAATGCTCCACAGACAAGCGGTCTGGCTCGGCAAGACTCAAGCCTAGATTCACCGCACGCCGCTGCACGATTGAAAATATGAGCAAACGTCTCCAACTAGGTGTTATCAGCTCCCCATTGGATCTTGCTCATGACCGACCCACTCCTCATTCCCTGCCCCCATTGCAACGGCCTCAACCGCATCCCCGCCGAGCGCCTCAACGACCACCCGAAATGCGGACGCTGCAAGGCCGACGTCCTGCTGAACAAGCCGTTTGAATTGAAACAAGGCGATTACGCCAGCCAGATCAAGGGCGATCTGCCGCTGCTGGTGGACGTGTGGGCGGACTGGTGCGGGCCGTGCAAGTCATTTGCACCGGTGTTCGAGCAGGCGGCCGGGCAACTGGAGGGCAAGTGCCGGTTGGCCAAGCTGGACAGCGAGGCGAACCAGCAGTTGTCGGCGCAGTTGGGGATTCGCTCGATCCCGAGCCTGATCCTGTTCAAGAACGGCCGGGAAGTCGCCCGGCAGAGCGGGGCTTTCCCGTTGCCGCAGTTGATGGCCTGGCTGCGTAGCCAGGGTATCTGAAGCAACACAGCCCCTGTGGGAGCGAGCTTGCTCGCGATGACGATGTGTCAGTCGAAGATAATGTTGACTGTCAGTCCGCTATCGCGAGCAAGCTCGCTCCCACAGTGTTTTGTTTCGCCTGGAAGATCAGGCGTTTTCCAGCAGGCTGTGCAATTCGACAAACTGCTGGGTCAGCTTGTGCCGCGGGTCGAGATGGATCAGCGGCGTGTTGGCCTGGTGGGATTCGCGCATGCGTACCGAGCTGGCCAGGTACACCGGCAGCACCGGCAGGCCTTCGGCGATCAGTTCGTCGAGGATTTGCTGGGGCAGGCTGGCGCGGGCCTGGAACTGGTTGACGACGATGCCTTCGACTTCCAGGCCTTCGTTATGGTCGTCCTTCAACTCTTCGATTTCCGCCATCAGGCCGTAGAGTGCCTGGCGTGAAAAACTGTCGCAATCGAAGGGAATCAGCACACGATCGGCGGCAATCAATGCAGAAACCGCATAGAAATTCAGCGCTGGCGGGGTATCTAGGTAAATCCGGTCGTAGTCTTCGCTCAGTTCCTCAAGCAACTTACGCAGCTTGTTGATCTTGTGCTTGGCTTCAAGCTTTGGCTGCAAGTCCGCCAGTTCAGCGGTGGCGGTAATGACGTGGAGGTTATCGAAGGGGGTTTCGTAGATGTCGACCTGATTCTTTTTGGAAAACGGCCCGGAAGACAGCGTCTGCTTGAAGAAATCGGCGATGCCCATCGGGATGTCGCTACCCGTGAGCCCCGTCAAGTACTGAGTGGAGTTGGCCTGGGCATCGAGATCCACCAACAAGGTGCGAAAACCCTCGTTGGCACTGACCGCCGCCAGATTGCAGGCAATGCTGGACTTGCCAACGCCACCTTTCTGATTGAACACCACGCGCCGCATGTCAAAACCTCCGTGTATCAAAGAATGATCGAGTGTAGTGGTGCACGGCGCTGCTTCGCTACCAGGGACTACACAGTCAGTTGCCTTCTCTTACATGAAAAGCCGTGAACGGCCCGATGGTTTGACGCAGGAACCGACAGACGGAGTAGTGATTGTGTGAATAATTACCAATCGCTCAGTTTTTGCGAGCCAGTCGCTGCATCTTGTTGAGCAAAATGTAACCAGCATTTGCTACAGGTTCCCGGCACCGGGATAATGCGCGCCACTCGGCGGCAAACGCCGCGCAGGGTGAGTCTCGGCTCTCGGCCACTCCCCGCGTCAAGTAAGCCCGTGAGGGCGGGATGAATGTCTGTGATCAACTTCAACATCGCCCAATGGCGCGCCTGGGCCCCGGGGCTTGAGAGCGTGAACGATTGGCAGGCCTGGAGCCGGCAACCCGTCGTGCTGCCGGACAGCGATGCCGCTCCTGACGTTTCCTTTCTGCCGGCCATGCAGCGCCGCAGGCTCAGCCGCCTGGCACGGATGGCCTTCAGTGTCGGCTGGCCATTGGCCGAAGGCCGGCAGGATCTGCCATTGGTCTTTGTTTCCCGTCACGGCGAAACACCCCGCACCGTCGACATTCTCAGTGATCTGGCCGCCGACGAGCCGCTGTCGCCGACCCGGTTCAGCTTGTCGGTGCATAACGCGATTATTGGTTTGTGGTCGATCATGCGCGGTGAAACCAGCGAAATGACGGCCCTGGCTGCCGCAGGCGATGGCCTGGAGCACGGCATGCTCGAAGCTGCCGCGCTGCTGGCCGAAGGCGCTGGCGCGGTACTGCTGGTGGTCACTGAAGAGCGGCCGCCCGAGGCTTACTCGACCTGGATCGACGACGTGCCATTCCCTTATGCCGTCGGCCTGCTGATCACACCCGGTACCGACTGGCAGTTGTCCCTGAACAGCCCCTCGGAAGCGTTGTCCAACTCCCGCTGGCCCCACGCGCTGAATCTGTTGCGTATGCTGCTCGGCCAGCAAACCACCTGCCAACATGCCTGGAAAAATCGTGTATGGACCTGGCAACGCAACCCGTGACCGAGAAAAACCGCGACGCCTATTACTGGCGCTTGCTGGCCACCGCCGCGAGCTTTGCCCTGTTCGGGTTGGGCGGCCTGTGCCTGCGCCTGGTGATTTTCCCTGTGCTGAACTGCCTGCCGGGCGACGCCCGGACCCATCGGCTGCGGGCCCGGCAAACGGTCAGCCGCTGTTTCTGGATTTTTGTGCGCTTCATGGCCCGTACCGGGGTGCTGACCTACGACATTGAAGGCGCGGAAAAACTCGGTCGTCCCGGGCAAATGATCCTTGCCAATCACCCCTCGCTGATCGACGTGGTGTTTCTGATCGGCCTGGTGCGTCACGCCAACTGCGTGGTCAAGCAAAGTCTCTGGGAAAACCCGTTCACACGTGGACCGCTGCGCTGCACCGAATACATCAGCAACGACGGCAGCATGGACATGCTCGACGCGGCGGCCGACGCGCTGAAAGACGGCCAGACCCTGATCATTTTCCCCGAAGGCACGCGCACCCAACCCGGCCAGGCACCGGCCTTTCATCGGGGCGGTGCGGCAATCGCCCTGCGGGGTGCGAAAATCCTCACCCCGGTCATTATCAAGGTCAACCCGACCACATTGACCAAGGCCGAGCCCTGGTACCGCATCCCCAAGCGGCGCGTGCACTTCAGTTTTCGGGTCGGGGCCGATATAGACCCACAGGCCTTCGCCTCGCTGGGGCCGGCTCCGCAAGCCTCGCGCAAGCTCAACGATTATTTGCATTCTTACTTCATCAAGGAGCTCGCCGAAGATGAGCGATCGGAACACCCATAGCCTGGTGCTGGAAATCAAAGAGCTGATCATCGACGCCCTGGGCCTCGAGGACATCAGCGCCGAAGACATCGGCAACGAGCAGACGCTGTTCGGCGAAGGCCTGGGCCTAGACTCGGTGGACGCCCTGGAACTGGGCCTGGCCATCCAGAAAAAGTACGGCATCAAAATCGATGCCGACGCCAAAGACACTCGCAATCACTTCAGCAACGTGGCGAGCCTTGCGGCGTTCGTCACCGCAAAACAGGCAGCTTGAGACCGGACCATGCAAACTCGTGATGACATTTTCAACACCCTGCGCGATGCCCTGGTCGAGCTTTTCGAACTGGACCCCGGGCGTGTGAGCCTGGAATCCAACCTGTATCAGGACCTGGAAATCGATAGCATCGACGCGGTCGACCTGATCGATCACATCAAACGCCAGACGGGCAAGAAAATCGCCGCCGAAGAATTCAAATCGGTGCGTACCGTCAGTGACGTTGTCGAGGCGGTCTACCGTCTGGTTCAACCGGCCGCATGAGTCGTCTGATTGGCCTCGGCCTGCTGCTGGCAGGCCTTTTGTATCCCTTTGCGGTGTATTTCGGCATGGAGCACTTCGCCCCCTGGCAGTTCGGCCTGCTGCTGGGCGGACTGTGGCTGGCCCGGGCGCTGACCGGCAAACGTCGGCCCGGCAGCCTGTGGATGGCAACGGTGGCCATTGGGTTCTGCCTGTTGCTGGCACTGTTCGACAGCCCGGCGCTGTTGCGCTGGTATCCGGTGTTGATCAGCGTCTTCATGTTGGTGCTGTTCGGCTCGAGCCTGACATTCGGCCCACCGATCGTCGAACGCCTGGCCCGGGTGCGCGAGCCGCAATTACCGGCCGAGGGCATTCGCTATACCCGTCAGGTGACCGTCGCCTGGAGCGTTTTCTTTTTATGCAACGGTTTGTGTGCCGCCGCCCTGACCCTCTGGGCGCCGCTGAGCTGGTGGACGCTGTACACCGGCCTGATCTCCTACGGATTGATAGGCCTGATGTTTGCCATTGAATGGCTGATACGACTAAGGGTACGAGGCCACCCATGAATTGGATAAAACTTGAGCACCTGCTGCTCAAGGCCCGGCCGGACCGTGCCATCACGACCGGTCCGGCACTGGATCACACCCGACTGTGCGAACTGGCGCTGAGCCTTGCCGCCGGCCTGCAAGCCCAGGGTGTACGGCAGATGGCCGTGCACCTTGAGGATGCCGCCGACCTGGCGATTGCCCTGCTCGGCGCCTGGCGTGCCGGGGTCAGTGTGCTGCTGCCGTCCGACCTGCAACCGCAGACCCGCCAACGCTGGTCAGGCGAAGTTGATCTGTGGCTGTCCGATCAACCGGGCGACATGCACCTTGGCGATTTCCATCAGCCGCCGCTCAGTGCCGCTGCGCTGGACCTGGATAACTGTCGGTTGAGCCTGTGCACATCCGGTTCCAGTGGCGAACCCAAGCGCATCGAAAAGAACCTGCGCCAACTGGCCAATGAAGTCGAAGCCCTGGAAAAGCTGTGGGGTCCTGGCCTGGGCCCGGCGTGCATCATTGGCAGCGTCGCCACCCAGCACATCTACGGTTTGTTGTTTCGGGTACTGTGGCCGTTGTGCGCCGGGCGTCCGTTCGTACGCAAGCAACTGGCGTTCCCGGAAGACCTGCAACGTGCCAGCCGCGAGCACCCGGCCTTTGCCTGGGTGGCCAGCCCGGCGCTGCTCAAGCGCATGGGCGACAACCTTGACTGGCCGGCCTTGAGTTCCGTTCGCCGGGTGTTTTCCTCCGGCGGTGCATTGCCGGTCGAAGCCGCACAAAGCCTGCATGAGCGTCTCGGGCAATGGCCAACGGAAATTTTCGGCAGCTCGGAAACCGGCGGCATCGCCTGGCGTCAGGGCTCCGAACTCTGGCAACCCTTTGCCGATGTCACACTGACTCAAGACAGTGAGGGTGCGCTGCTGATCGCTTCGCCCTACTTGCCTGATGGTCATATCGAACAGACTGCCGATTCAGCACGCATCGCCGTCGATGGTCGCTTCGAATTGCTCGGGCGACTGGACCGGATCGTCAAACTGGAAGAGAAACGCATCTCGCTGCCGATGCTGGAACAGGCGCTGATGGCCCATGACTGGGTCAGCGAAGCGCGGCTCGGCGTGGTTCGGGAAAACCGCGCTTCTCTGGGGGCGTTAGTGGTTCCGAGCGAAGCCGGTTTGCATGCTCTGCGTAATCTGGGCCGACGCAGCCTCACCGAGCAATTGCGCCAACACCTGAACCA
Source organism: Pseudomonas sp. GW456-E7 (assembly GCF_059424105.1). Taxonomy (NCBI): domain Bacteria; kingdom Pseudomonadati; phylum Pseudomonadota; class Gammaproteobacteria; order Pseudomonadales; family Pseudomonadaceae; genus Pseudomonas; species Pseudomonas sp. GW456-E7. The sequence continues at coordinate 101,785 of NZ_JBWKZB010000001.1, read as the reverse complement.
ACACTGCGAAACCCTGGCCCTGCCGAGACGCTGGCGCCTGCTGCGACAACTGCCACTGAACGCTCAGGGCAAGCTGCCCCAGGCCGACGTCGACGCCCTGCTGTTGGCGTCGCGCCCCAAAACCCCGGAGGTGCTGGAGCAAGTCGAAAGCGATGGCGAGTGGAGCCTGCAACTGGCCGTGCCACCGGACCTGGCCTATTTCAGCGGTCACTTCCCCAAGGCGCCGGTATTGCCTGGCGTGGTGCAGGTGGACTGGGCGCTGAGCCTGGGCCGGCAACTGATGAACCTGCCGGAGAAATTCGCCGGCATGGAAGTCTTGAAGTTCCAGCAACTGGTGCGCCCGGGCGATGAAATCCAGTTGCACCTGCGCTTCGACCCGGTGCGCGACAAACTCTATTTCACCTACCGCAACGAAACCGCTACCTGCTCCAGCGGGCGAATATTGCTGGAGGCGGCGCATGTGTAAGTTTGGTGAGTGCTGCGCACTCATTCGCGAGCAAGCCCGCTCCCACATGGGGTCCACAGCGTTCACAAATCCAGTGTGGGAGCGAGCCTGCTCGCGAAGCAGACACCTCGGTCTTTCAGGTGTACACCAACATGCATAGCCCCTGCGCCATTGTCCCGGTGTACAACCACGAAGGCGCCATCACCACAGTGGTCGATGCGCTGATCGCCAGCCATCTGCCGTGCATCCTGGTGGACGATGCCAGCAGCCCGCGCTGCGCCCGGGTTCTGGACCGCCTGGCCCAACGTGAAATGGTTTACCTGATCCGCCTCGCCGAAAACCAGGGCAAGGGCGGTGCGGTCATGACCGGTTTGCGCGAAGCTTCACGCCTGGGTTTCAGCCATGCCTTGCAGGTGGACGCCGATGGCCAGCACGACCTGCAGGACGTCAAACGCTTCATCGAACAATCACGCCGCCACCCACGGGCGGTGATCTGCGGTTATCCGCAATATGACGCCAGCGTACCGAAAGGCCGTTTGTATGCGCGCTATCTCACCCACGTCATGGTCTGGATCAACACCCTGTCGTTGCAGATTCGCGACTCCATGTGCGGTTTCCGGGTTTACCCGTTGCCACCGGTTCTGGCGTTGATCGAGTCAGCGAAAATCGGCAAGCGCATGGACTTCGACTCGGACATCCTGGTGCGCCTGGCCTGGCGCAATCAGCCGATGCAATGGCTGCAAACCAAAGTCCGTTACCCGCTGGACGGCGTTTCGCATTTTCGGATGTTCCACGACAACGTGCTGATTTCCAGCATGCACACGCGGCTGTTCTTCGGCATGTTGCTGCGCTCACCCATGATCCTCTGGCGACGGTGGCGGACATGAGTGCCGACAAACAACACTGGGCCGACCGCGAGGAGCGCGGCAGTTTCTGGCTGATGAAGCTCACCGCATTCGGCGCCAAAGTGCTGGGCCGTCGAGTACTGAGCCCGGTGTTGTACGGCATCGTCCTGTACTTCTTCCTGTTCGGGCGCAGTGCGCGACACAGTGCCTGGCAATACCAGCAACGCCTGGCCGACTGGAGCGGGCGCAACGAACTGCGCCCAAGCCATTGGCGGGTATTCGGCCAGTTCATGGCGTTCGCCGACTCCATGCTCGACAAACTCGACGTCTGGAACGGCAGGCTGAGCATCGAGCAGATCGAAATCATCGACCCGGCGCTGCTGCGCGACCAGTTGCGCGCTGCACGTGGCCAGATGCTGGTGGGCGCGCACCTGGGCAATCTGGAAGTCTGCCGCGCACTGGCGGAAATCGGCGAAAAGGTCACGATGAACGTGCTGGTGCACACCAAGCACGCCGAGCAGTTCAACCGTTTGCTGGGTGAAGCCGGGGCGACCAACTTGCGCCTGATTCAGGTCAGCGAACTCGACCCGGGGATCATGCTGCAATTGAGCGAGCGCCTGGAGCGCGGCGAGTGGCTGGCGATTGCCGGCGACCGCGTGCCGCTGCATGGCGGACGCAGCGTGACCGTGGATTTTCTCGGCCATCCGGCCAGATTCCCTCAAGGCCCGTGGCTGTTGGCCGGCCTGCTGAAATGCCCGATCAATTTGCTGCTGTGCCTGAAAAAGCCCGACGGCGACTATCGACTGACCATTGAACCCTTCGCTGAGGCAATCACCTGGATGCGCAGCGACCGCGAACAGGTCATTCATCAGTGGGCGTCCCGCTACGCCGAGCGCCTGAGTCACTATTGCCTCGAAGCGCCCCAACAATGGTTCAACTTTTACCCTTTCTGGAAGACCGATGACGACGCCAACGCTTGAGCCGGTAACCTTCGGCGAACGCCCTCTGCGCATTGAAGATGTGCTGGCACTGGCCAACCGCAAGGTGCCGGCGCAGTTGCAAAGCGATCCCGCCTACCGCGAGCGCATCGCCAAGGGCGCGCGTTTTCTCGACTCGCTGCTGGACAAGGAAGGCGTGATCTACGGCGTGACCACCGGTTATGGCGATTCCTGCGTGGTCGCGGTGCCGCTGCATCACGTCGAAGCGCTGCCGCAGCATCTGTACACCTTCCACGGCTGCGGGCTGGGTAAACTGCTCGACGCCCAGGCCACCCGCGCGGTATTGGCGGCGCGCCTGCAGTCGCTGTGCCACGGTGTTTCCGGGGTGCGCGTGGAGCTGCTGGAACGCCTGCAGGCGTTCCTTGAGCACGACATCCTGCCGCTGATTCCGGAGGAAGGTTCGGTGGGCGCCAGCGGTGACCTGACGCCGCTTTCGTACGTTGCCGCCACGCTGTCCGGCGAACGCGAAGTGATGTTCCGCGGCGAACGCCGGCAGGCTGCCGATGTGCACCGCGAACTCGGCTGGCAACCACTGGTGTTGCGGCCGAAAGAAGCCCTGGCGCTGATGAACGGCACTGCGGTAATGACCGGCCTCGCCTGCCTGGCATTCGCCCGCGCCGATTACCTGCTGCAACTGGCCACCCGCATCACCGCGCTGAACGTAGTCGCCCTGCAGGGCAACCCGGAGCACTTCGACGAGCGCCTGTTCGCCGCCAAGCCACACCCGGGGCAGATGCAGGTCGCCGCGTGGTTGCGCAAGGATCTGGCCATCGATGCGCCGACCGCCCCCTTGCATCGCCTGCAAGACCGCTATTCCCTGCGCTGCGCGCCCCATGTGCTGGGCGTGCTGGCCGACAGCCTGAACTGGCTGCGTTCGTTCATCGAGATTGAACTCAACAGCGCCAACGACAACCCGATCATCGACGCCGAAGCCGAGCGCGTGCTGCACGGCGGGCACTTCTACGGCGGGCACATCGCGTTCGCCATGGACAGCCTGAAAAACCTCGTGGCCAACGTCGCCGACCTGCTGGACCGGCAACTCGCGCTGCTGGTGGACGAGCGCTACAACCATGGCTTGCCTAGCAACCTGTCCGGCGCTACGGCTGACCGCGCCATGCTCAACCACGGCTTCAAGGCCGTGCAGATCGGCACCAGCGCCTGGACCGCCGAAGCGCTGAAAAACACCATGCCGGCCAGCGTCTTCTCGCGCTCCACCGAATGCCACAACCAGGACAAAGTCAGCATGGGCACCATCGCCGCCCGGGATGCGATCCGCGTATTGGAACTCACCGAACAAGTGGCAGCCGCCACCCTGCTGGCGGCCAATCAGGGCGTCTGGCTGCGCGGCCAGGCCGAAGATGCGCGACCACTGCCACCCGCACTGGCCGCCATGCATGAAGACTTGGCCAGGGACTTCCCACCGGTCATCGAAGACCGCGCGCTGGAAGGCGAGTTGCGCCTGTGCCTGCAGCGCATCGCCGAACAACACTGGAGGCTGCATGCGTAGCAAGGGACTTCTGCACACCGACACGGAAATCGTCGTGCCCTTCTTTGACGTCGACAGCATGCACGTGGTCTGGCACGGCCATTACGTCAAATACCTGGAAGTCGCCCGCTGCGCGCTGCTGGACACGATCGGCCACAACTACACGGCGATGAACGAATCCGGCTACGCGTGGCCGGTGATCGACCTGCAATTGCGCTACGTGCGCGGCGCGGTGTTCGGCCAGAAACTCAACGTGCGCGCCAACCTGGTGGAGTGGGAGAACCGCTTGAAGATCAACTACCTGATCAGCGATCTGCAAACCGGTGAGCGCCTGACCCGGGCCATGACGGTACAGGTCGCCGTCGACCTCGCCAGCCGCGAGATGCAACTGGCCTCGCCCAAGGTGTTCACCGACGCTGTTGAAAGGGCCCTGCCATGATGTTCCGCCACCCCCGTTACCCTGTAGGAGCGAGCCTGCTCGCGATGGTCGTTAACGATGACACCGGGCCCCTGACACCCCGCGGCTTTCTCAGGTTTTTCGCGAGCAAGCTCGCGCCTACAGTGTTCTGCGTGCTACTGGGTATTCCAGGGCTGGCCCATGCCTTCGACCTGCAACAACTCAGCGAGCAACTGGCCAAACCCGAGGTGATCCACGGCAACTTCATCCAGGAGAAACACCTGCGCGCCCTGCCCCAGCCGCTGACCAGCAAGGGCTCGTTCGTGCTGGCAAAAAACCACGGCTTGTTGTGGCTGCTCAAAACACCGTTGCAACAGGACTATCGCATCACCACCAAAGGCATTGCCCGGCGAGACGGCAGTATTTGGCAAATGCTGCCGGGCAAAAGCGCCGGTGCCGAGCAGAACCGTTTGTTCCTCGCCGTGCTGCAAGGCGACAGCAGCGGGCTGCAACGGGATTTCGAGTTGGCCCTGAGCGGCGACGCGCAGAACTGGAAACTCACGCTGGTGCCGCGCTCGATGCTGCTCAAGCAGGTGTTCAACCAGATCAACATTACCGGCGCCGCACTGGTGCAGAGCATCGAACTGCTCGAAACCCAGGGCGACAGTACGCTGTTGCGCATGCAGGACAGCACCAGCGCGCAACCGTTGAGCGACGCGGAGCAACATGACTTTGCCGAGTGAACGGTGGTTGCCACGGCTGTTTCTGATCCTGCTGCTGGCAGTACTGGCGCTCGCGGGTTGGCAATGGCGTGACGGCGCGCCACTGTCGGCGAACCTGATGGAACTGGTGCCCGGCACGGCGCCCGACGCCCTGGAACTGCGCGCCGAACAACGCATGCAAGAACCGCTGAACCGCGAAATGCTGGTGCTGGTCGGCCACGCTGATCGCCAGCAAGCCGTCGCCATGGCGCAAACCCTCGGCGAGCAATGGCAGGCCAGCGGACTGTTCGAAAAGGTCCAGTGGACCCTGCAAGCCGACTTGCCGGCGCTGCGCTCTCAATTGCTGCAAGGTCGCCTGGCGATGCTCTCGGCGGTGGACCGACAACTGCTGATCGAGCACCCCGACACCTTTATCCAGCAACGCGTGCAAGCCTTGTTCGATCCGTTCAATGGTTACAGCCTGGTGCCGAGCCAGGATGACTGGCTGGGCCTGACCGGGCGTATCCAGAACAGCCAGCCGCAACGCGGTTCGGTGCAACTGGACATCGGCAGTGGCACCCTGGTCGCCGATGCCGATGGCAAGAGCTGGGTGCTGCTGCGCGCACGCACCACCGGCAACGCCTTCGACATGAACCTGCCGCTGCAAGTGGCCGACCTGCTCGAGCACAGCCGCGAACAAGCTGCGCAGCACGACGTGCAACTGCTTGCCGCCAGCGGCTTGCTGTACGCGGCCCACGGGCAACAGCAGGCCGCCCGGGAAATGACCTGGGTCGGTGGCGGTGCCACCGTCGGGATTCTGTTGCTGCTGCTGTTGGCCTTCCGGCGCTGGCGCGTGTTGCTGGCGTTCGTGCCGGTGCTGGTGGGCATGCTCTTCGGAGCGGTGGCCTGCGTGGCGTTGTTCGGCCATATGCACGTGATGACGCTGGTACTGGGTTCGAGCCTGATCGGTGTGGCGGTTGACTACCCTCTGCACTACCTGTCCAAAAGCTGGAGCCTGAAACCCTGGCACAGCTGGCCTGCCCTGCGCCTGACCCTGCCAGGGTTGACCCTGAGCCTGATCACCAGCGGTATCGGCTACCTGGCCCTGGCCTGGACACCCTTCCCGGCGCTGACCCAGATTGCCGTGTTCTCTGCCGCCGGTTTGCTCGGCGCCTATTTGTCCGCCGTGTGCCTGCTGCCGGCCTTGCTCAAGGGCGTGGAGCTGCGTCCGGCGCAGTGGCCATTGCGTGTTTGCGAGCTTTTGCTTGGCTGTCGAGAAGCGCTGCTCAATCAGGTGAAAACGCCAGTCCTGCTGGCGCTGCTGATCGCCTTTTGCGTAGGCGGGCTGTTGCAGCTGAGCAGCAAAAACGACATCCGCCAGTGGATCAGCGCACCGCAACAATTGACCGACGAAGCCCGGACCATTGCACAGATCACCGGCTATCAACCCACCAGCCAGTTTTTCCTGATACGCGCCGCCAACCAGCAGCAACTGCTTGAACGCCAGACCGCCCTGAGCGAACGACTGGATCAATTGATTAGCCTGGAAAAGCTCCAGGGGTATCTGTCGCTCAATCAACTGGTCAGCCCGCCGAATGCACAGCAGCAGGTGCGCGAAGCGTTGAGCAAACTGCCGGCGTTCTGGCAACCGTTGCTCGACATCGGCGTACCGGCCGAGGCGTTGCAAGCCGAGCTGACGAAGCTACAGGCATTGCCGGCCGTGGACATCGACGCAGCGCTCAGCGGCCCGCTGGCAGAACCCTACCGGCCCCTGTGGCTGGGGCCGACCGAAGACGGCGTGGCGGCGATGGTCAGCCTGCAAGGCATCAACAACCCGGCCCTGCTGCGGCTCCAGGGCGAGGACCTACCCGGCGTGACACTGGTGGATCGACTGGGTGAATTGAACACTGTCTTCGCCGCCACCCAAATCAGTGCCGCCGAACTGAAACTCGCCTCCTGCGTGCTGATCGTGCTGGTGCTGATCCTGCCGTTCGGTCTCGGCGGTGCGTTGCGCATCGTCTCCCTGCCGCTGCTGGCGGCGTTGTGCAGCCTGGCCAGCCTCGGTTGGCTGGGGCAGCCGTTGACCCTGTTCAGCCTGTTCGGCCTGCTGCTGGTGACGGCGATCAGCGTCGATTACGCGATCCTGATGCGCGAACAGGTCGGCGGCGCGGCCGTGAGCCTGTTGGGCACCCTGCTGGCGGCGTTGACCACCTGGCTGTCGTTCGGCCTGCTGGCGGTGTCGAGCACTCCGGCGGTGAGCAACTTCGGATTGTCGGTGAGCCTCGGCCTGGTCTTCAGCTTCCTGCTGGCACCCTGGGCCGGTCGACAGGTGCATGAGTCCACGGCCGCGGAGCATGCAGCGTGATGATCGTTCTGTTCTGGGCGATGGCCCTGGCGTTGTTCGCACTGGCGACCCGTGTCGGCCGGCATTTCGGCCTGATTCCCATCGTCAGCCAGTTGTTGCTGGCAACCCTCGGCTTGCCGCTGCTGATGTATTTCTGGATCGAGCCGCAATGGCAATTGAGCGGTGCGCAGCTGGTGTCGCCGGGCTGGCTGAAGAACCTCTACAGCCTGAGCTTTGCCCTGTTGCTGGGCTACATCCTCAGCGATGTGATCGACCTGCAACTGGAGCGCCAGAGCCTGAAAATCGCCCTGCCGAGCTTTTGCATACCGTTTGCCTGTGGCCTGGCCACGGCCATCTGGCTGTTGCCGGCGCAACCCTGGATCAGCTCGCTGGCCGTCGGCCTGTTGTTCGCCATCACCGCGATTCCGGTGTTGTACCTGTACCTGCGGCACATCGATTACCCGCCTGCTGCCACCCGGCGTCTGGTGCAAACCGCGATTCTCATCGACCTCGCCTGCTGGACTTTATTCGGCCTCGCCCAGGGCAGCCTGCACCTGAGCAGCCTGTTGCTGCCACTGGCCGGCGCCTGCCTGCCGGTGCTGCTGCGGCTACTTGGCTTGCGCCAGACGTGGCTCTACAGCCTGGGTTTTTTCGCCCTGCTGGTCGTCGCCGAGCACTACAAGCTCAATGCGCTGATTTTCGGCATCGGCTATGTGTTGATCATGGCCGCGTTGAAAGCGCCGTTGGTGCTGCCGTTGCCGGCCATCTGGATGAGCCGATTGCAGACGTACATCGCCATCCCGCTGATCCTCACGTTCGGCATCGTGCAGATCAACGTGCACAGCGCGATGGACAGCCTCGGCTGGGTGCAACTGGTCGCCCTGCTGCTGTTGCCGATGCTGAGCAAACTGCTGGGCAACTGGCTCGGCCTTGGCTGGGCTGGGGCCTCGTTCAAGGGCGCCAGCCGCTGGCGGGAAAGTGTGCTGCTGAACATCCGCGGCTTGAGCGAGATCGTCTTTCTCAACCTGTTGCTGCAACAGCAACTCATCAGCCCGCCACTGTACTTTGCGCTGATGCTGATGGGCCTGATCGCTACACTGCTGCCAGCCCTGACCGGTATGCACCGAATCCCCCTGAAAGCCGCTGTCCCGGCAAGGAGCCCCCATGCCAACCGTTGAAATGGAATGCCGCCAGGTCGTGGTCATCGGTGCCGGTCCTTCGGGGGCCATCGCCGCCGCGTTGCTCAAGCGCAAGGGACACGATGTGCTGGTGATCGAGCGTCAGCATTTTCCACGTTTTTCCATCGGTGAAAGCCTGTTGGCCCATTGCCTGGATTTCGTCGAAGAAGCGGGCATGCTCGACGCCGTCAACGCGGCCGGCTACCAGGTGAAAACCGGTGCCGCCTTTGCCTGGGGCGAACGTTACAGCGCGTTCGATTTCGGCGAGACGTTCAGCCACGGCAAATCAACGACATTTCAGGTCCAGCGCGCCGATTTCGACAAGCTGCTGGCCGATCAGGCCGCGCTGCAAGGCGTGGAGATCCGCTATGGCGAAACCATCGTCAGCGTCGACATCGACCCGGAAAAACCGCAACTCGGCGTGCGCCGCGAAGACGGCAGCGAGTACCGCATCAAGGCCGGCTTCCTGCTCGATGCCAGTGGCTACGGCCGCGTGCTGCCGCGCTTGCTCGACCTCGAGGCGCCGTCGAACTTCCCGGTGCGCCAGGCTGTGTTCACCCACGTCGAAGACCGTATCGACCACCCGGCCTTCGACCGCAGCAAGATCCTCGTGACCACTCATCCAACCTTGCGCGACGTATGGTTCTGGACCATTCCGTTCAGCAACGGGCGCTGCTCGGTCGGCGTGGTCGCCGCCGAGGAACGTTTCGCCGGCCGCAGCGACAATCTGGACGAGTGCCTGCGCGGCTTTATCGCCGAAACGCCAAGCCTGGCCGGCGTGTTGCAAAATGCGCAGTGGGACACCGCAGCCCGAACCATCGGCGGTTACTCGGCCAACGTCAAAACCCTGCACGGTCCGGGCTTCGCACTGCTGGGCAACGCCGCGGAATTCCTCGACCCGGTGTTTTCCTCCGGCGTGACCATCGCCATGCGTTCGGCGAGCATGGCGGCCGGGGTGTTGCACCGCCAGCTGCAAGGTGAAACCGTCGACTGGCAAACCGAGTTCGCCGAGCCGCTCAAGCGCGGTGTCGACACCTTCCGTTGTTACGTCGAAGGCTGGTACGCCGGGACTTTCCAGGATGTGATTTTCCATGAGAGCAGCTCGCCGGAAATTCGCGGAATGATCAGCTCCATCCTTGCAGGGTATGCCTGGGACCCGCGCAACCCGTTCGTCAGCGAAGCCCGGCGCCGGTTGAAGGTGATATCGGAGTTCTGTGCAAGGGATGCGTCATGAACCACTTGAGCGACCACTACGTCGAAGAAACCCGTTTCGGTTTGTGGTTCCTGCGCAGCCGGATCTGGCAACACTATGTGCTGCGGCTGGCGGTCAACGATTTGCGCGGCCTGTTCAACGAAGCGCCGCCTGCCGACCCGGTACTGCTGGATGCCGGCTGTGGTCAGGGCAAGTCATTCTCGCTGTTGCGCCAGGCCTTTGCGCCCGCTCGCCTGATCGGCATCGATGCCGACCCGCAGAGCCTCGCCCAGAGCGCCGAAGAAGCGGCGCGCCAGGGCATGGACGTGGAGCTGATCGGCAGCGACTGTGCGAACCTCAAGCTGGCGGACGCCAGTATCGACCTGCTGTTCTGTCACCAGACGTTCCATCACCTGGTGCAGCAGGAACAGGCTCTGGCCGAGTTCTACCGTGTGCTCAAGCCGGGCGGCTATCTGCTGTTCGCCGAGTCCACCGAGGCCTACATTGATACCTGGGTGATCCGCTGGTTGTTCCGCCACCCCATGCAGGTGCAGAAAAGCGCGGCGCAGTATCTGCAAATGATCCGACAACAGGGTTTCGAATTTACCGCGCAAAACGTGTCTTATCCGTACCTGTGGTGGAGTCGCGCCAAGGATTTCGGCCTGCTCGAATACTTGGGTGTGTGCAAGCCAAAACCCTTTGGCCAGCGGGAAGAAACCCTGGTCAATGTGGTGGCGCGCAAACCTTTTGAAGGAACTGTGTGATGTCGATTACCCGTCGCCTGGAATACCCAACCTGTGGGAGCGAGCTTGCTCGCGATAGCGGTGGGTCAGCCAATATCAATGCTGAATGTATCGCCGCCATCGCGAGCAAGCTCGCTCCCACAGGGGTAGTCGGTGTGTTGCGATTTCTGCTACTTACCGCGGCCCTGCTGCTAAGCGCCTGCACCAGCCGGGCGCCATTGCCCGAGAAAAACCCGGAGCTGCCGTTGCCGCTGCAGTTGCATATCCAGCTATTGAAGCCCGACGACCGCCTGGACTGGATAGTGGTGATCCAGCGCGAAGAGACGGGCATTCGCTGGTCGATGATGGACCTGCTGGGCATTCCCCAGGCCCGCCAGCTATTGAACGATAAAACCTGGCACGCCGACGGCCTGTTGCCACCCAACCCGCAAGCCCGGGAACTGTTCGCGGCGCTGCTGTTTGCACTGACGCCGAATGATGAACTGGCGGCCAACTATCCCGGCGCCTGGCAGCACGGCAGACAACGGTCCCTGCCCGAGCGCTGGGACGTCCGCTACGCACAACCGCAGAATTTTGAATTGATGACTGCGAACGGTGCGACCTATCAAGTCACGCCCCTGAGCGGTGAAACACCATGACAGCTTACCTCAATGCCCTCGGACTGGTCTGCGCGCTGGGCCGCGACAAGCAGGAGGTTGCCCGCCACCTGTTTGCCGGCGACTGCGGCGGCATGCGCGAACAAGCCGGCTGGGTGCCGCAACGCACGCTACCGGTCGGCGCGGTCCAGGGCAACCTGGCAACCCTTCCAGCCGACATGTCGCGCCATCACAGTCGCAACAATCAGCTGTTGCTGGAAGCCACGCTGCAAATCCGCCCGGACATCGACAGCGCCATCCAGACGTACGGCCGCGATCGCATCGGTGTCGTGCTCGGCACCAGCACCTCGGGCATCGACGAGGCCAGCCAGGGCCTGGCGCACTACCTGCGCGAAAAGCAGTTCCCGCCCGAGTACGACTACCAGCAACAGGAGCTCGGGGCGCCGGCAAACTTTCTCGCCGAGTGGCTGCAATTGAGCGGGCCGGCCTATGTCATTTCCACGGCTTGCACCTCCAGTGCCCGAGCCTTGATGAGCGCCCAGCGCCTGTTGGACCTGGGCGTCTGCGACGCGGTGCTGTGTGGCGGTGTCGATACCCTGTGCAAGCTGACTCTCAACGGTTTCTCGGCGCTGGAAGCGGTCTCGGACCAGCGTTGCAATCCGTTTTCGCTGAACCGCAATGGCATCAACATTGGCGAGGCGGCAGTGCTGTTCCTGATGACCCGACACGCAGGCGACAGCCAACCAATTGCCTTGCTCGGCAGCGGTGCCAGCTCCGATGCGCATCACATTTCCGCCCCCGAGCCGACGGGTCGAGGCGCCCTGCAGGCCATGCGCAAAGCCTTGGACCGCGCCAACCTGCAACCGGAGCAGATCGCTTATCTGAACCTGCACGGGACTGCCACCCAACACAACGACGCCATGGAAAGCCTGGCCGTGGCAACGCTGTTCCCTGCCGGCGTGCCCTGCTCGTCGAGTAAACCCATGACCGGCCACACCCTCGGTGCAGCCGGGGCGCTGGAAGCGGCGTTCTGCTGGTTGAGCCTGAGTGCCGACAATCGCGAGCATGCCCTGCCGCCGCACGTCTGGGACGGACAGCCCGATCCCGAATTGCCGCCGCTGCAATGGGTGACCCCGGCCACTCGCCTGACGTCCATTGCACCCCGTTACCTGATGAGCAATTCCTTTGCCTTCGGTGGCAACAACGTCAGCCTGATTATCGGAGACGCCCCATGATTGACTGGCCGCTCGCCGAACTGCTGCCCCACGCTGGCGACATGATCCTGATCGATCAGGTCCTGGCGTTCGATGAAGAGCAGATTCACACCCGCCTGACCGTCAAGCCCGATGGCCTGTTCAACCTCCCCGACGGCAGCCTGCCGGCCTGGGTCGGCATCGAACTGATGGCCCAGAGCGTGGCGGCCTTTGCCGGTTGCCATGCGCGTCAGCGCGGCGATGCGGTGGAGTTGGGCTTCCTGCTCGGCAGCCGCAAATTCGAATGCAACGTGGAAAGCTTCCCGGCCGGCACCGAGCTGACCCTCCACGGGATTCGCTCCCTGGAGGACGACAACGGCATGGGCGTGTTCGAGTGCCACATCAACGCCCCCGGCATTCACGCCACAGCCCGTCTGAACGTGTACCGCCCACCCCAGGCCGCCCAATATCTTCATGAACCCGAAGGAGTCCAGTCATGACTGAATCCGTACTGGTCACCGGTTCCAGCCGTGGCATCGGCCGCGCCATCGCCTTGCGCCTGGCCCGGGCCGGGCACGACATCGTGCTGCATTGCCGTAGCGGCCTGGCCGACGCCGAAGCCGTCAAGGCCGAAGTCGAGGCCTTGGGCCGCCGTGCGCGCATCCTGCAGTTCGACGTGGCCGACCGCGCCCGTTGCAAGGAGATTCTCGAAGCCGACGTGGAAACCCACGGCGCCTATTACGGCGTGGTGCTCAACGCCGGCCTGACCCGCGACGGCGCCTTTCCGGCCCTGAGCGAGGACGATTGGGATGTGGTGATGCGCACCAACCTCGACGGTTTCTACAACGTGCTGCACCCGGTGATGATGCCGATGATCCGGCGTCGCGCCGCCGGGCGGATTGTCTGCATCACCTCGGTGTCCGGGCTGATCGGCAACCGTGGCCAGGTCAACTACAGCGCTTCCAAGGCCGGGCTGATCGGTGCAGCCAAGGCATTGGCGATCGAGCTGGGCAAGCGCAAAATCACCGTTAACTGTGTCGCCCCCGGCCTGATCGACACAGCCATGCTCGACGAAAACGTGCCGGTGGAAGAACTGATGAAAATGATCCCCGCACAACGCATGGGCACCCCTGAAGAGGTGGCCGGCGCGGTGAATTTCCTGATGTCGGCGGAAGCCTCGTACATCACCCGGCAGGTTCTGGCCGTCAACGGAGGCCTGTGCTGATGAAGCGCGTAGTCGTCACCGGCATGGCCGGCATCACCTCACTGGGCAGCGACTGGGACACCATCGCCGGCAACTTCGCGGCCAACCGCAGCGGCATTCGCCGGATGGACGAGTGGGATCGTTTTACCGAACTCAACACACGCCTGGCAGCCCCCATCGATGACTTCATGGTGCCAAGCCACTGGACCCGCAAGCAACTGCGCAGCATGGGCCGGGTCTCACGGCTGGCGGTGGGCGCGGCGGAGATGGCGCTGGCCGATGCCGGCCTGTTGGGCGACGAATCGATCAAGGACGGGCGCATGGGCGTCGCCTGCGGCTCCTCCACCGGCAGCACCGACGAGATCAAGGCGTTCGGCAACATGCTGCTCAACTCGGTGGCCGAAGGCCTGAACGCCAATTCCTACGTGCGCATGATGCCGCACACCACCGCGGCGAACATCAGCATCTTCTTCGGCCTCACCGGCCGCCTGATTCCCACCTCCAGCGCCTGCACCAGCGGCAGCCAGGGCATCGGCTATGCCTACGAGGCGATCAAGTTCGGCCGCCTGCCGCTGATGCTCGCCGGCGGCGCCGAGGAACTGTGCCCGACCGAAGCCATGGTCTTCGACGCGCTCTACGCCACCAGCCTGAAAAACGACACCCCACAACGGAGCCCGCGCCCTTACGACACCGCACGCGACGGTCTGGTGATCGGCGAAGGCGGCGGCATGCTGGTGCTCGAAGAACTGGAGCACGCCCTGGCCCGTGGCGCCCGCATCCACGCCGAGATCGTCGGTTTCGGCAGCAACGCCGACGGCCAGCACACCACCCGTCCGGAGCAAGTCACCATGCGCCGGGCCATGGAACTGGCCCTGGAAGACGCCGGGCTGAAACCTTCGGACATCGGCTACGTCAACGGCCACGGCACCGCCACCGAACAGGGCGACATCGCCGAAACCCTGGCCACCAGCAGCCTGTTCGGCGAACACATGCCCATCAGCTCGCAGAAGAGCTTCCTCGGCCACACCCTCGGCGCCTGCGGTGCGCTGGAGTCCTGGTTCAGCATCGAAATGATGAACCGCGACCTCTACGCCCACACCTTCAACCTCGACGAAGTCGACCCGCATTGCGGCAAGCTCGACTACCTGCGCGGCGAGTTTCGGCAGATGAGTAACCGGTACGTGATGAACAATAACTTTGCGTTTGGCGGGGTAAATACTTCGCTGATTTTCAAGCGCTGGTCGTAACCTAGAATATTTTCCCTGTGGGAGCGAGCTTGCTCGCGATGGGCGTCAACGATAACGCGCGGTGCCTGAATGACCGCGTTGTCTGGACGTTTTTCGCGAGCAGGCTCGCTCCCACAAAGGTTCTCGCCTCCCCGGACGATCACGGTGGATCAAGGTTATCCAACACCCGATTCACCGCCATTTCCCCCAGCATGATCGACTGCTGGATCCCCAGCAGGGTGTGGCCCTGCGATCCCTTCAAGTCTCTGGCGAAATCACTCGCCATGACATTGGCTGATGCCAGCGACACGCAGGCGTATTCCAGCAGGGTGCGGTTATCGATGTCGGGGGCGATGAGGAAGATTGTACTGGTCATGATTCAGCGTCCTGAAAATGGGCGGCCACGCCGAATCGTTGCTGATCATAAGGGTGGCAGCTGTACGCAGGTTAGCAGACCGGACAAACCGAAAACCGGCGCGCCCGAAGGCGCCCTGCGCACAGCCACCGTCAAGGGCAGGTACGGACATACCTGCCTATCAGGAGCGCAAATACGCTTAGGTTTGCTACGGGCTGCTAAACCCGATCACTGACCATCAGTGACCCGGATCAAGCTACCGATGGCCCCCAAAGCGCACAAGCCGGCGGATTCTGGAGTAGTTGTAGGCAGCGCCGCAAGGCGCTGTAGCCTGTCCGGGGGATTTCGGAAATGTCCCACAGCCGGCGGTGAAGCTTCCTGCTGGCTTGGGATACTGTTGGTGTTCTTGCGGACGCCTTCGCGGGCAAGCCCGCTCCCACAGGGATTGCGCTGAACCCTGTGGGAGCGAGCTTGCTCGCGATTGACGGCGCAGCCGTCATGGCTTCAGTGGCTCAACCTTCCTGGTCAGCAGCTCAACAAATGCTTTGGCCATCGCCGACTTCTGATCCTTGCGCTGCACCAACCACACCGCCGACACCGCCGCCGGATCCAGCAAAGGCCGATAGACCACGCCATCAATGCGCATCCGCTGATAAGACGCCGGCAACACCGACACACCGAGCCCCGCCGCCACCAGGCCGATGATGGTCATCGCCTCCCCGGCCTCCTGGGCAAAGTGCGGGCTGAAGCCGGCGTCCCGGGCCAGGCTGAGCAACTGCGCATACAGGCCACTGCCATAGCTGCGCGGAAAGAACACGAAAGGCTCAAGGGCCAGAGCTGACAGAAACAGACCCTCCTCGCTCCCCTCTACCAACGGGTGCTTGGAGCTGAGCACCGCGACCAGCGGTTCACGCATCAACTCGACCACGCTGAGGCAGTCCGGCAGCCCGAGCGGGCGCATGATGCCGACCTCAATCGACTCATCCACCAGCGCATCGGCCACTTGGGTGCTGCTCATTTCCCGCAGGTTCAGGTGCACCGCCGGGAAGCGCTGGCGAAAAGAGAAAATCGCCTGGGGAATGGTCGAGTTGAACGGGGCCGACGAGGTGAAGCCAATCTTCAATTCACCCAACTCACCCAGTTGCGCCCGTCGCGCGACATCCGCCGCTTTGTCGACCTGTGCCAGCACCAGCCGCGCCTCTTCCAGGAACAGCCGACCGGCCTCGCTCAGCTCGACCCGACGATTGGTACGCTCGAACAGCCGCGCGCCGACTTCCTGCTCCAGTGCCTGGATCTGCTGGCTCAGCGGCGGCTGGGAGATGCCCAGCACCTGTGCGGCGCGGCCGAAGTGCAGTTCTTCGGCGACGGCGATGAAGTAGCGCAGATGACGCAATTCCATGGAAACCCCATTAGGTCGTAAAAGCTATCAAACAGGTCGAACAATATATTGGATTGAATCATTAGCCAGCTATATGCTTTTTTCATTGCCTGACCGGCTGCGTCCTCCGAGGTCCCCCGTGAAAACTGCTGTCGCTCCACTCGCCCATGAAGTGCCTCCCGTAGCGCCGGACGCTATCGCCGTCGAGCTGGCGGAGATCTACATCGAAAAAGGCACGCCAGCGTTCATGCGCACGGTGCTGGCGCTGTTCTGCGGCGGCTTCGCGACCTTCGCCCTGCTGTATTGCGTGCAACCGATGATGCCGCTGCTGTCCGACGAATATTCCATCAACGCGGCGCAAAGCAGCCTGATTCTCTCTGTCGCCACCGGCATGCTCGCTTTCGGCTTGCTGATCACGGGGCCGATCTCCGACCGCGTCGGGCGCAAACCGGTGATGGTTGCCGCGCTGTTCGCCGCCGCCCTGTGCACCCTGGCCAGCGCCATGCTGCCGAGCTGGCACGCGGTGCTGGCGATGCGGGCGCTGGTGGGCCTGTCATTGAGCGGGCTGGCGGCGGTTGCCATGACCTACCTGAGCGAAGAGATCCATCCGCAGCACATCGGCCTGGCGATGGGGCTGTACATCGGTGGCAACGCGATTGGCGGGATGAGCGGGCGCTTGATCACCGGGGTATTGATCGACTTCGTCAGTTGGCACACGGCAATGCTGGTGATCGGCGGCCTGGCCCTGATTGCGGCGGCGGTGTTCTGGAAGATCCTCCCCGAATCGCGCAACTTCCGTTCCCGCTCGCTGCACCCGCGCAGCCTGCTCGACGGCTTCACCATGCACTTTCGCGATGCAGGCTTGCCGCTGCTGTTCCTCGAGGCCTTTGTGCTGATGGGGGCGTTCGTCACGCTGTTCAACTACATCGGCTATCGCCTGCTGGCCGAGCCGTATCACATGGAACAGGCGTTCGTCGGGATGCTCTCGGTGGTGTACCTGTCGGGTATCTACAGCTCGGCGAAAATCGGTGCCCTGGCCGACAAGCTCGGTCGACGCAAAATGCTCTGGAGCACCATTGCGCTGATGATCGCCGGCCTGGCGCTGACGATGTTCACACCGCTGCCGCTGGTGATCATCGGCATGCTGGTGTTCACCTTCGGTTTCTTCGGTGCCCACTCGGTGGCCAGCAGCTGGATCGGCCGCCGCGCCACCAAGGCCAAGGGCCAGGCGTCGTCGCTGTACCTGTTCAGCTACTACGCCGGGTCGAGCATTGCCGGCACGGCGGGTGGCGTGTTCTGGCATCTGGGTGGCTGGAACGGGATCGGGCTGTTCATCGGCACGCTGCTGGTGATTGCGCTGCTGATCGCGTTGAAACTGGCGAAGTTGCCGCTGTTGCCACAACACACCTCGGCTACCTGAGCACCAGTTGCGCCTCCAAGGCATCGTCACGTTTTTCCAGGGTCAGCGACTGCAACGCGACACCGTTGCGCTCCATAGCGTCGAGCCACTGTATCAACGGCTGCGCGTTGCCATTGAGGGTCAGGCGCAGCAGATCGCTGTCGCTCTCCATCTGACGGATTTCCAGCCCCGCTGCCGCAGCGCTTTCACTGATGCGCAGCGATAACGGCTGACCGGTGTCGGCGGGGACATGGCTGCGCGGTGACGCCCGTTGCAGTTGCGCGGCCAGACTCGCCTGCTGTTGATACTGTCGCTCGACTGTTTCCAGGCGCTGCCGGTTCGGTTGCCAGATCAGGCTGAAAGCCACAACCGCCAACAAAAATGCGCCCATCACCTGCAACAGCCGTTGTTCGCGCACAGAAAGGCGCCGCCATGCCTGGATCATGCCTCGTCCTCCACGGTGAGGGTGGCGTGCACCCGGTCTGCGGCTTTGTTTGCGCTATCGAGCCGGATGGGTATGCCTTGTTGGCGTCCGCGCTCACGCAATTGCTCCAGCTCGGCAAAGCCGCTGGCGGTCAGCTGGATTTTCCAGCCTTCCCCGGCCCTGAATTCGATGCGCCGGACCTCGACCGGGCTGGCGCCGATCACCTGCTCAATCAATCGGACCAGCCCCGCCATGCGGGTGTTTTGCGATTCGACAGGCTGGCTTTGCAGGGCCTTGAGTTGCGCTGCCATGTCGACGATGCGGCCTTGGTCCGGGTAAAGCGCCTTGAATCGCAGTTCATTTTGGCTGGCGAGGCGGCGGGCTTCGCTGTCGATGAAGCGGATCCGCGTCTCGCTGGCCCCCCAGGTCAACAGCGCCAATATCAACGTCACCCATCCACCGGTACGCCAGGGCAGACGCTTGCCGCGCGGGGCAAATGCGCCTTGCAGCAGGTTGATGGCCCGGATCGGGCGGTGGGTCAGGCATTGGTCGATGACAGCGAGATCCTCACGTTCGTCCAGCCATTGCATGTCTTTGGGCAATAAAGGGGTGAGCTGCGCCAGGTGGTCTTGCGACAACGCCATGCGTGCCGAAAGGCTTCCACCCAACAGCCAACGACCGAACCACCATGCGCCGCACGGCTGATCACCTGACAATACATCGGCATCGACGAACACCCCGCGCACCGCGATACCCGTCTCGCGCAGCAGGGCGAGTACGGCGGCCAACCGCTCCAGGCCGATGACCATGGCCGGGTAGCAGCCGTCGCGATCACGAGCGCCAACACCCAGATGCACAACGTCCAGCGCCTCGCTCAGTTGATCTTCCACGGCGAAAGCTATGGCCTGGGCCTCGGGTTGACGCCGCGCCGGCCATGGCTCGCTGCGTACCCAACTGCACATTTCCATGGGTAGCAGCACATCGACCGACTTCCCCTGCAATGCCGAGGCCGCCTGACTCAGTGGCATCGGCTGGCGTTGGCCGGTGGGGGACCACAGTATGCAAGGCCAGAGTGCGGATGGCGCATCCCGGCCCTCGGCGGTCAGGTAAAGCCAAGTGTTCATCGCGGTCTCTCGTAGCTACTGGTGGGAAGAAAGCGTCGTTGCAGCACCGTCAATTGTTGAGTCTTGGGGTCGTGCCCGACATCCGTGGCCAGATGCAATTGGCGCCCGTCCCGGATCACCTGCACGCCGATCCGATACCAGCGGCTATGGGTGCCAAGGCCGTGGCTGCTCAAGCCCTGCCCGGAGAGCAAGGGGTCCTGCGTAAACGCCTGGACACTCGTCCAGGGCGTTGTTGCGGCCTGAAGCGCCAGCGCATCGGCGGTCGCAGCGTCCACCTCGCCGAGGGTTCTCAACACCAGCGCCGGTGCGGTGTTGATGTTCAGGGTGACGTCGGTTGGCAGCAGTGCCACCCAGGGCTCCAGTCGTTGCAGCAGGCGAGCGTCAATGCCAGGAAGCAAGCGCAGCTGGCTCAGTTCCCGCAGTGGCCCGACCTGGCTCAGTTGCACAGGAGGAAGCTCGAGCAGCTCAAGCAGGCGCGCCCAACGGTTGAGGGTGACCTGATCCACCTGGCCCTGGCGTAACAAAGCATTGAGATTGAAACGCCCGGCGAGGTCATCGATATCGATGCGGATCTGCGCATCCTCAACCTCGAAACCCGGCGCCATGCCCCTCCAGCCCTGAATCCGCTCGACGGGTTTTTCCGTGTCCTGCAGCGCGTCGCGCAACAGCAGCAACGCCCAGCTTTCCCCACCCGATGCGAGTTGGCGCAGGTGTATCTGCTGCAACTGTTGCCCGCTGCTTTGCAGCGACAAGTGATGGCTGCGCAATAAGCCACCGGTGATCAGCAGGGCCAGGCTCAGGACTAGCAAAACACTGATCAACGCCATGCCGCGTTGATGCCCGTTCATGGCAATGCACCCGGCATCGGCAACACCCGACGAATAGATTCGAAGCGACCAACCGAGACTTGCACCTCCAGCGCCAGGAGCGGCTTCGCGTCCTGCCCGGACGGCCCATGAGCGACCCAGCCGGACTGGCTGTCGAACAGGCGCCAGTTCAACTCGCGAACGTCATCCAGCAGTTTTTGCCGCTGCACGAGCTCTGTGCCTTCGCCCTGGCTTTCGCGCCACAGCACGCCGTCGTCGAGTCGATAGGTCAGCGTCTGAAGCTCACTGCGCGGCTGGTCCAGAGGATTGCGCCAGTGACTGCGCTGGAACTGCAAAAGCGGCGGTGCGAGCACCATCGGCTGCACAGTGACATGCAGCAGATCCCGCTCGATCACCGCCACCGCGCGCTGCAGGCTCCTGAGTTCCCGCTCGTGAGTCGCGGCACCTCGTTGCACCCGCACCACGCTATCGAACAAGCCCCAACTGGCCAGCCCCAGCACGGCGAAGATCGCCAGGGCGATGACCAGCTCCAACAAGGTGAATCCGCGCTGCTTATTCATGAACCGCGAGTATCCAACCGCTGGCACGATGCAAGGCGTGCGTACTGTTTGCGGGGCTGACTTGAATGTCGACCTGGAGCAAACGTGGATCACCGGTGGCGCTGATGTGTTGATGCAACACCCAGTCGCGCTGATCCATCGACACCACCTGTTGTTGCTGCCCAACCGCCAACCCGGGTTGCAGGCGCAATTCGTTCAACCGGTTGTCCGCCAGCCACGCCGCGAACAGTCGCCCCTCAACGGCGCCACGCTGTTTGACCACGTATTGACTGGCTGAGAGCACAGCAGCCGCCAGTGTCGCGAAGACCGCCAGGGCCACCATGATTTCCAGCAGTGTGAAACCGCCCATGGCGGGTCGGGATCGCGAGCTAGCCATCGATCTCCACCTCGCCCAGGCCATCGCCGGACAGGCTCAGCCAGGTCCGGTTGGTGGACTCGAATGTCAGGGTGAAGACGCTGGTCTCATCGTTGCTGAATATCAACAACTGCGGCGGTCCTTCATCGGCGTCCAGGTCTACCGCATAGCCGTCATGCCGAAAACGCACCCGCACGCTCAGGGGCCAATCAGTAAGCTCCGCCACCGGCTCCCATCCGTGCGCACCCTGGCGCATCGCCCGGTGGCCATCGGTACTCAGCCGCAAGCCATAATCCTGCCCCTCGAATACCGCTCGCTCACGCAACTGATGGATCACCTGCACCATCGCCTCAGCCTCCTGCCTGACCTGGCGCGCGGGACTGCCCCCACCGGCGAAGCTCACCATGCCCAGCAAAAAGCCGACCATGACAATCACGATCATCAACTCCAACAACGTAAATCCCCGGCAACGGTAGCCCACGGTTCAATGACCCCAATTGCCGATTTCCGCTGCAAACCCTTCACCGCCGGCTACGCCATCGGCACCCAGGGAATACAGGTCGTACGTGCCTTCCGGCGATTTCACACCCGGATTGAGATACTGATAAGGCGTGTTCCACGGGTCGACCGGTATGCTCTTGAGGTAACCCTCAGGGTTCCAGCCACGCGCCGTGGGCAGTCCGGAGGGACGTTTGACCAACGCTTCCAGGCCTTGCTGGGTCGAGGGGTAATGGGCGTTGTCGAGGCGATACATTTCCAGGGCGGTGGCGATGGCCTGGATATCGATTCTGGCGGCGGTGACCTTGGCCTGATCGGGACGGCTCATGAACTGCGGCACCACAATGGCCCCCAGCACGCCGATGATGACCACCACCACCATGATTTCGATCAGGGTAAAACCGCGTTGCACGCGGGAAAGGCTTTTGCGGACAGGTTGCATGGATCAATTCACCAATTGGTTGAGGCTGAGAATCGGGAGCAGGATGGCCATGACGATCAGCAGCACAACGCCGCCCATCAGCACCAGCATGGCCGGCTCGAACAGGCTCACCACCAGCGCAATGCGCGCGGCGAGGCTGCTTTCCTGTTGTTCGGCGGCCCGGGCCAACATGCGGTCGAGTTCGCCGGCACGTTCACCGCTGGCGATCATGTGCAGCATCATCGGCGGGATGTCGCCGCTCAACTCCAGCCCGCGAGTGAGTGTTCCGCCTTCGCGCACGGAACGGGCGACATCGACCATCCGCGCGCGAATGGTCAGGTTGCCGATGACCGCGGCGGCAATCTCCAGTGCGTCCACCAAGGGCACGGCACTTTTGCCGAGGATCGCCAGGGTGCTGGCAAACCGCGCGGCTTCCATGGCCCGCAGCACTTCACCGATGACGGGCGCACTCAGCAGCCAACGATGCCAGCGCAGACGCCACTGCGGCTGCTGCCAGCCCCAGCGCCACAGGCCGAACAGCGTCACCAGCACCCCCATCAACAACAGGAAATGGTTGCGCAGGCCGTTGCTCACACCAATCAGTGCCTGGGTCAGCCAGGGCAACGGCTGGCCGCTGTCGACGAAGATCTTCACCACATCCGGCACCACATAGCCGAGCAGAAAACCGACGATTGCTGCGCTGGCCAGCATCAGGATCAAGGGGTACACCAGGGCCATCTGGATCTTTTGCCGCGAGGCCTGGCGGGCCTGTGTGTAGGCCGCCAGTTGCTCCAGCACATGGCCCAAATGCCCCGAACGTTCGCCGGCGGCCACGGTGGCGCGAAACAATTCGGGGAAAGCCCTGGGGAATTGCCCCAGGGCCGAGGCCAGGGCGTGGCCTTCCATCACCCGGCTCCTGACCGCCGAGAGCAGGCCCGCGACCTTGCGCTTCGAGCTCTGTTTCGTCACCGCCTCGAGTGCCTCTTCCAGAGGCAGCCCGGCCTGAACCAGCGTTGCCAGCTGCAAGGTCAACAACGCCAGATCAGCCGCGCTCAGGCCTGCGCCGCGAGGTTGCTTGCCTGTATCGCTGCCGACCCGGACCTCGATCAACACACGCGGCCACACGCCACGCTCGCGCAACACTTGTCGCGCATGACGGGGTCCATCGGCCTCCAGGCGTCCCTTGCAAGATCGGCCTTGGGCATCAAGGGCGCGGTAATCGAAGGTCGGCATCCGTCAGTGCTCCTGGGTCACGCGCAGCAACTCATCGAGGCTGGTCAAGCCTTCCAGCACCCGCTGACGCCCGTCCTGGAACAGGCTGCGCGAGACCCTGCGCGTTGCGTCGACAAGGATTTGCTCACTCGCGCCCTGATGGATCAGCGCCGAGACGGCGGGCGTCACGCTGATCAGTTCGTAGATGCCGATGCGCCCGCGATAGCCGTGCTGGCACTGCACGCAGCCCGAGGCTTTGCACAGGGTGTGCGATGTCGCCGTGTCGAGCCCCAGGCGCTCACAGGCCGCCGCATCGGCGGTGTACGAAACCTTGCAATGGGGGCACAGGGTGCGCAGCAGGCGCTGGGCCAGAATGCCTACCAGCGAGGACGCCAGCAGGTAGGCATCGACGCCCATGTCGACCAGCCGCGTGACGGCGCCGACCGCACTGTTGGTGTGCAAGGTCGACAGCACCAGATGCCCGGTCAAAGACGCCTGCACGGCGATCTCGGCGGTTTCGCGGTCGCGGATTTCGCCGACCATCACCACGTCCGGGTCCTGGCGCAGAATCGCCCGCAGGCCGCGGGCAAAGGTCATGTCGACTTTCGGGTTGACCGGCATCTGGCCCACACCCGGCAGGTGATACTCAATCGGGTCTTCGACCGTGAGGATGTTGCGGGTCTGGTCATTCAGGCTGCTCAACGCGGCGTACAGGCTGGTGGTCTTGCCGGAGCCGGTCGGCCCGGTCACCAACAGGATGCCGTGGGGTTTGCCCAATAACTGGCGCAGGGCCGCGAGGGTATCGTCCGGCATGCCCAACCGATGCAGGTCAAGGCGCCCGGCCTGCTTGTCGAGCAGGCGCAGCACCACCCGTTCACCGTGGGCCGAAGGCAGCGTCGAGACCCGCACATCGACTTCATGCCCGGCCAGACGCAAGGCCATTCGCCCATCCTGGGGCACGCGTTTTTCCGCGATGTCCAGGCGCGCCATGACCTTGATCCGCGACACCAGCAGCGTCGCCAGTTCGCGCTTGGGCCTGAGCATTTCACGCAGTTGGCCATCCACCCGCATACGCACCGACAGGTACTGCTCGAAGGTTTCCAGGTGCACGTCCGAGGCGTGCTCGCGCACGGCTTCACCGAGCAGTGCGTTGATCAGGCGAATGATCGGCGCATCGCCCTGTTGCTCCAACAGGTCGGCGGTTTGCGGCACCTGATCGACCAGGCTGAGCAAGTCCAGTTCTTCGTCCAGCCCTTGGGCTACCTGCTCCACCGCGCTTTGCCCCTCGCGATAGGCAGCCGCCAGGCGTGAGGCATATTCTTCGGCGTCGACGATGACGAACGGCAGCGTCGACCCGCACACCCGGCGCGCCTCTGACACTGCGCTGAGCGGTGCATCGCTGCGCAGGGCAAGGCGCAGATCGTCGCCGTCACGCTCCAGCAACACACCAAAACGCCGGGCGAAGCCGAAGGGCAATTGCTCGCTGAATTCGCCCATGGGTTACTGCGCCTTGCCGCGCAAGTCGAACACTGGCGCGTCGCTGGCCGGTTCAAACAACCCGCGCGCCTCGGATGGCAGCAGCAACGAGTTGTTTTCCCCC
This sequence comes from Pseudomonas sp. GW456-E7, assembly GCF_059424105.1. Taxonomy (NCBI): domain Bacteria; kingdom Pseudomonadati; phylum Pseudomonadota; class Gammaproteobacteria; order Pseudomonadales; family Pseudomonadaceae; genus Pseudomonas; species Pseudomonas sp. GW456-E7. Next base: position 77,084 of record NZ_JBWKZB010000001.1, on the reverse strand, counting down.
GCCCCCGATTTGCTCAAGTCACGCAGCGCGTTATAACGCTGCTGGCTGACCTGGGACAGGTCCTCCTTGCTGCGCACGATGGTCGGGCGCAAGAACACCATCAGATTGCTTTTGGTCTGGGTGTCGCGGCTCCAGCGGAACATCGCGCCGAGGTAGGGAATGTCACGCAGCAGCGGCACGCCACTTTTCTGGGTGCGCACGCTGTCGCGGATCAGGCCGCCGATCACGATGATTTCGCCATCGTCGGCGAGGATGGTGCTTTTGAGCGCTCGCTTGTTGGTGATCAGGTCCGAGGAGTCGATGCCCGACACCGAGGGGGCGATGTCCGACACCTCCTGCTCGACCTCCAGGCGCAGCGTCGAGCCTTCGTTGATGTAAGGCTTGATCTTCAGGCTGATGCCGACGTCCTTGCGCTCGACGGTGGTGAACGGATTCTCCGCGCCGTTGCTGTTGGTGGCGTAGGAACCGGTCTTGAACGGCACGTTCTGGCCGACGATGATTTCCGCTTCCTGATTGTCCAGGGTCAACAGGCTCGGGGTGGACAGCAGGTTGCTGTGGGTGTTGCTGGCCAGGGCCGAAATCAGCGCACCGAAGCGGTCGCTGCCCAGTTGCAGGATCGCCCCTTCCGGCGCCGATCGTTTCTCGTCGAACCTCAACCCGCCGACAATCGGAATGTCGGTGCCGGGAAAGTTGATGAAGCCCTTGGCGTCGCCGGTGTTGAGGTTCCACTGCACACCGACGGCCTCGGCGATGTCGCCGGAGATTTCGACGATGGCGGCGTGGATCAACACCTGGGCCCGCGGCTGGTCCAGTTGGCGCACGATGCTTTCGATGGTCCGCACCTGTGCCGGCTCGGCAATCAGCACCAGCGCGTTCTGGCTTTCATCGGCCTTGATCATGAAGGCTGTGCCGCCCGACATGTCCTTGGCGTTGCCGGCGGCGGACACCTGTTTTCTGCCCTGCCCCATCGACTCCAGAATCTCGGCCAACTGCTTGGCATCGCTGTGACGCAGGCGAATCACCCGGGCGTTGTCGAGGGTCGTGGTGGCCGGTGTATCGAGACCACGGGCCAGTTCGATCAAACGCTGGCGAACGACCGGCGGACCAATGAAAACCAGGCGATTGGTCCGGGTGTCAGCCAGTACTTGTATGGCCGACTCGGCATTGCGCTTGCCCATGGAGGCCTCGATCACCGGCGCGACATCGCCGGCCTGGGCATGCTGGAGCTGAAGCACCGCGTGCAGGTTGTTCTGCCCCGAGTCCAGTTCACGGATCACCCGGGCGATGCGCTTCACATTCGCGGCCGTATCGGTCAGCACCAACGCGTTGGCCGACACCGAGGGGCCGACATAACCGTTGGCAGAAACCAACGGCCGCACCAGCCCGGCGATATCGGTGGCGCTACCGGTGTTCAACCCGATGACCTCAGTCACGAACTGCGACGCCGTGCTGGTTTTTACCGTGCCCTGACCGGCCCGGGTCCTGGCCTCGGCAACCGGAGTGATGAGAATCCGGTCGCCCTCATCGATCACCGTGAAATTGTGGGCGTCGAGCACTGAATAGAACAACCGGCGCACCCCTTCACGATCGAGGGCCTGCCGGGACATGACGGTGATACGACCGGAGACCTTGGGGTCCAGCACTACCGTGGTCCCGAGAATGCTGGAGATCTCTTCGACGATGTCGCGCAGCTCTGCGTTGTTCATCGCCAGTTGCCATTTTTCTTCGGCGCCTCGAAGCGTGCCCGGGAAGGCTGCCGCCGCCAAAACGGCAAGCAAAAGCATGGAACGCAACCAATGCGCGCCGACGAAGCTGTTCATGAAATTCATCACTCTGGTTGCCCGGAGAGCGGGCGTAAAAAACGCGTGGTCGTGGTGACCGGTTGAGCATCGACGGATGATTCGAGTCCCGTCAGGAACCGTGCGCCAGAGGGGACGAGCGTTAGCAGCTCTTCCCGGCCCTTGTTCCACAGCACAACCTGGTGGGTCTCGATACGACGCAGGACACTGCCGCCGGGCAAACGCTCGCCCACCTGATAGAGACGAGAACCTTGAGCATTGGCCAGCAGTGCCTTGGATAGTCCGTTGCTGACAAAGCTCGCTTGCAAGGTCAGCGGTTCGGCGCTGGGCCGCGGTGCGGCCTCCGTCGTCAGGCCGAACACGATGGCAATCGATGTTGTTTCGAGCGGCTCACGTACAGGCACCGCCTCCAGCGTTGCGATGTCGGGCGACGGTGAAGCCAGGTGCTCGCGAAACAACTGTTCCTGCCACGCCAGAAATACCGCAGCGCCCATTGGCAACGCGAGCCAGCAAATGCTGCTCAGGCATGCCCGAAAGCGTTGTCCGGAAAAATTCGAAACCTTCATTTTCAACTCGGTACTCAACAGAAACACCTGGCTTCAGGCGACCTTTTTGAGGCCGTCTGAAGCCAGTTGCGGGGACTTACAACTTGTCCCACGCCATGTGCGAGTGAGCACCGACACCCGGTTCAAAACCGTTGGCGGTAGGGGTGTACTGCTTGCAATAACCCGACGCAGGGAATGGCTTGCACTCGAAGACTTCGTCGGTCTTCGGTTGCAGCACCTTGGTGCCGGCGGTGTAGTCGCTGAGGCCTTCAGGGAATACGAAGTCGTATTCGATGACCGCGCCTTCACCGGTCAGTTGAGTGGTCTTGGTGTCCTGACGGGTGGTGCGGCCATCCAGGGTGGTGCCGACCAGGGTCAGCGTGTGCGCACCCGGGTTGCTGCGCACATCCAGGGACAACGAGGTGGAGCCGGTGGCCACTTGTGCCGACGTGGTGCCGACCGGTTTGTTGTTCTGGTCGAACAAGGTCGCTTCGACGTCCATCGCGCGGTTCGCAGTCATGCTGAATTCGACTTTGGCCCGGCCTTTATCCAGGACGTATTCGGCTTGCTGAGAGGTCACCGCCATGTGCGCAGCGGCGTCTTCCTTCATGGCCAACTGCACTTCATAGCGGACTACGCCGCTTTCTTTTTGCACGTAGAGGCGGTTGGTGCCTTTGACTGGGACAACATTGCCGCTCTCGTCACGGATACCGGCGCGAACCAGGGTGTGGGTCTGGTTGATTTTTTCCGCCAGCTTGTACGACCAGTTTTGCGGTGTGCCTTCTTCAGCGTTATCGATGCTGATTTCCACGCTGTATTCCGCACTCTCGCCCTTGGCGGTAAACGCGCGGGCCTTGACCTTGTCACCCACCAGCAACGGAGTCGATGACGCAATGCTGCCTACCGGCGACCAGCCGCCCGGCAAGTCGGGTTCGGCAAGGATGTTCACGTCTGCGACATTGTAAAACGCGGCGGCGGTGTCACCGACGGTCCAGATGGCCAGGATGACGTGGTGGCCGGACTTGTCGGACGGGAGGGTGCAGCTGTGCCTGGCGCCCGACGCCGGCAACTGGTTGCCGCCATCGATGGTGCAGAACGGCGTGCTTTCGAAGGTGGCGCGCTTGAGCGACTCGTTCGGGTTCCAGCCGTCGCTGGAGATGAAATACTCGTGCTTGGTCGCCGGGTGGGCGGCGGTGTAACGCCATTGGAAATCGATGTTGCGATCCTTGATTTCCGTCAGGTGCCAGCGGGTGGCGGACTGTGCGTCCAGCGCGGAGAACAGCGCGTGACCGCCGCTGGCGATCTTGCCATCGACCGGCCCCTGCAAAGGGGCACCGCCGACACCTGCGGGAAAGCCCTTGAAGGTTTCACCGACGCTCTGCGGCTCGTACTGTGCGCCACCACAGTTGGTGTTCAAGCCTTTCTGGCAGGCCAGTGCGCGTGACGGCGGCACATCCAGATAGCCGTGGGCGGATGCGGTTTGAGAGGCCAGCATTGCCGATAAAAGGATCATCGAAGAGGTGCAGGCCGTTAACGCACTTCTTTTATCAAATGTAAGTTTCATGATGTGTTCCAGACTGCCTATCGAAAACAAGGCGCCTTGCAGGCCGCGATGTTTGCTTCGTTACCGTTCAGCGTTGTGCTGAACAGGGATCTGGAACCTTACGGGGATGACGAAGAATTCTATGTAGGAGTAATCATCGAACCGGCCAGGAATAGTCTGCTCATTCGAATTTCACTCAGGAAAGAAAATACCCTGCCAACAGAAACGCTACATCCGGAGAGTATTTCTGCAGGGCATAAAAAAGGTTCTTTACGGAATCCCGGGGGAACACAGATAGCGAAATATCTGTAGGAGCTGCCGAAGGCTGCGATCTTTTGATTTTGATTTTGCGATCTGGAGATTGCGGAAGATCAAGATCAAAAGATCGCAGCCTTCGGCAGCTCCTACAGGGGAACACGTGCACCACCAAACAGTTATCGGTGTTCCCCGGCATTGCGTGAACAACCATAAAAAAACCTGTCCGGCACGAGGCGGGACAGGTTTCTTGAAAACGGCGCTGGCCGTTACTCGTGATATTGCGCCGACAGTTCATGCACGGCGCGCAGGAATGCGCCGGCGTGTTCCGGATCGACTTCCGGCGTAATGCCATGACCGAGGTTGAACACGTGACCGCTGCCTTTGCCGTAGCTGGCGAGAATGCGCCCGACTTCAGCGCGAATGGCTTCCGGCTTGGCGTAGAGCACCGTCGGGTCCATGTTGCCTTGCAGCGCGACCTTGTCGCCAACACGGGCACGGGCGTTGCCGATGTCGCAGGTCCAGTCCAGGCCCAATGCATCAGCACCGGCATCGGCGATGCTTTCCAGCCACAGGCCGCCGTTCTTGGTGAACAGGATGACCGGCACCTTGCGGCCTTCGTGTTCGCGGATCAGGCCGCTGACGATTTTGCGCATGTAGGCCAGGGAGAACTCCTGGTACGCCGCTGCCGACAGGTTGCCGCCCCAGGTATCGAAGATCTGCACCGCTTGCGCACCGGCCATGATCTGGCCGTTGAGGTAGCTGGTGACCGATTGCGCAAGCTTGTCCAGCAACAGGTGCATGGCTTGCGGGTTGTCGTAGAGCATGGCCTTGGTCTTGCGGAAGTCTTTCGACGAGCCGCCTTCGACCATGTAGGTCGCCAGGGTCCATGGGCTGCCGGAGAAGCCGATCAACGGTACACGACCGTTCAGTTCACGCCGGATGGTGCTGACCGCATCCATCACGTAGCCCAGGTCTTTCTGCGGGTCGGGAATCGGCAGGGCTTCGATGTCGGCCAGGGTACTGACGACTTTCTTGAAGCGCGGACCTTCGCCGGTTTCGAAGTACAGACCCTGGCCCATGGCATCGGGGATGGTCAGGATGTCGGAAAAGAGGATCGCCGCGTCCAGTTGTGGATAACGGTCGAGCGGCTGCATCGTGACTTCGCAAGCGAACGCCGGGTTCATGCACAGGCTCATGAAATCGCCGGCCTTGGCGCGGCTGGCGCGGTATTCAGGCAGGTAGCGACCGGCCTGACGCATCATCCACACGGGGGTGACGTCTACGGGTTGCTTGAGCAGGGCGCGCAGGAAACGGTCGTTCTTCAGGGCAGTCATGTCGGCATCCGGAAAAAAAGTGAGGGCATTTTCTCAGAGCCGGGCGCAAAAGGCACGGATGCAGGTCAGCCTTTTGTCTATCGGGTCAATTTGTCGCGGTGGAATGCAGCCTTCGCAACACCAAGAAACAACTGTGGGAGCGAGCTTGCTCGCGAAGAGGCCGGCACATCCAACAGAGATGTTGGCTGGCAGACCGCTTTCGCGAGCAGGCTCGCTCCCACAGGGTTACTGCATTTCAAGGCTGGATCGGGTGCTTAGACGCCCAGGTAATCCAGGATCCCTTCGGCGGCATTACGGCCTTCGAAGATTGCCGTCACCACCAGGTCCGATCCGCGCACCATGTCGCCACCGGCGAAGATTTTCGGGTTGCTGGTCTGGTGCTTGTACTGGCCTTGTTCCGGTGCCACAACGCGGCCCTGGCTGTCGGTCTGGATCTCGAACTGCTCGAACCACGGCGCCGGGCTTGGGCGGAAACCGAAGGCGATGACCACGGCGTCGGCCGGGATGATCTCTTCGGAACCCGGGATCGGCTCGGGACTGCGACGGCCACGGGCGTCCGGCTCGCCGAGACGGGTCTCGACCACTTTCACGCCTTCGACCTTGTCTTCACCGACGATGGCAATCGGCTGGCGGTTGTAGAGGAACTTCACGCCTTCTTCCTTGGCGTTCTTCACCTCTTTGCGCGAGCCCGGCATGTTCGCTTCGTCACGACGATAAGCACAGGTCACCGACTTGGCGCCCTGGCGGATCGACGTACGGTTGCAGTCCATCGCCGTGTCGCCACCGCCCAGGACCACGACCTTCTTGCCTTTCATGTCGACGAAATCTTCCGGCGACTTTTCAAAGCCCAGGTTGCGGTTGACGTTGGCGATCAGGAAGTCCAGTGCGTCGTACACGCCCGGCAGGTCTTCACCGGCAAAACCGCCCTTCATGTAGGTGTAGGTGCCCATGCCCATGAATACGGCATCGTATTCTTCGAGCAGTTGCTCCATGGTCACGTCCTTGCCCACCTCGGTGTTGAGGCGGAACTCGATGCCCATGCCGGTGAAGACTTCGCGACGATTGCTCAGCACGGTCTTTTCCAGCTTGAACTCGGGGATGCCGAAGGTCAGCAGGCCACCGATTTCCGGGTTCTTGTCGAACACCACCGGGGTCACGCCGCCGCGCACCAGCACGTCGGCGCAACCCAGGCCAGCAGGCCCGGCACCGATGATCGCGACACGCTTGCCGGTCGGCTTGACCTTGGACATGTCCGGGCGCCAGCCCATGGCGAACGCGGTGTCGGTGATGTACTTCTCCACCGAACCGATGGTCACCGCGCCGAAGCCGTCGTTGAGGGTGCAGGCACCCTCGCACAGACGGTCCTGCGGGCACACCCGGCCGCAGACTTCCGGCAGGGTGTTGGTCTGGTGCGACAACTCGGCGGCCTGGAGGATGTTGCCCTCGGCCACCAGCTTCAGCCAGTTGGGAATGAAGTTGTGCACCGGGCACTTCCATTCGCAATACGGGTTACCGCAACCCAGGCAGCGGTGGGCCTGGTCGGCCGACTGCTGGGGTTTGAAGGGTTCGTAGATTTCCACGAACTCTTTCTTGCGTTGACGCAACAGTTTCTTCTTCGGATCCTTGCGCCCGACCTCGATGAACTGGAAGTCATTATTCAGACGTTCAGCCATTTTAAAACCTCATCAAACTCTTCAGGCGCATCACTGCGGGTTGGCACGGGTGCTGGAAAGCAACGATTTCAGGTTGGCAGCCTTGGGCTTGACCAGCCAGAAACGACGCACGTAATCATCGAGGTTCTCGGCGAGCTCACGACCCCACTCGCTGTCGGTTTCCTCGACGTACTCGTTCAGCACGCGTTGCAGGTGGCTACGGTAGGCTTCCATCGCCTCGCCGCTGATCCGCTGGATTTCCACCAGTTCGTGGTTGACCCGGTCAACGAAGGTGTTGTCCTGGTCGAGCACGTAGGCGAAACCGCCGGTCATGCCAGAGCCGAAGTTGTAACCGGTCTTGCCCAATACGCAGACGAAACCACCTGTCATGTACTCGCAGCAGTGATCGCCAGTGCCTTCCACCACAGTGTGGGCACCGGAGTTACGCACGGCGAAACGCTCGCCCGCGGTGCCGGCGGCGAACAGCTTGCCGCCCGTGGCGCCGTACAGGCAGGTGTTGCCGATGATGGCACTGTCCTGGGTGCGGTAGACGCTGCCTTTCGGCGGCACTATCACCAGCTTGCCACCGGTCATACCCTTGCCGACGTAGTCGTTGGCGTCGCCTTCCAGGTACATGTTCAGGCCGCCGGCGTTCCACACACCAAAGCTCTGGCCCGCAGTGCCCTTGAAGCGGAAGGTGATCGGCGCGTTGGCCATGCCCTGGTTGCCGTGCTTGCGCGCGATTTCGCCGGAGATCCGTGCACCGATGGAACGGTCGCAGTTGCAGATATCCAGGGTGAATTCAGCGCCGCTCAGGTCGTTGATCGCCGAGGTGGCCATATCGACCATTTTCTCGGCCAGCAGGCCCTTGTCGAACGGCGGGTTGCGCTCTACGCCACAGAACTGCGGTTTGTCCGCCGGCACGTGGTCGCTGCCCAGCAACGGAGTCAGGTCCAGGTGATGCTGCTTGGCGGTCTGGCCTTCGAGGACCTCCAGCAGATCGGTACGGCCGATCAGCTCCTCGAGGGAACGCACGCCCAGCTTCGCCAGCCACTCACGGGTTTCTTCGGCGACGTAGGTGAAGAAATTCACCACCATGTCGACGGTGCCGATGTAGTGGTCCTTGCGCAGCTTCTCGTTCTGAGTCGCGACGCCGGTGGCGCAGTTGTTCAGGTGGCAGATGCGCAGGTATTTACAGCCTAGGGCGATCATCGGCGCGGTGCCGAAGCCAAAGCTTTCAGCGCCGAGGATGGCCGCCTTGATCACGTCGAGGCCGGTTTTCAGGCCGCCGTCGGTCTGTACCCGGACTTTGCCGCGCAAGTCGTTGCCACGCAGGGTCTGGTGGGTTTCGGCCAGGCCGAGTTCCCACGGAGCGCCCGCGTATTTGATCGAGGTCAGCGGCGATGCACCGGTGCCGCCGTCGTAGCCGGAGATGGTGATCAAGTCCGCGTAGGCCTTGGCCACACCGGCGGCGATGGTGCCGACGCCCGCTTCTGCTACCAGCTTCACCGAAACCAGCGCCTTCGGGTTGACTTGTTTCAGGTCGAAAATCAGCTGCGACAAGTCTTCGATCGAATAGATGTCGTGGTGCGGCGGTGGCGAAATCAGCGTCACGCCTGGCACTGCGTAACGCAGCTTGGCGATCAGACCGTTCACTTTACCGCCCGGCAGTTGACCACCCTCGCCCGGCTTGGCGCCTTGGGCGACCTTGATCTGCAGCACTTCGGCGTTGACCAGGTATTCCGGGGTCACACCGAAACGGCCAGTCGCAACCTGCTTGATTTTCGAGCTCTTGATGGTGCCGTAGCGCGCCGGGTCTTCGCCGCCTTCGCCGGAGTTGGAACGCGCACCGAGGCGGTTCATGGCTTCGGCCAGGGCCTCGTGAGCTTCCGGCGACAGGGCGCCCAGGGAGATACCGGCGGAGTCGAAGCGCTTGAGCACCGATTCCAGCGGTTCGATCTCGCTGATATCCAATGGAGTGTCGAGGGTTTTGACTTTCAGCAGGTCGCGGATCATCGACACCGGGCGGTTGTCCACCAGCGACGTGTATTCCTTGAACTTGCTGTAGTCGCCCTGCTGCACAGCCGCCTGCAGGGTGTTGACCACGTCCGGGTTGTACGCGTGATATTCGCCACCGTGGACGAACTTCAGCAGGCCGCCTTGCTGGATTGGCTTGCGCGGACTCCAGGCTTCGGTGGCCAGGGCTTTCTGTTCAGCTTCGATGTCGACGAAACGCGCACCCTTGATGCGGCTCGGCACGCCACGGAAGCTCAGGTTGCAGACTTCCTCGGAAAGGCCGATGGCCTCGAACAACTGCGCACCGCGGTACGACGTGATGGTCGAGATGCCCATCTTCGACAGGATCTTGAGCAGGCCCTTGGTGATGCCTTTACGGTAGTTCTTGAACACCTCGTAGAGGTCGCCCAGTACTTCACCGGTACGGATCAGGTCACCCAGCACTTCGTAGGCCAGGAACGGATAAACGGCAGAGGCACCGAAACCGATCAACACGGCGAAGTGATGCGGGTCACGAGCAGTCGCGGTTTCCACCAGGATGTTGGAGTCGCAACGCAGGCCTTTTTCGGTCAGGCGGTGGTGCACCGCGCCGGTGGCCAGGGACGCATGGATCGGCAACTTGCCCGGGGCGATGTGACGGTCACTCAGCACGACCTGGGTACGACCGGCGCGCACGGCTTCTTCAGCCTGATCGGCGACGTTGCGGATGGCCGCTTCGAGGCCGACGCTTTCGTCGTAGTTCAGATCGATGATCGCGCGCTCGAAGCCCGGACGATCGAGGTTCATCAGCGAACGCCACTTGGCCGGGGAAATGACCGGCGAGCTGAGGATCACGCGCGAAGCGTGTTCCGGCGACTCCTGGAAAATGTTGCGCTCGGCACCGAGGCAGATTTCCAGCGACATGACGATGGCTTCACGCAGCGGGTCGATCGGCGGGTTGGTCACCTGGGCGAACTGCTGGCGGAAATAGTCGTACGGCGTGCGCACGCGCTGGGACAGCACGGCCATCGGCGTATCGTCGCCCATCGAACCCACGGCTTCGTAGCCTTGCTCGCCGAGCGGGCGCAGCACCTGGTCGCGCTCTTCGAACGTGACCTGGTACATCTTCATGTATTGCTTGAGCTGATCGACGTCGTAGAACGCCGAACCGTGGTCGTTGTCTTCCATGGTCGCCTGGATGCGCAGGGCATTCTTGCGCAGCCATTGCTTGTACGGATGACGGGACTTCAGACGGTTGTCGATCGCATCGGTGTCGAGGATCTGACCGGTCTCGGTGTCCACGGCAAAGATCTGGCCAGGTCCCACACGACCCTTGGCGATCACGTCTTCAGGCTGGTAGTTCCAGACACCGATTTCCGAGGCCAGGGTGATGAAGCCGTTCTTGGTGGTGACCCAACGCGCCGGACGCAGACCGTTACGGTCGAGCAGGCACACCGCGTAGCGACCGTCGGTCATTACCACGCCGGCCGGGCCGTCCCACGGCTCCATGTGCATCGAGTTGTATTCGTAGAACGCACGCAGATCCGGGTCCATGGTCTCGACGTTCTGCCACGCTGGCGGAATGATCATCCGCACGCCACGGAACAGGTCGATGCCGCCGGTGACCATCAGCTCCAGCATGTTGTCCATGCTCGAGGAATCCGAACCCACGCGGTTGACCAGCGGGCCGAGTTCTTCCAGGTCCATCAGGTCGTTGGTGAACTTGGTGCGACGGGCCACGGCCCAGTTGCGGTTGCCGGTGATGGTGTTGATCTCGCCGTTGTGCGCCAGGAAGCGGAACGGTTGAGCCAGCGGCCATTTCGGCAGGGTGTTGGTGGAGAAGCGCTGGTGGAACACGCAAATCGAAGTTTGCAGGCGCTCATCGCTCAGGTCCGGATAGAAGGCGGTCAAGTCCGCCGGCATCATCAGGCCTTTGTAAATGATGGTCTTGTGCGAAAAGCTGCAGACGTAGTGGTCGGTGTCGGCGGCGTTGGCCACGGACGAGCGACGACGGGAGGTGAACAGCTTGACGGCCATGTCCTGGTCGCTCAGGCCTTCACCGCCGATGAACACTTGCTCGATCTGCGGCAGGCGCTCAAGGGCCAGGCGGCCGAGGACGCTGGTGTCGATCGGCACTTTGCGCCAGCCAACCAGCTGCAAGCCGGCGGCCAGGATCTCGCGGTTCATGTTCTCGCGAGCGGCTTCGGCTTTGACCGGGTCCTGGTTGAAGAAGACCATGCCCACCGCATATTGCTTGGGCATTTCGACGCCGAAGGTTTCCTGGGCGATGGCTCGCAGGAACACGTCCGGCTTTTGAATCAGCAGACCGCAACCGTCACCGGTCTTGCCGTCGGCATTAATCCCACCGCGGTGGGTCATGCAGGTCAGGGCCTCGATGGCCGTTTGCAAAAGGGTATGACTGGGCTCGCCCTGCATATGGGCTATCAGGCCGAAACCACAGTTATCCTTGAATTCATCTGGTTGGTACAGACCTGCTTTCATAGACACTTTCTCACCAGGCTGCCTCTGTACGAGGCAAATTTCTTTTCAATTCAACCACTTGCCATCCGCGCCGAACGTACGCCAGCTTTGCGGGGACAAAAGGGAGGTCATTGTACACACCGACACTTGGCCTCACAAATTTGACGACGAAATGTCGCAAATCTATGTCGCATTTGTGAAAGGTTTAAAGCGATATGCTGTGCTAGTCAAAACTTTTTTAATTTTGACCGCAACGACTCAAAGACTACTGTGACGCAGACACCACAAGGCACGCAGCCCGGAAGGTTGCGCGCACTTGTAGAAATTTTGAGGTGCTTGGAGAGGCGGCCTGGGTAAGGCCGCCGAATCTTCAGCGAGTTGTTGCCAGTTCCTGTTGGACGCTGGCGACAGTGCGAGGCCAAGGTTTACCAGCCTGAACCTTCGCTGGCAAGGCCTTGATGGCGGAAACGGCTGCATCACGATTGGCGAAGTTGCCATAGGTGATCACGTAGAGCGGCTTGCCATTGAGGACTTTCTTGAAATAACGGTACTCGCCGCCCTGCTCCTTGACGAAGCTTTGTGCGGCAGTTTCGGAGCTGGTGCCGAGGATTTGCACCACGTAGTTGCCCGGTGCCTGACCGGCGTACCAGGTGCCACCCGCCGCCTTGGCCGTAGGAGCCGGTTTCTCGGCAGGCTTGGCCGCCGCAGCAACGGCTGGCTTGGCTGGCGCAGGGGCTGGCTTGGCCACTGGAGCAGGCGCTGGCTTGGCCGTGGCGACCTGAGTCGGCGCAGGTGCAGGCTTGGCCGCTGGTGTCGGCGCAGGGCCGGCAGGAACGCCCACAGGCGGCGCGGTGGTGGTCACCGTCGGTGGTGTGGCGCTGGAGCCTTCAACCGGAACGCCGTCGTCGCCTTCGGTGATGCCGCCTGCGGCTTCAGCCAGCGGGGCGCGCATGACCGGTTGCGAGTTACCGACCAACGGCAACGGCATCGGCTGGGTGTTGCCGGCGAATTCCACGGCCGGAGCACCGCCATTCGCGGTTGGCTGGCCCTGGCCAAGCGGCAGTTGCGCCTGTTCATTGGCGGGCGCACCGGTGGTCGGTGCCTTGTTGCGACCCGGCATCATCCAGGCGGCAGCTACCGCAACCACGACAACGGCGGAAATCGCCAATACGTGTTTCTTCGGCATATTGAACCCCATTTTTGGACGCTTGACCGCAGAGCGGCTGGCGATCATGGCTTCGATCATTGCATCGCGGGCGACCTGATTGATGCTGCCAGGCCAACCTTCGGAGCTTTCGTGAATATCAGAGATCTGATCCGCGGTGAAAAGTTCGATGCCGCGGCCAGCGCCCTCGAGCCGCTGCTCCAGATACTCGCGGGTTTCGTCCTCGGTATAGGGCTGCAGTTCGATGACGTGGAAACGCTCTTCCTCGAGATGCAAAGCCTCAAGCTGAGCGATCAGCGCGGTCTCACCGAACAGGAATACATGCGGGCGACCTTCAGGCGCGCCGGCCGCCAGGACCATCAGAACCTCAAGGGCGGACTCATCGAGCTGTTCGGCGTCATCGACCAGCAAATAGACTTCCTGGCCGGTGAGTGCAAGCTGCACCACCTGGGCCAGGATAGCGTCGGCATCCGCCTGGGCGACATTCAGCGCCTGGGCCACCTGACGCAGCACCCCGGCCGCATCGCCGGCGCCACGGGCGGACACCACCACACTTTGTACCGACTGCTTGTTGGTGCTGGCGACCAGAGCCTGACGCAACAAGGTCTTGCCACTGCCCTCGGGGCCAGTGACGACCAGCAGCAGCTGACTGTAGCGGGCCAGGTGATGCAACTGTCCCAGCACGGGTTTGCGCTGGGCCGGGAAAAATTTGAAGCCAGGCACCCGTGGAGCAAAAGGGTCATGACTCAACTGGTAATGGCCGAGGAAAGCCTCGTCGGCATGCAAACTAGTCATCGTGTTCTTATTAACCTTTAAGCTGAGCCAGGGCGCGGTAGTCTGCCCCCAGCGTGGCCTGTAGAACCTCTTTCGGATAATCGTCGGTCACCACCGCTTCACCCATGTGGCGCAGCAGCACCAGGCGCAAACGACCGTCGATCACTTTTTTATCAATGGACATATGTTCGAGGAAATCGGCTTCTGTCATCTCTTCTGGCGGAATGACCGGCAGCCCTGCACGCTGGAACAGACGAATACCGCGATCACGCTCCTGCTCGCTGATCCAGCCCAGTCGCGCGGACATTTCCAGCGCCATCACGGTGCCAGCAGCCACCGCTTCTCCATGTAGCCAGACACCATAGCCCATGTGGGTTTCGATGGCGTGGCCAAAAGTGTGGCCCAGGTTCAACGTGGCACGAACGCCCGTCTCTTTCTCATCGGCACCGACCACCGCGGCCTTGGCCGCGCAGGAGCGCTCGATGGCATAGGTCAGGGCTTGCTGGTCCAGGTTGCGCAGGCGGTCGACGTTGTCTTCGAGCCAGGTCAGGAACGGCTCATCACAGATCAGCCCGTACTTGATGACTTCCGCCAGACCGGCGGACAGTTCGCGCGCCGGCAGGGTATTGAGGCTGGCGGTATCGATCAGCACCACGTTCGGCTGATAGAAGGCGCCGACCATGTTCTTGCCCAGCGGATGGTTGATCCCGGTCTTGCCGCCCACCGAGGAGTCGACCTGCGACAGCAGCGTGGTCGGAACCTGGATGAAATCGACGCCGCGCTGGTAGCAGGCGGCGGCAAAGCCGGCCATGTCACCGATCACACCGCCACCGAGGGCGATTACCGTGGTGCGGCGATCATGCCGCGCGGTCAGCAGACCGTCGAAAATCAGTTGCAGGGTTTCCCAGGTCTTGAAGGCTTCACCGTCGGGCAGCACCACGGAAATCACCGAGAACTGCGCCAGGCTGCGGGTCAGACGCTCGAGATAGAGCGGTGCAACAGTCTCGTTGGAGATGATCGCTACTTGCCGTCCACGAATGTGCGGGGCCAGCAGCTCAGGCTGATCCAACAAACCTTCGCCAATATGAATCGGGTAGCTGCGCTCGCCTAGATCGACCTTGAGTGTCTGCATGTGTCCCCACAGTGAAGATGAATCAGGCGTCCTGCCTTGAGTTAACGAATATCCACGGCATCTGCTGGTGTGACGCCGTTCGGTAGCCATCCGCCACAACCTTGAGCGGTCATGGCGAGACGCCGAGGATAGCGCATTTCGCGCGGCGCTTTAACGGGGTGGCAACTGCTGCAGGCGCTCTAGAATGTCGAGTACGACCATTCGCGGCGGTCGCTCATCGGTTTCGACCACCAGGTCGGCAATTTCCCGGTAAAGCGGATCGCGGATCGCCAACAGGTCCCGCAGGGTCTTGGCCGGATCGGCGGTACGCAACAATGGCCGATTGCGGTCACGGGCCGTGCGGCCGACCTGCTGCTCGACCGACGCATGCAGATAAACCACCCGCCCACCGGCATGCAGTGCCCGACGATTGGCTTCGCGCATGACCGCGCCCCCACCTGTCGCCAGCACCACTCCGTCGTAATCGCACAGCTCGGCAATCATTGCCTGCTCGCGATCACGAAAGCCCGGTTCGCCTTCTTTATCGAAGATCCAAGGGATATTGGCGCCCGTGCGCAATTCAATTTCCTTATCGGAATCTTTGAATGGCAGGCGCAGCTCTTTGGCCAGCAACCGGCCGATGGTGCTTTTTCCAGCACCCATCGGTCCTACAAGAATCAAATTTCGCACAGAATCAATGACTCACAGCAATCGCCTGATTATTCATGATACGCGGAGTGAGGAATACCAACAGCTCGGATTTTTTCTCCGAAACCACATCACGCCGGAAAAGGCGGCCAAGATACGGCACATCGCCAAGAAATGGCACCTTATCTACGACCTTGCTCTGAGTATTTGAGAAAACGCCGCCAATGACGATGGTCTCGCCATCGTTGACCAGGACCTTGGCGTTGACTTCGTTTTTCTTGATCGGCGGTACATCCTGGACCTTGTTCAGGTAGTCCGGCTCGTCCTTGGTCACCTTCACCTCCATGATGATCCGGTTGTCGGGCGTGATCTGCGGCGTCACCTCCAGCGACAGCGAGGCCTCCTTGAACGACACCGAAGTCGCGCCACTGGAACTGGCCTCCTGATAGGGAATCTCGGTGCCCTTGAGGATCTTGGCGGTTTCCTTGTCGGACGTGACCACCTTGGGTTGCGAGACGATTTCGCCGTTGCCGGTTTTCTCCATGGCCGTCAGTTCCAGGTCCAGCAAGACGTTATCGGTGATGAACGCGATGCCGATTCCCGAGGTGTTGTTGGCGACGCCCATGTCGACGAACGGTGAGTTGGTGCTGGTACTGCCGGGCGTGCCGATGGTCGATGAACCGTTGAGTCCATTGCTGACACCGGAGGTGTTCCAGTTGCCCCTGTTCTGTATCGATCCGCCCCAGCGCACCCCGAGGCTTTTGTCATAGTCGACGTTGGCTTCGACAATGCGCGCCTCGATCATGACCTGACGCACAGGGATATCCAGCTGCGTGACGATCCTGCGCAGCTCATCAAGCCGGTCCTGGGTCTGGTAGGCAATGATGTTGTTGGTGCGCTCGTCGACGGTGATCGACCCCCGTTCGTCGGGTTTCGCTTCGGCACTGGTCACCGACTGGAAGAGCTTGGCGATGTCCGCCGCCTTGGCGTAATTCACCTGCAACAGTTCCCGGCGCAACGGCGCCAGATCGGCAATCTGCTTTTGTGATTCCAGTTCCTGACGCTCACGAGCAGCAATTTCATCGGCCGGCGCAACAAGCAGGACATTACCGACCTTGCGCTTGTCCAGCCCCTTGGTTTTCAGCACCAGATCCAGCGCCTGATCCCACGGCACGTTCTGCAGGCGCAATGTGATGCCACCCTGCACCGTATCGCTGGCCACCAGATTGAGGTTGGTGAAATCGGCGATCAGTTGCAGCACCGAGCGTACATCGATGTCCTGGAAATTCAGCGAAAGTTTCTCGCCGCTGTAGGCCTGTTGCCCGGCATTGCGCTTTTGCAGGTCGTCGACCGTCGCCGGGCGAACGCTGACGGTGAGTTTACTGTCGGTCTGATAAGTCGAGTAATCGAACGCACCACCGGGCTCGATGCTGATGGTGGCTCGATCGCCGCTTGCGCTGGCATTGACGAACTGCACGGGCGTGGCGAAATCCTTCACATCCAGACGCACGCGCAACGACTCGGGCAATCGGGTTTTGGCAAACCCGACAATAATCTTGCCCTCACGCTGTTGTATGTCGGGCGCAATCGATGGGTCCGACAAGTCGATCACCACGTTGCCCTCGCCCTGTGTGCCTCGCTGAAAATCCACACCCCGAATGGCCTTGCCTGGCGTCGCAGCGGCGCGTGCCGGGATTGCCGGGATTGCCGACGGTTTGACCCCCTGCCCGACTACCACCAGCAAATTGTTGCCTTCAATTCGCGAGTCGTACGGGGCCGACTGAGCCAGGTTGATGATCAATCGCGTACGGTCCCCGGCCTCCACCACCGTTGCACTGCGGGCATTTCCACTACCGAGATCGCGAGTCTTGCTGGCCAGTTGACTGGCGACACCCGGCAAATCCAGCGCAATCCGGGCCGGCGACTCAGTCATGTAGCCCTGAGGCAACGGGGGCGGCGCATCGAACGACAACTTCAACTCGACCCGGTCTCCCGGCAGCGCAGCGACATCCAGCGCCTTGAGATTGGCCGCTTGTACCATCGGCGACAACATCGCTATCCATAGCGAAAGGCCGAAGGCGGAGAAAATCCTGTTCATTATTCGGGTTCCACTATGAGTGCTCTTTTAAAGGGATGGTCCGGGGACGCTCCAGCCACGCGCCCTGACCATCAGGGACAATTTCAACCACATCGACTTGCGAACCACTGATCGCAACGACTCGTCCGTCATTACGCCCCAGGTAATCACCGACTTTCAGGCGGTGCACGCCACCCGCCCCGCGCAACAGGGCAAAGGAGCCCGTCGCATTGGAAAGGGTGCCGACCATTTCAAACTGCTCGATGTTGAAACCTTCGAGGTATTGCCTGACCCGGTCCGGGTCGGGCTTGACGTTGCGCGAACCCCGCCGATGGGCCGCCAGATCAGTGCTGACCTGTGGTGAAAACGGACTGCGCAGATTCCCTGCGTCGTAGGTGAATGTCGGGTAAGACCGGAATACCGGCGTTGGTTCAATACCGCCCGGCCCGCGCAGGCGTATCTCGCTCAGGTAGGCGTCCAGATCGCTGTAGTCATCGCCAGCGCCACAACCGGACAGAACAGACAGCAACAGCACCATCGGAATACAACGCGCCAGGGTCATTGATGCCGCCCCGTTTCGTTGTAGCGGTAGGTCTTGGCGAGGATGCTCAAGCGCAGTTTCGGAGCACCCTGGGGACTGACGGGGGCAAGGTCGAAATCGTGCAAGGTGACGATTCGCGGCAACCCGGCCACGCCACTGACGAAGGTGGCCAGGTCATGGTAGCCCCCGGTGACCGTGATCTGGATTGGCAACTCGATGTAAAACGGCTGGGCGACCTCCGGCAGCAACTTGATCTCCTCGAACTCCAGGCCACTGCCCAGACCTGTACGCGTGATGTCTTCCAGCAAGCCAGGCACTTCGGTGTCGCCGGGCAGTTGCCGCAACAGCACGCCGAAAGCGTTCTCCATCTCCTTCAACTGCTGGGTGTAGAGATCGAGATTCGCCGCCATGCGGACTTTGCCGGCGAACTGTTCCTTGAGCGTCAATTCTTCCTCGCGCTTCAAATCGAGCTGGTTCTCGAGGTCGCGAGTGGAAAAGTTGTAGCCCAAGGCCAGCACCACAAGCATGAGCAAACCGGCCACCAGACACTTGATCGCCGGCGGCCAGGCCCCCATGTTGTTGGTGTCCAGATCATTGATGTCGATCTTGCGCAGCCCTTCGAACCATTCGGACAGGCTCATTTGCCGCCCTCCGGTGCTGCGGGTTGAGTCTGGCGAACGCTCAACTGGAAGACGTTGGCCTGCTCCACCTGACCGACAGCTGCGGCCTTGACTTCGGTCAGGCTCGGCGCATCGAACCAGTCTGATGCCTCGAGGTTGCGCATCAAGTCTGAAACACGGTTGTTGGATTGCGCGGCACCGGTGATGGACAAGGTCTTTCCGGTCATTCTCACTTCGGTGAAATACACGCCCTCAGGCAGTGCCCGCGCCAGCTGGTCAAATATTCGCCCGCTGATTTGGCGGTTGTCTTGCAGGCCCTGGATGATTCGCATGCGCTCGACCAGTTGCTGGCGGCGCGCCTTGAGATCATTGATCTGCGTGATCCGCTCATCGACCACGGCGATTTGCCTGCCGATGTAATCGTTACGGGCGATTTGCCGGTCGATGGCACGGCTGATGGCCTGGTTGGCAACCAGCACCGCGCCCATCGTGCCCGCCATAGCGGCCACCAAGACCAGCAGGAAGCGTTTGCGGCGGACTTCACGCCGCTCCTCGCGCCAGGGTAAAAGGTTGATCCGTGCCATCAGTCGAAGCTCCTGAGGGCAAGACCACAGGCGATCATCAACGCCGGGGCGTCACTCGCCAGGGCAGCACCGTTGACCTTGCTGCCCAGCGTCATTGCGGAAAAAGGGTTCGCGATCAGGGTCGGCGTGCCCAATTGCTGCTCGACCAAACGGTCCAGCCCCGGGACCGACGCGGTACCGCCAGCCAGCAGGATATGGTCGACAGCGCCGTACTGACCGGCGGCAAAGAAGAACTGCAGCGAGCGCGACACCTGCTGCACCAGTGCCTGTTGAAAGGGCTGCAGGACCTCACCGGCATAATCATCCGGCAGGCCGCCCTTCCTTTGCGCAAGACTCGCCTGCTCCAGCGTCAGGCCATAGCGACGCTGGATTTCCCCGGTCAACTGCCGACCGCCGAACAGTTGCTCACGGGTGTAGATAATCCGCCCGTTGTGCAACACGCTCAGGGTGGTCATGGTGGCGCCGACATCCACCACTGCGACCGTCAAAGGCCCCTCGGAAACCGCAAACCGACTGGCCAGCAACCCGAATGAACGCTCCAGAGCGTAGGCCTCGACATCGACTACGCGGGCGGTCAGCCCGGCCAGAGCCAGGGCGGCCTCGCGGACCTCGACGTTTTCCTTGCGGCAAGCCGCGAGCAATACGTTGACCCGCTCCGGGTTGCGCGCGGAGGCCCCCTGGGCTTCAAAGTCGATCGCAACTTCATCCAGGGGATAAGGAATGTATTGATCAGCCTCGATCTTCAGTTGGCTTTCCATCTCGTCTTCGGAAAGTCCAGCATCCATCTCGATGATCTTGGTGATCACCGCCGAGCCTGCCACAGCGACGGCCACACCCTTGAGGCCGGTTCTGGCCCTGGTCAGCGCGCGCGCGAGGGCCAGCCCCACGCCTTCGAGGTCAGCGATGTTCTTTTCGATCACCGCGCCGACCGGCAACGGCTCGACCGCATAAGCCTCGACCCGGAAGCGTTCGCCCTGACGGCTCAATTCCAGAAGCTTTACCGAGGTAGAGCTGATATCGATTCCGAGGAGCGTACTGGATTTTTTGTTGAAGAGTCCTGGCACTACCAATTCCCTATGACTTTCCGTGAGTTACGGACTCTGCAATGTCCATTGCGTTCAATCCGCCCGTCTTGACAGCAGCGCCAACCGCGCTCCCGATCAGAAAAATGCTTATAATGCCCAGCGTTTTTTTCCGCATTTGCTCAAGCGCGGGTCGTTCTCATTTAGCCTGAACCCTGTTGCCCAATTCATTTTTGCCCTGGATATCCAAAAGCCTTGATTCGTCTGCTGAAGTTTTTCGGTTGGTCCATCGTCGCGGTTTTCTGCGGACTCCTTCTGGGTCTGAGCGGGGCGTACCTCTACCTTAGTCCCGGGCTGCCGTCCGTGGAGGCGCTGAGAAGCATCCAGTTGCAGATTCCTTTGCGGGTCTACAGCAGCGATAACAAGTTGATTGCAGAGTTCGGCGAAATGCGCCGCACACCGATCCGTTTCGCCGACATTCCCCCCAATTTCATTAATGCGTTACTAAGTGCTGAAGACGACAATTTCGCCAACCACTACGGCGTCGATCCCAGCAGCCTGATGCGTGCCGCGACCCAACTGGTCAAAAGCGGACACATCCAGTCCGGTGGCAGCACGATCACCATGCAGGTGGCGAAGAACTTCTTCCTGACCAGCGAACGCAGCTTTTCGCGCAAGACCACCGAAATCCTGCTGGCCCTGCAGATCGAACGACAGCTGACCAAGGACGAGATCCTCGAGCTGTACGTCAACAAGATCTACCTGGGTAACCGTGCCTACGGCATCGAGGCGGCGGCGCAGGTCTATTACGGCAAATCGATCCGCGATGTCAGCCTGGCGCAGATGGCAATGATTGCCGGCCTGCCCAAGGCGCCGTCGCGCTTCAACCCGCTGGCCAACCCGGCGCGCAGCAAGGAACGTCGCGACTGGATCCTGGGGCGCATGTACAAGCTCGGCAAAATCACCGAGGCCGATTACACCGCCGCGATCAACGAGCCGCTGAACGCCAGCTATCACGTACCGACTCCGGAAGTGAACGCGCCGTACATCGCCGAAATGGCCCGTGCCGAAATGGTCGGGCGTTATGGCAGCGACGCGTATACCGAAGGCTTCCGCGTCACCACCACGGTGCCGAGCGACCTCCAGGAACTGGCCAACACCGCAGTCCACGAAGGCCTGATGACCTACGATCAGCGCCACGGCTATCGCGGCCCCGAGTCGCGGCTTCCGGGCAAGACGCGTGAAGCCTGGGTAACCGAACTGACCAAGCAACGCACCATCAGCGGCCTGGAACCGGCGATCGTGACCCAGGTCGACAAGAGCGGCCTGCAAGTGCTGACCCGCACCGGCCAGGAACACGTCAGCTGGGACACCATGAAGTGGGCCCGTCCGTTCCTGAACACCAACAGCATGGGCGCCAACCCCAAGCAGCCTTCGGACGTGGCCCAGGTCGGTGACCTGATTCGCGTGCAGCGTCAGCCGGACAACTCGCTGAAGTTCAGCCAGATCCCGCAGGCCCAGGGCGCGCTGGTGTCCCTGGACCCACAGAACGGTGCCATTCGCGCCCTGGTCGGCGGCTTCGCTTTCGAACAGAGCAACTACAATCGCGCACTGCAGGCCAAGCGCCAGCCGGGCTCGAGCTTCAAACCGTTCGTCTACGCCGCCGCACTGGATAACGGCTACACCGCCTCCAGCCTGGTGAACGATGCCCCGATTGTGTTCGTCGACGAGTACCTGGACAAAGTCTGGCGACCGAAAAACGACACCAACACCTTCCTCGGCCCGATCCGCCTGCGTGAAGCGCTGTACAAGTCGCGCAACCTGGTGTCGATCCGCTTGCTGCAAGCAATGGGCGTTGGCAAGACCATCGACTACATCGCTCGCTTCGGCTTCAACAAACAGGACCTGCCACCCAACCTGTCCCTGGCGCTGGGCACCGCGACCCTGACGCCAATGGAGATCGCTACCGGCTGGAGCACCTTCGCCAACGGCGGCTACAAGATCACCCCGTACATCATCGACAGGATTGAAAGCCGCAACGGCGACACGCTGTTCGTCGCCAATCCGGCGAGCGTGCCTCAGGGCGGCGCTGCCAGCGATGGCATTGCCGCACCAGCGGCTCAAGCCTTCACGGTCAATGCGACGCCGGGCGAAGCCCCGGGCACTGTGCCGACACCACAAGCTCCCGCCGTGGCCGAACGCATCGTTGACGGGCGCACCACGTACATCCTCAACAGCATGCTTGAGGACGTGATCAAGCTCGGCACCGGTCGCCGCGCACTGGCCCTGGGCCGCCCTGACATTGCCGGCAAGACCGGTACGACCAACGAATCCAAGGACGCCTGGTTCTCCGGTTACAACGCCGATTACGTGACCACCGTGTGGACTGGTTTCGACCAGCCGGAAAGCCTGGGCCGCAAGGAATTCGGCGGCACCGTCGCGCTGCCGATCTGGATGAACTACATGGGCGCTGCACTCAAAGGCAAGCCGCCGCATACCCAAGCGGAGCCGGAAGGCCTCCTCAGCCTGCGAGTCGATCCGGTCAGCGGTCGCGCAGCCAGCCCGGGCACACCAGGCGCCTACTTCGAGCTGTTCAAGGCCGAAGATACGCCGCCGTCGGGCAACGAGCTCGGCAACGGCAATGCGCCGGGCAGTCCGCTGCCGGCAGATGAAGCTGCGCCGATCGATTTGTTCTGATTGCAGCAATATTGAAAAGCCCCGCCTACGAAAGAAGAGCGGGGCTTTTTTGTGCCTGCCGGTTTTGATGTTGTCTGGTCCGGCCTCTTCGCGAGCAAGCTCGCTCCCACAAGAATCAGCGGCGTACATAAATTCGATGTACACCATCGCCCACTGTGGGAGCGAGCTTGCTCGCGAAGAGGCCCTGACAGGTGGCACAAAACTGTCAGGCACAAAAAAGCCCCGACTCTCGCAAGCCGGGGCTTTTCGTTGAAACGTTACAACGGCTTAGCCGTTGAACACATCATCCACGCTTTTCAGCGGATAGTTCTTCGGATACGGCAGGGTCGCCACGCCGGTCTCGATGGCGGCTTTGGCCACGGCATCGGAGATCAGGGTGATCAGACGGGCATCCATTGGCTTCGGAATGATGTACTCACGGCCGAATTCCAGCTTGATGCCGCCGTAGGCGTCGCACACTTCCTGAGGCACTGGCAGCTTGGCCAGTTCACGCAGGGCGTTGGCCGCAGCGACTTTCATTTCTTCGTTGATGCGCTTGGCGCGAACGTCCAGGGCACCACGGAAGATGAACGGGAAGCCCAGTACGTTGTTGACCTGGTTCGGGTAGTCGGAACGACCGGTAGCCATGATCACGTCGCTACGGGTGGCGTGTGCCAGCTCCGGGGAGATTTCCGGATCAGGGTTGGAGCACGCGAACACGATCGGGTTGGCCGCCATGGACAGCAGGCCTTCAGGGCTCAGCAGGTTCGGGCCGGACAGGCCTACGAACACGTCAGCGCCTTGCAGGGCGTCAGCCAGGGTGCGCTTGTCGGTCGCGTGAGCGAACACAGCCTTGTACTGGTTCAGGTCGTCACGACCGGAGTGGATCACACCGGTACGGTCGACCATGTAGATGTTTTCGATGTTGGCGCCCATGCTCACCAGCAACTTCATGCAGGAGATGGCGGCGGCGCCGGCGCCCAGGCAGACGATCTTGGCTTCCGGCAGGGTTTTGCCAGCGATTTCCAGGGCGTTGATCATGCCGGCCGCGGTCACGATAGCGGTGCCGTGCTGGTCATCGTGGAATACCGGAATATCGCACTGCTCGATCAGGGCGCGTTCGATTTCAAAGCACTCGGGTGCCTTGATGTCTTCCAGGTTGATGCCACCGAAGGTGATGGAGATGCGCTTGACGGTGTCGATGAAGGCCTGCGGGCTTTCGGAGTCGACTTCGATGTCGAAAACGTCGATGCCGGCGAAGCGCTTGAACAGTACGCCTTTACCTTCCATCACTGGCTTGGAGGCCAATGGGCCGAGGTTACCCAGGCCGAGAATCGCGGTGCCATCGGAAATGACTGCAACCAGGTTGCCTTTGCCGGTGTACTTGTAGGCCAGCTCGGGATCGCGGGCGATCTCGCGTACTGGCTCGGCTACGCCCGGGCTGTAGGCCAGCGACAGGTCGCGAGCGGTAGCAGTGGCCTTGGTGAGCTCGACACTCAGCTTCCCTGGACGAGGATTGGCGTGATATTCGAGAGCGGCAGTTTTCAGATCAGACATTTTGGCATTCCGCTTTTTACTGTTGGACAGACTGGTCAGCGAGGATACGCGCCTCGCAAAGTCCCCACAAGACTGACTGGTCACCCCTGTCAAGCGCCCGCCCCTACGACTTTGGGCCAAGAGCCACGGCACACAAGGCCTGGACTGTTCACAATCGACGGAAAAAATGTCTACAATTTTTTATCACTGTACCGCTTGAAGCATCGCCGGGTCGGTCAAGGGCAACATCCAGCGCGCCTGCCCTGCTTTCAGTCCGCCACGTCGCGAACGATCCAGCACCCAGCCGCGCGCCTCGATCTGCTTGCCCTTGAGGCTTTCCAGCGAATTCACATCAAAACGCGCCAGCAGATTGGGTGCAACGCGCAATACAACCGAGTCCTGCAACTCGATCCAAACCCCACCTCGATTGCGCTGCACCTTGCTCACACGACCGCTGAGCACGGCAAAGCCGGAAGTGCTGATCTGCTCCGCTTTCAGTACAGGCGACTGGCGCCACACACCGAGCCCGGCCTGTCGAGCGTTGCGCTCTGCGGCTTGCTGACAGGCGACCAGATCGACGTTCGGCGCCACGGCCACCTGGAAACCCAGGCCTTCGGCAAGCATCTGCGCTTCGAGGTTGGCGCCATCTGCACCATAGACATGGGCCAGCGTGCGGCCGTAATGGTCCTTGCTTTCTTTGCCAGGCACCAACCCGACCCGCCCGTCACTCGCCGCCACCAATGCCTCAAGGCGCTTGCGCGCGGCCACGGCGAAGGGCTCGTCGGAACGGCCCTGCTTGCCCAGCTCCGGCGTGTTCAAGCCGATCATGCGCACATTGCGGCCATCGCTCAGACGCAGGGTGTCGCCATCCACCACCCGCTGCACCGCGACGGGTGTCAGGCCGCCTGGCGTTGGGCAAAAGGCCTGCGCGCCGGACAGCCAAATCGCGGACACAAAAAAGGCGCCCGCGAGGGACGCCTTTTTCATCAGCATGGAAAAACCGTAGCGGCTTCCCAAGTTGATCGGCCTTAGGCCTTTTTCGCGCCGAAAGCACCGAAACGGTCTGCGAAACGCTGAACGCGGCCGCCAGTGTCCAGAGTCTTCTGCTTACCGGTGTAGAACGGGTGGCATTCGTTGCAAACGTCGATCGCCAGGGCTTTGCCGAAGGTCGAACGGGTTTCGAACTTGTTGCCGCAGCTGCAGGTAACAGCAACTGCTGGGTATTCTGGATGGATATCCGCTTTCATGGTGTTTTCCTCAGGCTAGCGTGCCGCCACCCAACACTATTGTTGAATACCGCACGTAATTAGGCCGCGGATTCTACCAGACAATCCCGTTCACGCAAGCTGTCGCTTCTACCGACCGTCTGCTAGGCTCCCGGCCCAAAGCACATTCCCCTGTGGGAGCGAGCTTGCTCGCGATAGCGTCGTGTCAGGCAACATAAATGCTGACTGACAGGGCCTCATCGCGAGCAAGCTCGCTCACACAGGTTATGGGTCCAGCCTTTCATTTACTGCCCGCAAAGAGAATCCCCCGCGTGCCCGACGCCATTCTGCGCCTCGCCCTGCCTTCGCCGCTGCGCCGCCTGTTCGACTACCGCGCTCCGGCCGGCGTCCTGCGTGCCCAACTGCACCCCGGCATGCGCCTGAGGGTACCGTTCGGCCGACGCGAGATGATCGGGATCCTGGTGGAAGTCACCGATAGCAGCGAAGTGCCAGCCGAGAAACTCAAGCCGGCCCTGGCCCTGCTCGACACTACGCCACCCCTGCCGCCCGCGCTATTCAAGCTGTGCCTGTGGACCTCCCAGTATTACCAGCACAGCCTCGGCGACACCTTGAGCTGGGCGTTGCCGGTGCTGCTGCGCCAGGGTGAGCTGGCAGAAGCGCGCCAGGAACGCTTCTGGTCTGCCGCACCGGGCGCCAGCCTCGATGATCCGCGCATCGCCCGCGCCCCGCGCCAACGTGAAGCCCTTGCCACGCTGGCCCAACATCCCCACGGCGTCGCCCATCAGTTGTTGAGCAAACTGATGCTGAGCAAGGACAGCCTGGACTTGCTGCTGGCCAAGGAACTGGTGCAGGTCGAGATCCGTCGCCACGCCCCCGGCGCACGCCACGAACATTGGCTGGCGCAACCGGAACTGCCACTGAACCCGGAGCAGCGCGCCGCCTATGAGGCCATTCGCGCCGGCTTCGACAGTTACCACGCGTTCCTGCTGGCCGGCGTCACCGGCAGTGGCAAGACCGAAGTCTATCTGCAGTTGATCCGCGAAACCCTCGAGGCCGGCAAGCAGGCACTGGTGCTGATCCCGGAAATCAACCTCGGCCCGCAGACCCTGGCGCGCTTCGAACAGCGCTTCAATGCCCGCATCGCGCTGATCCATTCGGCGGTCAATGACCGCGAACGCCTCGATGCCTGGCTGGCCGCCCGTGACGGTGAGGCCGACATCATTATCGGCACCCGTTCGGCCCTGTTCACGCCGATGAAGAACCCCGGCCTGATCATCATCGACGAAGAGCACGACGGCTCCTATAAACAGCAGGAAGGCTTGCGCTACCACGCCCGCGATCTGGCGCTGGTGCGGGCGCGACAGGAAAACATCCCGATCGTCCTCGGCTCCGCCACGCCCTCGCTGGAAAGCCTGCACAACGCCTACACCGGCCGCTACGGGCTACTGCGCCTGAATGAGCGCGCCGGTGGCGCCAAGCAGCCGCGCTTCCTGCGCCTGGACGTGAAAAGCCGCCCGCTGGACAGCGGCATTTCCGGGCCGATGCAGCAAGCCATTGGCCAGACCCTGGCTGCCGGGCAGCAGGTACTGGTGTTCCTCAACCGCCGCGGCTTCGCCCCGACCCTGCTGTGTCACGATTGCGGCTGGATGTCCGAGTGCCAACGCTGCGATGCGCGAATGACCGTGCATCAGCGTTACGGCGAGCTGCGCTGCCACCACTGCGGCTACGTCGAACGCGTGCCGCGCCAGTGCCCGAAGTGCAACAAGGTCGATCTGCGCCCCGTCGGCGCCGGCACCGAACGGGCCGAGGAGCGCCTGGCGATTCTGTTCCCGGACTATCCGGTGCTGCGGGTCGACCGCGACAGCACATCGCGCAAGGACGCGATGAACCAGCTGTTCGCGACCATTCAGAAAGGCCAGCCGTGCATCCTGATCGGCACGCAAATGCTTGCCAAAGGCCACCACTTCCCAAGGGTGACGCTGGTGTCGATCCTCGACGCCGACGGCGGCCTGTTCTCCGGCGACTTCCGCGCCAGCGAACGCATGGCGCAGTTGATCGTCCAGGTCGCCGGCCGCGCAGGCCGCGCCGAAGAGCCGGGCAAAGTGATTATCCAGACGCACCTGGCCGACCACCCGCTGCTGGTGCAACTGACCGAGCAGGGCTATTTCGCTTTCGCCGAACAAGCCCTGAGCGAACGCCGCGCGGCTGGCCTGCCGCCGTTTGCGCATTTGGCGCTGCTGCGGGCCGAAGCGCATAAACCGGGTCAGGCCGAAGGTTTTCTCGATGAGGCGTGCAGCGAGGCCGAGCGTTTGCTGGCTGAACAGGGTTTGACCGGGATCGAACTGTTGGGGCCGGTGCCGGCGCCGATGGAGCGACGGGCCGGGCGTTATCGTGCGCAGTTGTTGTTGCAGGCTACGGCCCGGGCGCCGCTGCATCGGTTGCTGGCCAGTTGGTTGTTGGTGCTGGAGCAGATGCCGAGCGGGCGGGCGGTGCGCTGGTCTTTGGATGTCGATCCGGTGGATTTGTATTGAGATCAAAAGATCGCAGCCTTCGGCAGCTCCTACAGAGGGCTCGGCGTAAACCACCAACCATGTAGGAGCTGCCGAAGGCTGCGATCTTTGCTTCTTTTATCACCACACATCCACAACCTGCCTGCTAAGGTTGGCAAGCCCGTCTTCGCAACGGATAATGCCCAGTTTTTCCACCAGCGCATGATGCGCCGCCGCGCCTGCGGTCGAAAGAGAAGACCATGAAAGACACCATTCGCCAGCTGATCCAACAAGCCATCACCCAACTCGTCAACGAAGGTGTGTTGCCTGAAGGCCTGTCGCCGGCGATCCAGGTGGAAAACTCCCGCGACAAGAAGAACGGCGACTTCGCCAGCAACATTGCCATGATGCTGGCCAAACCGGCCGGCATGAAGCCCCGCGATCTGGCGGAAAAAATCATCGCCGCGCTGCCGGCTGACGAAAACGTTTCCAAGACCGAAATCGCAGGTCCCGGCTTCCTGAACTTCTTCCAGAACACCGACGCCCTGGCGACCCGCCTGGACGCCGCCCTGGCCGATGACCACATCGGCGTGCGCAAGGCCGGCCCGGTGCAGCGCACCGTGGTTGACCTGTCGGCACCGAACCTGGCCAAGGAGATGCACGTCGGCCACCTGCGCTCGACCATCATCGGCGACGGCGTGGCCCGCGTTCTCGAATTCCTCGGCGACACCGTGATCCGTCAGAACCACGTCGGCGACTGGGGCACCCAGTTCGGCATGCTGATGGCTTACCTGCAGGAAAACCCGATCACCAGCGACGAGCTGTCGGACCTGGAGAACTTCTACCGCGCCGCCAAGCAGCGCTTCGACGAATCCGAAGAGTTCGCCGACCGCGCACGGGGCCTGGTGGTCAAACTGCAAGCTGGCGACCCGGACTGCCTGGCGTTGTGGACCAAGTTCAAGGACATCTCGCTGTCCCACTGCCAGAAGATCTACGAACTGCTCAACGTCAAACTGACCATGGCCGACGTGATGGGCGAAAGTGCCTACAACGACGACCTGATCAACGTGGTCAACGATTTGAAGGCCGCTGGCATGCTGGTCGAGAGCAACGGCGCCCAGTGCGTGTTCCTCGACGAGTTCAAGAACGCCGACGGCGACCCGCTGCCGGTGATCATCGTCAAGGCGGACGGCGGCTACCTCTACGCCACCACCGACCTGGCGGCCGTGCGCTACCGCAGTGGCAAGCTCAAGGCCGATCGTGCGCTGTACTTCGTCGACCAGCGTCAGGCACTGCACTTCCAGCAGGTGTTTGCCGTGGCGCGCAAGGCCGGTTTCGTGACCCATCCGATGGAAATGGAACACATGGGCTTCGGCACCATGAACGGCGCTGACGGCCGTCCGTTCAAGACCCGTGATGGCGGCACCGTGAAGCTGATCGACCTGCTGACCGAAGCCCAGGAACGCGCCTACACCCTGGTCAAGGACAAGAACCCGGAGCTGGCCGAGGCCGAGTTGCGCAACATCGCCAAGGTCGTGGGCATCGGCGCAGTGAAATATGCCGACCTGTCCAAGCACCGCACCAGCGACTACAGCTTCAACTTCGACCTGATGCTCAACTTCGAAGGCAACACCGCACCCTACCTGCTGTACGCCTACACCCGCGTGGCCGGCGTGTTCCGCAAACTCGGCAAGGACTTCAGCGAAGTCGACGGCCAGATCGTCCTCGAAGCGACGCACGAACACGAACTGGCGGCGAAGCTCGCGCAGTTTGGCGAGATCCTGAACAACGTGTCCGAAAAAGGCACCCCGCACATCCTCTGTACTTACCTGTACGACGTCGCCGGCCTGTTCTCCAGCTTCTACGAGAACTGCCCGATCCTCGCCGCCGATACCCCGGCACAAATGCAGAGCCGCCTGCGCCTCGCCGCGCTGACCGGACGCACCCTCAAGCAAGGCCTGGAACTCTTGGGCCTGGAAACTCTGGAGCGTATGTAAGTTGGCTGCCAAGAAAAAACCTGCACCCAAGCGTGGCGCCAGCCGTTACCAAGCTCCTGCAAAGCAACCGATCCCGGGCTGGCTGTGGATGGCCATCGGCCTGACGGTCGGCGCGTTCATCGTGTTCCTGATGAAGCTGGAACCGGGCAAGGGCAGCGACACGGTCAAGCGTGAAAAAGTCGAGCAACAGCAGAAAGCCAGCAAGATCGCCGAGGCCAACAAGACCCCGCCGAGCCCGACACAACCGGTGAAGCCGAAGTACGACTTCTACACCTTGCTGCCGGAATCGGAAGTCATCGTGCCGCCGGATGCCGTGCCGGAAAAAACCCTGCCGACGCCGCAAGTGCCGGCCATCCCGACCACGCCGGTCACCCCGGCCGAAGCGGCGAAGATCGACACGGCTCGCGCCCAGGCAGCCCTGGCCGGGATCACGCCGCCGCCAGCGCCACCGGTCAAGGCTGCGCCTGTGACGAAGTTTTTCCTGCAGGCTGGCTCGTTCCGCAAAGAGACCGATGCGGACAAGGTTCGGGCGCAGATCATCCTGCTGGGCCAGGCTGTGGCGGTTGAGTCCGGGACGGTGAAGGACGAAACCTGGTATCGGGTGCTGGTCGGACCGTTCAGCAACCGTGAACAACTGACGACCGCCCAGAAACAACTGGCCGGCGCCGGCTTCAGCAATCTTTTGTTACAACAACGCCAGAGCCGCTAATCGACTGCCACAGGCACCGCGTCATCGTTCTTCGTCGGAACGCCGCCCGGAGCAAGCCCGCTCCCACATTCGACCGCGATCCAATGTGGGAGCGGGCTTGCTCGCGAAGGGGCCTTGGCAAACACCACAGCACCCGTCTGCCTCACACCACTCGTCCCCTCTCTCGCCTTACAGTTGAAAAACCCTCCACCACCCCCATATGAATGGGCATAAGGCATTTTCGCCCCGCTGCGTGGAGACTCTTCCCTTGACCACCATCGTTTCAGTTCGCCGCCACGGCAAAGTCGTCATGGGCGGCGACGGCCAGGTTTCCCTTGGTAATACCGTGATGAAAGGCAACGCGAAAAAAGTTCGCCGCCTGTACCACGGCCAGGTCATTGCCGGTTTTGCCGGTGCCACCGCCGACGCCTTTACCCTCTTCGAACGTTTCGAAGGCCAGCTTGAAAAACACCAGGGCCACCTGGTGCGCGCCGCCGTCGAACTCGCCAAGGAATGGCGCACCGACCGTTCCCTGAGCCGCCTCGAAGCCATGCTCGCGGTCGCCAACAAGGACGCCTCCCTGATCATTACCGGCAACGGTGACGTGGTCGAACCCGAAGACGGCCTGATCGCCATGGGTTCCGGTGGCGCCTACGCCCAGGCTGCGGCCAGCGCACTGTTGAAAAAAACCGACCTGTCAGCCCGGGAAATCGTCGAAACCGCCCTCGGCATCGCCGGCGACATCTGCGTATTCACCAACCACACCCAGACCATTGAGGAGCAGGACTGCGCCGAGTAAGCCCGTGCAGCCATCGCACCACGGCTCATTCTTGCTTGAGGTCCACTGAATATTATGTCCATGACTCCCCGTGAAATCGTCCACGAACTCAACCGCCACATCATCGGCCAGGACGATGCCAAGCGCGCCGTCGCCATTGCCCTGCGCAACCGCTGGCGCCGCATGCAGCTGCCTGAAGAGCTGCGCGTTGAAGTCACGCCAAAAAACATCCTGATGATCGGCCCGACCGGCGTCGGCAAAACCGAGATCGCCCGTCGCCTGGCGAAACTGGCCAATGCGCCGTTCATCAAGGTCGAAGCGACCAAGTTCACCGAAGTCGGCTATGTCGGCCGCGACGTCGAATCGATCATTCGTGACCTGGCCGATGCCGCGATCAAGCTGCTGCGCGAGCAGGAAATCGTCAAGGTTCGCCACCGCGCCGAAGACGCTGCCGAAGAGCGGATCCTCGACGCCCTGCTGCCACCGGCGCGCATGGGCTTCAGCAACGACGATGCCCCGACTGCCGATTCCAACACCCGCCAGCTGTTCCGCAAGCGCCTGCGCGAAGGTCAGCTGGACGACAAGGAGATCGAAATCGAAGTCGCCGAAATGGCCGGCGTCGACATCTCCGCGCCACCGGGCATGGAAGAAATGACCAACCAGCTGCAAAGCCTGTTTGCCAATATGGGCAAGGGCAAGAAAAAAGCCCGCAAGCTCAAGGTCAAAGAAGCGCTGAAGATGGTGCGCGACGAAGAAGCCAGCCGCCTGGTCAACGATGAAGAGCTGAAGGCCAAGGCCCTGGAAGCCGTCGAGCAGCACGGCATCGTGTTCATCGACGAAATCGACAAGGTCGCCAAGCGTGGTAATTCCGGTGGCGTCGATGTATCCCGCGAAGGCGTGCAGCGCGACTTGCTGCCGCTGATCGAAGGCTGCACCGTCAACACCAAGCTGGGCATGGTCAAGACCGACCACATCCTGTTCATTGCTTCGGGTGCGTTCCACCTGAGCAAGCCGAGCGATCTGGTGCCCGAGCTGCAAGGCCGTCTGCCGATCCGTGTCGAACTCAAGGCCCTGAGCCCGGAAGACTTCGAACGTATCCTCAGCGAGCCTCACGCCTCGCTCACCGAGCAATACTGCGCACTGCTGAAAACCGAAGGCCTGGGCATCGAGTTCCAGCCGAGTGGCATCAAGCGCATCGCGGAGATCGCCTGGCAGGTCAACGAGAAGACTGAAAACATCGGTGCCCGTCGCCTGCACACCCTGCTCGAGCGCCTGCTCGAAGAGGTGTCGTTCAGCGCCGGCGACCTGGCCAGCGCCCATGACGGCAAGGTGATCCAGATCGACGCCGACTACGTCAACAGCCATCTGGGCGAATTGGCGCAGAACGAAGACCTGTCCCGTTATATCCTGTAAGCCATACTTACAGCGATGACGGACCCTGTGGGAGCGGGCTTGCTCGCGAAAGCGGTCTGACAATCAACATCACTGTTGAATGTTAAGGCCCCTTCGCGAGCAAGCCCGCTCCCACATTTGAATCGGGGTCCCACACACAAACGGACATCCACTCATGACCCAACTCCCCACCGACATCAAGCTGCACAAAGCCTCGAAAACCCTGTCGCTGAAATACGCGTCCGGCGAGGAATACACCCTGCCCGCCGAGTTCCTGCGCGTGCACTCTCCTTCCGCCGAGGTCCAGGGCCACGGCAAACCCATCCTGCAATTTGGCAAGATCAACGTCGGCCTGACCAAGGTAGAACCGGCCGGTCAGTACGCACTGAAACTGACCTTCGATGACGGTCACGACAGCGGCCTGTTCACTTGGGAATACCTCTACGAACTGGCGCGACGTTATGACGCACTTTGGGAAGATTATCTGGCCGAACTCAAAGCGGCCGGAAAAACCCGCGACCCGAACGAATCCGTCGTCAAGCTGATGCTCTAATCCGAGCCTCTTGCTCTTTTAGAGGGCATTTTCTAATTTCATCTGTTTGAATGCTCCGCTTCAGGGCCGTCGATTGGCCTGCTTGCGAAAAAAATTAAACTCGGGTAACCAATGGAACTGGCAAGTTCCCTGCAGTGCTCACTGCGAACAAAAGCAGCGATGCAGTATTAACGGTCACCCGAGCAGCAGTACCTGGCATTGGTTGTGTGACTGCACAGCAGGCCCCGGGTACTCGTCTCAGGACATTGGAGCGTCGTAGATGAGTAACAAGAATAACGATGACTTGAAGCAACAAGCCTCCGAAAACACCTTGGGGCTGAATCCTGTCGTTGGATTGCGTGGAAAAGATCTACTGGCTTCTGCTCGCATGGTGCTCAGGCAGGCCATCAAACAACCGATTCACAGCGCCAAGCATGTCGCCCATTTCGGTCTTGAACTCAAGAACGTACTGCTAGGCAAATCCGAACTTCTTCCGAATGGCGATGACCGTCGCTTCGCCGATCCGGCCTGGAGCCAGAACCCGCTCTACAAACGTTATCTGCAAACCTATCTGGCGTGGCGCAAGGAACTCCACGACTGGATCGATGACAGCAACCTGCCGGCCAAGGACGTCAGCCGCGGGCACTTCGTGATCAACCTCATGACCGAGGCCTTCGCCCCGACCAACACGGCGGCCAACCCGGCGGCGGTCAAACGTTTTTTCGAGACCGGCGGTAAAAGCCTGCTCGACGGCCTCTCGCATCTGGCCAAGGACCTGGTACACAACGGCGGCATGCCGAGCCAGGTCAACATGGGGGCATTCGAGGTCGGCAAGACTCTGGCCGTGACCGAAGGTGCAGTGGTGTTTCGCAACGACGTGCTGGAGCTGATCCAGTACAAGCCCACCACCGAACAGGTGCACGAGCGCCCTTTGCTGGTGGTGCCACCGCAAATCAACAAATTCTACGTTTTCGACCTCAGCCCGGAGAAAAGCCTGGCGCGGTTCTGCCTGCGCAGCAACGTGCAAACCTTCATCGTCAGCTGGCGCAATCCGACCAAGGAGCAGCGTGAGTGGGGCCTGTCGACTTACATCGAAGCGCTCAAGGAAGCGGTCGACGTGGTCACCGCGATCACCGGCAGCAAGGACGTGAACATGCTCGGTGCCTGCTCCGGCGGCATCACCTGCACCGCGCTGCTGGGCCATTACGCAGCGATTGGCGAGAACAAGGTCAATGCCCTCACCCTGCTGGTCAGTGTGCTCGACACCACCCTGGACAGCGATGTGGCGCTGTTCGTCGATGAACAAACCCTCGAAAGCGCCAAGCGCCACTCCTATCAGGCTGGCGTGCTGGAAGGCCGCGACATGGCGAAAGTCTTTGCCTGGATGCGCCCCAACGACCTGATCTGGAACTACTGGGTCAACAACTACCTGCTGGGCAACGAGCCACCGGTATTCGACATCCTGTTCTGGAACAACGACACCACCCGGTTACCGGCTGCGTTCCACGGCGACCTGATTGAAATGTTCAAAAGCAATCCATTGATTCGTCCGAATGCACTGGAAGTGTGCGGCACACCGATCGACCTGAAGCAGGTCACCGCCGATATCTTTTCCCTGGCCGGGACCAGCGACCACATCACCCCGTGGCGCTCCTGCTACAAGTCGGCGCAACTGTTCGGCGGCAATGTTGAATTCGTGCTGTCCAGCAGCGGGCATATCCAGAGCATCCTGAACCCGCCGGGCAATCCGAAATCGCGCTACATGACCAGCACTGAAATGCCCGCCAATGCCGATGACTGGCAGGAAGAGTCGACCAAGCACGCCGATTCGTGGTGGCTGCATTGGCAGGCCTGGCAGGCACAGCGCTCGGGCAACCTGAAAAAAGCTCCGCTGAAACTGGGCAACAAGGCGTACCCGGCGGGCGAAGCTGCACCGGGCACTTATGTACATGAGCGGTAACTGACACACCTCGACTTCCCTGTGGAAGCGAGCTTGCTCGCGATGACGGTGGCTGGTTTGGCATATGCGCCGACTGACACTCCGCTATCGCGAGCAAGCTCGCTCCCACAGGGGGCGGGGATGAACTGGAAAAAGCGACCCACAGGGCCTGAAGCATGCCGCAACCCTTCATATTCCGTACCGTCGATCTGGATGGCCAGACGCTCCGCACGGCGGTACGCCCCGGCAAGCCTCACTTGACGCCCCTGCTGATTTTCAACGGTATCGGCGCCAACCTGGAGCTGGTGTTCCCGTTCATTGCCGCGCTGGACCCGGACCTGGAAGTCATCGCCTTCGACGTACCCGGTGTCGGCGGTTCGTCGACGCCAAACCGGCCGTATCGTTTTCCGGGGTTGGCCAAGCTCACGGCGCGGATGCTCGACTATCTCGACTACGGGCAGGTCAACGTCATCGGCGTGTCCTGGGGTGGCGCCCTGGCCCAGCAGTTTGCTTATGACTATCCGGAGCGCTGCAAGAAACTCGTGCTGGCCGCCACGGCGGCGGGTGCGGTGATGGTGCCGGGCAAACCGAAAGTGCTGTGGATGATGGCCAGCCCGCGACGCTACATCCAGCCGTCCCACGTGATCCGCATTGCGCCGATGATCTACGGGGGTGCGTTCCGTCGCGACCCGACGCTCGCCGCCAGCCATGCAGCCAAGGTGCGCTCGGCAGGCAAGCTCGGTTACTACTGGCAGCTGTTCGCCGGCCTCGGCTGGACCAGCATCCACTGGCTGCACAAGATCCGCCAGCCGACCCTGGTGCTGGCCGGCGACGATGACCCGTTGATCCCGTTGGTCAACATGCGCTTGCTGGCCTGGCGGATTCCCAACGCCCAGTTGCACATCATTGATGACGGTCATCTGTTCCTGATTACCCGGGCCGAAGCGGTGGCCCCGATCATCATGAAATTCCTGGAGGAGGAGCGCCAGCGCGCGGTGATGCATCCGCGTCCGGCGCCATTGGGCAGTTAAAGCGCTGCCTCAGCGGTCGGCAGGACGCCACGCCGCGCAACAACCCGTTACAGCGTCTATGGTGTTCTGGTTCAGTGTGTTTGTTTTTGGCCTGAAGACGAAGGAGTGTTGAATCATGCGCGAGAAACCAGCGAGGGAGTCCTTGGCGACTCCCGCCGCGTTCATCAATGCACAGAGTGCGATTACCGGTCTGCGTGGCCGGGATCTGCTGTCGACCCTGCGCAGTGTGGCCGCCCATGGCTTGCGCAACCCACTGCACAGCGCCCGGCATGCCCTCAAACTCGGCGGTCAGCTTGGCCGCGTGCTGCTGGGCGAGACCCTGCACCCGACCAACCCGCACGACGCTCGCTTCGCCGACCCGGCGTGGAGCCTCAACCCGTTTTATCGCCGTAGCCTGCAGGCCTATCTGAGCTGGCAGAAGCAGGTCAAAAGCTGGATCGACGAGAGCAACATGAGCCCGGACGACCGCGCCCGCGCCCACTTCGCCTTCACCTTGCTCAACGACGCCGTATCACCCTCCAACACCCTGCTCAACCCACTGGCGGTCAAGGAGCTGTTCAATTCCGGCGGTAACAGTCTGGTGCGAGGCATCGGCCATCTGGTGGACGATCTGCTGCATAACGACGGCCTGCCCCGGCAAGTCACCAAGCAAGCGTTCGAGGTCGGCAGGACAGTCGCCACTACTACCGGCGCCGTGGTGTTTCGCAACGAGCTGCTGGAATTGATCCAGTACAAGCCGATGAGCGAAAAGCAGTATTCCAAGCCCCTGCTGGTGGTGCCGCCACAAATCAACAAGTACTACATTTTCGACCTGAGCCCGCACAACAGTTTCGTCCAGTACGCCCTGAAAAACGGCCTGCAAACCTTCATGATCAGCTGGCGCAACCCGGATGTGCGTCACCGCGAATGGGGGCTCTCGACCTACGTCGAAGCCGTGGAAGAGGCGATGAATGTCTGCCGGGCGATCACCGGCGCACGCGAGGTCAACCTGATGGGCGCCTGCGCCGGCGGGCTGACCATTGCCGCGCTGCAAGGCCATTTGCAGGCCAAGCGGCAGCTGCGCAGGGTGTCCAGCGCGACGTATCTGGTGAGCCTGCTCGACAGTCAGCTGGACAGCCCCGCTACGCTGTTCGCCGACGAACAGACGCTGGAGGCTGCCAAGCGCCGCTCCTATCAGAAAGGCGTGCTGGACGGCCGTGACATGGCCAAGGTCTTCGCCTGGATGCGCCCCAACGATTTGATCTGGAGCTACTTCGTCAACAACTACCTGTTGGGCAAGGAGCCACCGGCGTTCGACATCCTCTACTGGAACAACGACAACACGCGCCTGCCGGCCGCCCTGCATGGCGACCTGCTGGACTTCTTCAAGCACAACCCGCTGACCCACCCGGGCGGACTGGAAGTGTGTGGCACGCCGATCGATTTGCAGAAGGTCACCGTCGACAGTTTCAGCGTCGCCGGCATCAACGATCACATCACACCGTGGGACGCGGTGTATCGCTCGACGCTGTTGCTCGGCGGCGAACGGCGCTTCGTGCTGTCCAACAGCGGTCATGTGCAGAGCATCCTCAACCCGCCGAGCAACCCGAAAGCCAACTACGTCGAGAACGGCAAACTGAGCAGCGATCCCCGTGCCTGGTACTACGACGCCAAACATGTCGACGGCAGTTGGTGGACCCAATGGCTGGGCTGGATTCAGGAACGCTCCGGCGCGCAGAAGGAAACCCACATGGCGCTCGGCAACCAGAACTACCCACCGATGGAGGCAGCACCCGGTACTTACGTGCGCGTGCGCTGACGTTCAACGAGCCGCGGCCGATGCCGGCCGTGGCAAGACCCGATCATTAAGAAGACTGGATGAAAACCCGCGACCGGATCCTCGAATGTGCCCTGCAGTTGTTCAATCAGAAGGGCGAACCGAATGTCTCCACCATGGAAGTTGCCAATGAAATGGGCATCAGCCCGGGCAACCTCTAC
This sequence comes from Pseudomonas sp. GW456-E7, assembly GCF_059424105.1. Classification (NCBI taxonomy): domain Bacteria; kingdom Pseudomonadati; phylum Pseudomonadota; class Gammaproteobacteria; order Pseudomonadales; family Pseudomonadaceae; genus Pseudomonas; species Pseudomonas sp. GW456-E7. Next base: position 38,674 of record NZ_JBWKZB010000001.1, on the reverse strand, counting down.
TACCACTTTCACGGCAAGGAACCGCTGATACTCGGGCTGTTCGAGCGCTTTCAATGTGAACTGCAACCGCTGCTCGACCCACCGTCCGACGTCGAATTGGGCCCCGAAGATTACTGGCTGTTCCTGCATCTGATCGTCGAGCGCCTGTCCCACTACCGGTTTCTGTTCCAGGACCTGTCGAACCTCGCCGGACGCCTGCCGAAACTGGCCAAGGGCATTCGCAACCTGCTCAATGCACTCAAGCGCACACTGGCGTCGTTGCTCGCACGATTGAAGGCTCAAGGGCAATTGGTCAGCGACACTCAGGCGTTAGGGCAACTGGTGGAACAGATCACCATGACCCTGCTGTTTTCACTGGATTACCAGCGGATTCTCGATCGCGAAGGCGAGGTACGGCTGGTGGTTTACCAGATCATGATGCTGGTGGCGCCGCATCTGTTGCCACCGATCAAAGTGGCGACGGAGCAAATGGCGATGCAGTACCTGGAAGCACACGAGTAAGCCTGACACCCGCCAACCCTGTGGGAGCGAGCTTGCTCGCGATGGCGTCTGTTCAGCCAACATGGATGTCGACTGATACACCGCTATCGCGAGCAAGCTCGCTCCCACAGTGGGCTTGTGTCGCTCAGAAATCCGCGCACAAACAAAAACGCCCGACCTTGGCAGGCCGGGCGTTTTTTTGAGCCCTGAAAATCAGGACTGACTGGTTGGCGTCGATGGAGCTGGCGCGGCAGTCGGGGTGACAGCAGGGGTTGGTGCGGTCGCGGAGTTCGAGGCGCTGACCGGAGCTGCTGCCGGGGTTGCCGGCTTGGCAGCTGCTACTGCTGGCTTTGGCGCGGCGGCTTTTGGAGCTGCCGGCTTCTTCACTGCAGGTTTTTTCGCAGCAGCAGGTTTGGCTGCCGGCTTGGCGGCGGCGGGTTTTGCTGCAGCTGTTTTAGCCGCAGGCTTGGCCGCTGCTGGCTTGGCAGCCGGCTTGGCGACAGCTTTCGCAGCAGCCGGTTTGGCCGCTGGTTTGGCGGCGGCCGTTTTAGCGGCAGGCTTGGCAGCAGGTTTAGCCGCTGCTTTGGCCAGTGGCTTGGCAGCAGTTTTCGCGGCTGGCTTGGCGGCGGCAGTCTTGGCAGCAGGCTTGGCCGCCGCGGTTTTCGCCGCGACAGGCGCAACCTTGGCACCGGTCAGTTTTTCGATTTGCTTGGTCAGTGTCTCGACCTTGCTGTGCAGTGCCTTGACTTCGTTGCGGCTCGGTACGCCCAGACGCGAGATGGCACTGTTCAGACGCTTGTCGAAAGCACCTTCGAGCTCATCCCACTTGCCCAGTGCACGATCTTTCACACCGCTGATGCGCGATTTGGCCGAAGAAGCGGAGTCCTTTGCGGCGTCGACTGTCTTGCCAACAGCGCTCTTGGTGAGCTTCTCGGCTTTCTCGCCATCCTTGACCAATGCATCGAAGAGTTTGCTGCCGTCAGTGTCGATCTTCGAGTACACGCCTAAACCAGCCAGCCAGATTTTTCGGGAGTAATCTTCAACCTTCCCGATCCACGAGCTGCCTTCTTTTTCGGTTTTCTTTTTAACAGCCATCCCGTTCTCCTTAAGATTTACGCGCGACACGTTCGAGCAATGCCGTCAGCTCATCGAGCTTAGCAGAGAGTGTCTCAACGTCATGTTTAGACGGAATGCCGATACGATTCAAGGCACTTGCGACACGCGTGTCGAACGCCTTCTCGACCTTGTCGAGTTGAACTTCGACACGGCCTTTGAAAGTGCTGACTTCACTCTTGACTTCAACGATCTCGGCATTGGCCGCTTCGAGTTTCGAAGCGACTACTTTTTTGCCTTTCTTTTCAACAACCTGACCAGCCTTGATCAGCTCTTGAAAGTATTCGCTGCCCTCTTGGCCGACCTTGGCGTAGGCGCCCAGGCCTGCCAGCCAGATCTTGCGGGCATAGGATTTGACGTCGCCCAGCGTGCTGGTCGATGCGTCGATTTTTTTCTTCAAAATAACTTTGGCCATGGTGCACCTCACGCGCAAAAGGTTTGAGGAACTGCCCGGATAAGTGGCGGGCTCTGGCACAAAGTAGGGAGAAAAATTAGAAACGGCACCCTAACAAATGACATAAAAGGTCAGGTGCACCACAAAACAAATGTGGGAGCGAGCTTGCTCGCGATGGCGCTACATCAGTCGACAATGATATTGACTGACACTCTGTCATCGCGAGCAAGCTCGCTCCCACAGGGATCTCATTTCAAGGGGAAATCAGACCAGGGCTTTATCCAGCGCTTTCTCGATTTCCGCTTTGATCATGCCGCTCATGGCCGACATCATCAGGCCCAGCTCCACGTCGACACGAATCGAATCCTCGGTGACATGCACCGCACCTTTCACACCCGAGCGCTTGAGGTTCAGGGTGTCGCCGGACCACTGCGGCTCCAGGCCATACTGATCGGAAAGTTTCTGCGCCAGCTTGTCGGCCTTCTCGCGAGCCGCTTCCTTGCCCAGGCCGTGGGCACGTTCAACACTAATACGGGCCATTGAATGACTCCTGCTTTATGGATGCTTTCCCGGGGCATCTTGACCTCTGCTGCGTCAAAACGTCCCGATGGTTGCCCATCTTACCTTCAGCCTTGCCAAGACAAAGCATGCCTTGGGGATTAGAATGTCGCGCATTCTCTTTTGGTGACAGCGATATGACTGATCAGCGCAAAGGCAGCGATGCCGAACCCACCACTCACTTCGGCTTCAAAAACGTTCCGGAAAGCCAGAAAGCGGAAAAAGTCGCTGAGGTTTTCCACTCGGTAGCCGCCAAGTACGACCTGATGAACGACCTTCTGTCGGGCGGCATGCACCGTCTGTGGAAGCGTTTCGCGATCGAGCTGTCGGGCGTTCGTGCCGGCAATCGCGTGCTCGACATCGCCGGTGGTACCGGCGACCTGACCAGGAAGTTCTCGCACCTGGTAGGCCCGACCGGCCAGGTCGTACTGGCCGACATCAACGAATCCATGCTCAAGGTCGGCCGTGACCGCCTGCTGGACCTGGGTGTGGCCGGCAACGTCGAATTCGTCCAGGCCGATGCGGAAAAACTGCCGTTCCCGGACAACCATTTCGACTGCGTGACCATCGCCTTCGGCCTGCGCAACGTGACTCACAAGGAAGATGCCCTGCGCTCGATGCTGCGTGTGCTCAAGCCGGGTGGCCGTTTGCTGGTGCTGGAGTTCTCCAAGCCGACCAACGCGCTGATGTCCAAGGCCTATGACGCCTACTCGTTCGCCTTCATGCCATTGATGGGCAAGCTGATCACCAACGACTCGGAAAGCTATCGCTACCTGGCCGAATCGATCCGCATGCACCCGAACCAGGAAACCCTGAAGTCGATGATGGTCGAGGCCGGTTTCGACCGCGTGACCTATCACAACATGACCGCAGGCATCGTTGCCCTGCACCGCGGCATCAAGCCCTGATGCTGCTCGCCGGCCTGCTCGCCAGCGTTGAACTCGGCCTGAACCGGGTGCTGCGCCTCGACAGCACGGCGCTGCCGCGGCTGGCGCATCTGACCGGCAAAGTGATTGCCGTCGATTGCCGCAGCCCGGCGCTGCACCTGTTCATCCTGCCCAGCGACGAAGGCCTGATGCTCGCCTCCCAGTGGGAAACCGGCGCCGACTGCACCTTGCGTGCACCGGCTTCGAGCCTGTTGAAACTGGCCATGAGCAAGGACAAGACCTCCGTCCTGCACGCCCCTGAAGTCGAACTCGACGGCGACAGCGGCGTGCTGCTGGAACTGGCGGCGATCCTCCAGGACCTGGAGTTGGACTGGGAGTACGAACTCTCGCGCTGGCTCGGCCCGGTCGCCACGCAACTGGTCGGCGGCCACCTGCGCAGTCGCGCCCGCTGGTACCAGCAAGGCTTTGCCAGCCTGGGCCAGAACCTGGGCGAATACCTGGCCGAAGAATCGCGCACCCTTGTCGGTCAGCGCGAAGCCGAAGCCCGATTCAGTGAACTGGACCAGATCAAGCTCGATCTGGAACGTCTCGAGGCGCGTTTCGAGCGCCTTTCCCGATCCCTCGACCCAAGCGATAACGCATGAAGCTGCTTGCCGTCCGCCGTTTGTTGCGCATCCAGCGCGTCGTGATCCGCTACCGCCTCGATGACCTGCTGTTCGCACTGCCACTGCCGTGGTTTCTGCGAGCGCTGCGTTACGCGTTGCCGTGGCGCTGGTTCCCGCGCAAGACCCTGGACCTGAGCCGTGGTGCGCGCCTGCGCCTGGCGTTGCAGGACCTGGGGCCGATCTTCATCAAGTTCGGGCAGATCCTGTCCACACGCCGCGACCTGTTGCCCGAAGACATCGCCGATGAGCTGATGAAGCTGCAGGACCGCGTGCCGCCGTTCGACTCGCAGGTGTCGGTCAAGCTGATCGAAGAACAGCTGGGCAAGAAAATCAGCGACGTGTTCAGCCGTTTCGATGTCGAGCCGCTGGCCTCGGCTTCGGTGGCGCAGGTGCATGCCGCGCAACTGAAAACCGGCGAAGAAGTGGTGGTCAAGGTAATCCGCCCCGGCCTCAAACCGGTGATCGCCCAGGACCTGGCGTGGCTGTTCATCCTCGCCCGCGCCGCCGAAAAGCTCTCCGCCGATGCGCGCCTGCTGCACCCGGTGGACGTGGTCAGCGATTACGAAAAAACCATCTACGACGAACTCGACCTGCTGCGCGAGGCTGCCAACGCCAGCCAGTTGAAGCGCAATTTCGACGGCTCGCCGCTGCTGTACGTGCCGCAAGTCTACTGGGACTGGTGCCGGCCAAAAGTACTGGTGATGGAGCGCATCTACGGTATCCAGGTCACCGATCTGGCGACCCTGGCCGACCAGCGCACCGACATGAAAATGCTCGCCGAGCGTGGCGTGGAGATTTTCTTCACCCAAGTGTTTCGCGACAGCTTCTTCCACGCCGACATGCACCCCGGCAACATCTTCGTCAGCACCGTGAATCCGTGGAGCCCGCAGTACATTGCGATCGACTGCGGCATCGTCGGCAGCCTGACCCCGGAAGACCAGGATTACCTGGCGCGCAACCTGTTCGCCTTCTTCAAGCGCGATTACCGTCGCGTGGCGCAGTTGCACATCGATTCGGGCTGGGTGCCGGCGGAAACCAAGCTCAACGAATTCGAAGCGGCGATCCGTACCGTGTGCGAGCCGATCTTCGAAAAACCGTTAAAAGATATTTCCTTCGGTCAGGTGCTGATGCGCCTGTTCCAGACCGCTCGACGCTTCAACATGGAGGTTCAACCGCAGTTGGTCCTGCTGCAAAAAACCTTGTTGAACATCGAAGGCCTGGGCCGCCAGCTGTACCCGGACCTCGACCTGTGGAACACCGCGCAGCCGTTCCTCGAGCGCTGGATGCGCGAGCGGGTCAGCCCCAAAGCCCTGCTCGGCAACGTGCAGAGCCAGTTCGAACAGATCCCGCACCTGGCCAACATGGCCCGCGACCTGCTCGAACGCATGTCCCAGCCCCACGCCTACGACCCGCCGCCCGCGTGGCATCGACGCCGCGACGACTGGTTCCTGCGCCTGCTCGGCACGGCGCACCTGGCCGGTGGCGCCATCCTTGCCGCTGGCGGTCCACTGAATCAGTTGGATTACTGGCCGGCCGGCATCATGATGGCGGTCGGTTTGTATCTGGTCGTGCGCCGATAGCCAGTTGTGTGAACGACTGGCACACTGTTTCAACGCCTGAGCTCGACTATTGAAGTGTCGAGCCCGCTGTCGGAGTCAAAGATGAAAAACTGGCTGGACGAGATCAAGTGGGACGCCGATGGCCTCGTGCCGGCGATTGCCCAGGATCACAAGACCGGGCGCGTCCTGATGATGGCCTGGATGAACCGCGAAGCACTGGAACTGACCGCTGCCGAGAAACGCGCCATCTACTGGTCGCGCTCCCGTGGCAAGCTGTGGCGCAAGGGCGAAGAGTCCGGCCACGTGCAAACCCTGCACGAGATGCGCCTGGACTGTGACGCCGATGTCATCATCCTGATGGTCGAGCAGATCGGCGACATCGCCTGTCATACCGGCCGCCAGAGCTGCTTCTACCGCGTTTACGAGAACGGCGACTGGACAACGGTCGACCCGGTCCTGAAAGATCCGCATGCCATCTATTCCGCAGGGCACAAACATGAGTGACACTCTCACCCGCCTCGCCGAGGTACTGGAAGAGCGCAAAGGCGCCGCCGCCGACAGCTCGTATGTCGCCAGCCTGTACCACAAGGGCTTGAACAAGATTCTGGAAAAAGTCGGCGAAGAGTCGGTCGAGACCATCATTGCCGCCAAGGACGCCGCCGTCAGCGGCGACTGCAGCGATGTGATCTACGAAACCGCCGATTTGTGGTTCCACAGCATGGTCATGCTCGCCCAATTGGGGCAGCATCCACAGGCTGTACTCGATGAACTGGACCGTCGTTTCGGTCTCTCCGGACACGCCGAGAAAGCCTCGCGCCCGTCCGCCTGAATAACTATTAGAGAGGAGCAGCAGCATGGGCATTTTTGACTGGAAACACTGGATCGTCATCCTGGTTGTCGTGGTCCTGGTATTTGGCACCAAGAAACTGAAAAACCTCGGCACCGACGTCGGCGAATCGATCAAGGGCTTCAAGAAAGCCATGAACGACGACGAAAAACCGGCCGACCCGAATGCGACCCCGGCCCAACCGGTTCCACCGGTCCAGCCACAGACCACTGTGAACCAGCCGCACACCATCGACGTGCAGGCACAGAAAGTCGAAGAGCCGATCCGCAAAGACGTGTGAGCGCAGACTAATGTTTGGTATCAGCTTCTCTGAACTGCTGCTCGTCGGCCTCGTTGCCCTGCTGGTGCTGGGCCCCGAGCGCTTGCCGGGTGCTGCGCGCACCGCCGGCCTGTGGGTCGGGCGCCTGAAGCGCAGCTTCAACGCAATCAAACAGGAAGTTGAGCGTGAAATCGGTGCCGACGAGATTCGTCGGCAACTGCACAACGAACACATCCTGTCGCTTGAGCAGGAGGCGCGGAAAATCTTCACGCCGACCCAGCAGGAGCCGACGCCGGTCGAGCATGTGGGCGCGCAGACGATTCAAGCGCCTGCCGCTACTGTCGACTCGACACCTGCTCCCGTTGTAGCGCCTGTCGAACCTGCGCCCGTTGTTGCAGCCGCTCCGGTTGAACCCGCTGCGCCTGTTGCGCCTGTTGCGCCAGCCCCTCATGACCCAACATTGCCGCCGCGAGCCCCATGAGCGATCTCCCAGAAAACGACCAGCACATGCCGCTGGTTTCGCACCTCACCGAGTTGCGTACCCGACTGCTGCGCTGCGTAGCGGCGATTTTCATCATCTTCGCCGGCCTGTTTGCCTTTACCCAGCAGATCTACACCTTCGTCTCGACTCCGCTGCGTGCGTACCTGCCCGCCGGCGCGACGATGATTGCCACTGACGTGTCGTCGCCGTTCCTGACGCCGCTGAAGCTGACGATGATGGTCTCGCTGTTCCTGGCGATTCCGGTGATCCTGCACCAGATCTGGGGCTTCATCGCCCCGGGCCTGTACAAGCATGAAAAGCGCATCGCCGTGCCCTTGCTGGTCTCCAGCATCTTTCTGTTCTACGCCGGCATGGCCTTCGCCTATTTCCTGGTGTTCCCGCTGATCTTCAAGTTCTTCGCCGCCGCCACCCCGGCCGGTGTGGAAATGATGACCGACATCACCAGCTACCTCGATTTCGTCATGACGCTGTTCTTTGCCTTTGGCGTGGCGTTCGAAATCCCGGTGGCCGTGGTGCTGCTGGTGTGGATTGGTGTGGTCGACGTCAAATACCTGAAGAAAATCCGCCCGTACGTGATCATCGGCTGCTTCGTGGTCGGCATGATCCTGACGCCACCGGACATCTTCTCGCAGACCCTGCTGGCCGTGCCGATGTGGCTGTTGTTCGAGATCGGCATCCTGTTCGGCAGCCTGATCAGCAAGCGTGGCGACCATCCGGAAGACCAACCGGCTGACGATCACAACGACCAGCCGCCAGCGACCCAAGCGTGAACCTGCTGCTCCTGGAAGAGGCCGACTTCATTGCGGCCGACCGGGCGATCCTGCGTGATCGCCGGCTGACGCACATGCAGGAAGTCCACCGCTGTGAAGTGGGCGACAGCATGCGCGTCGGGCGGATCGGCGGGCTGATGGGTTCGGCCGAAGTGCTGCGCCTGGACGCCGACGAAGCGGAATTGCGCGTCACCCTCGACCAGCCGCCCCCGGCCAAGCTGCCCTTGACCCTGGTATTGGCCCTGCCACGCCCCAAGATGCTGCGCAGGGTGTTCCAGACCGTGGCGGCCATGGGTGTGCCACGTATCGTGCTGGTCAACAGCTATCGCGTCGAGAAGAGCTTCTGGCAGACCCCCTTCCTGGAGCCCGAGGCCATTCGTGAGCAGTTGATCCTCGGCCTCGAACAGGCCCGGGACAGCGTGCTGCCGGAAGTCGTCATCGAGAAGCGCTTCAAGCCGTTCGTCGAGGACCGTTTGCCAGCGATCACCGACGGCACCCTCGGCCTGGTGGGGCATCCCGGCAATTACCCGCCCTGCCCTCGCGCACTCAGCGAACCGGTGACCCTGGCCATCGGCCCCGAGGGTGGCTGGATTCCCTACGAAATCGACCTGCTGGGCAAATCCGGCCTGCAACCGGTGCAACTGGGCGAGCGCATCCTGCGCGTCGAAACCGCCGTGACCGCGCTGCTGGCCCGCCTGTTCTAACACTGCCCCCCTGTAGGAGCTGCCGAAGGCTGCGATCTTTTGATTTTGCTTTTAAAGATCAAAAGATCGCAGCCTTCGGCAGCTCCTACAGAATCTCTGTGCGCCGCCGATACAGTCCCCATAAAACCAAATTGTGGTCCGGGGAGATTCAGCATGTACCAATGGCTAGCCGAGAATCTGGGAAACGTCAGCGTCAAACGCAAGCTGGGGATCGGCTTCGGCCTGGTGCTGTTACTGACCCTGCTGATCACCTTCACCGGTTGGAGCGGCCTGAGCGGCGTCACCAGCCGTGGGGATAAACTGGGGTTCATCGCCAGCCTCAACGACCTGACCAAGGACCTGCGCATTGCACGCCTGGATTACGAGATGCGTCGCGGGGAACAAGGCCCCGGCGCCGTCAACGATCTGCTGGGCAAACTCGAAAGCGGCCTGCAGACCGCCCGCGGCCTGATCGAACAACCGGCTGACACGGCCATGGTCGATCAACAACTGGCCGCTGTCGCCGAATACCGTCGTGCCTTCAACGACATGACCCAGGCGGGTGCCCAGCGTGAAGATGCCCGCAGCAAACTCGGCGCCACCGCCGATAACGCCGTGGCCCGCGTCGCCGAAGTGGAAAAATCCATGCTGCAAGGTGACAGCGTCGCAGCATTCAATAGCGTGATCGACCTGAGCAAACTGATTCAGCAGGCGCGCTTCCAGGTTCGCGGCTACACCTACAGCGGCAAGAGCGAAGCCGAACAGCCAGCCTTCGACGCGATCGACAACGCCCTGAAGAACCTCGAGAGCCTGCCGGCCAAACTGCCTGAAGAACACATCGCCAACCTGCAACAGGCGACTGACTCACTCAAGGCCTATCGTGCCGCCGTCAGCCAGTTCCGCGACTCCCAGGTGGCCAGCGCCAAGGCCCTGGTACGCATGTCCGCCCAAGGCGAGATCCTGTTGGACATGAGCCAGAAACTCACCGTCTCGCAAACCGTCGTGCGTGACAGCGACGCCGCCCACGCCAAGAACATGCTGACCCTCGCCACCGTTCTGGCCATCGCCTTCGGCCTGCTGGCCGCCTGGGCCATCACCCGGCAGATCATCATTCCGTTGAACCAGACCCTGGCTGTCGCTGAACGCGTTGCCAGCGGCGACCTGACCCACAACCTGACGTCCCAGCGTCGCGACGAGCTCGGCCAGTTGCAGCGCGCCATGCAGAGCATGACCCAGGGCTTGCGCGAACTGATCGGCGGCATCAGCGATGGCGTCACGCAGATCGCCAGCGCCGCTGAAGAGCTGTCGGCGGTCACCGAGCAGACCAGCGCCGGGGTCAACAGCCAGAAAGTCGAGACCGATCAGGTGGCGACGGCCATGAATGAAATGGCCGCCACCGTGCAGGAAGTGGCGCGCAACGCCGAAGAGGCCTCCGAAGCGGCCGTCGCCGCCGACCAGCAGGCCCGTGAGGGCGACAAAGTGGTGGGCGAAGCCATCGCCCAGATCGAGCGCCTGGCCGCAGAAGTCGGCCACTCCACCGAGGCCATGGGCGAACTCAAGCGCGAAAGCGACAAGATCGGCAGCGTGCTCGACGTGATCAAGTCCGTGGCCCAGCAAACCAACCTGCTGGCGCTCAACGCCGCGATTGAAGCAGCCCGTGCCGGTGAAGCCGGACGTGGGTTTGCCGTGGTCGCAGACGAAGTCCGCAGCCTGGCCCAGCGCACCCAGAAATCCACCGAAGAGATCGAAGAGCTGATCGTCGGCCTGCAAAACGGCACGCAGCAAGTGGCGACCATCATGGACAACAGCCGCACCCTGACCGACAGCAGTGTCGAACTGACCCGCCGCGCCGGTGGCTCACTGGAAAGCATCACCCGCACCGTCTCGGCGATTCAGGCGATGAACCAGCAGATCGCCGCTGCCGCCGAACAGCAAAGCGCCGTGGCCGAAGAGATCAACCGCAGCGTGCTGAACGTGCGGGATGTGTCGGACCAGACCTCGGCAGCCAGTGAAGAGACCGCAGCCTCCAGCGTTGAGCTGGCACGACTGGGGACGCATCTGCAGATGCTGGTGGGCAAGTTCAGGGTTTGAGGTGATCTGCAGACCTCGGTTCACTCAGGACCGAGGTGATGTCTTCGCGGGCAAGCCCGCTCCCACAGGTATTTTCGGTGTTCACACAATGCGTGCCTCACCTTGAACCCTGTGGGAGCGGGCTTGCCCGCGAAAGCGATTGACCAGACACCGCCGTTACAGAATCTGGTGCAAGCTCAAGAACCAACTTCAAACCATAAAAAAACCCGCTTTCGCGGGTTTTTTTATCATGCCAACTGAGGCTGTTCGCTCATCGGCTTGAGCGGCAGCAACGGTGCATGGGGGTCGGCCTGGACCGACTTGCGCCATGCGCCCAGCCACTCGGCATGCCCTTCGCTCCAGACCTGCTCGTGCAAGCGAGCCAAGGCCACCGGATCGCTCAACAACTGCACACGCTCGTTGTTGGTCAAGCCTTCAGGTCCAACCTTCATCGCGTGCCGCACCCGCTCGATCCGCAACCACTCAATCGGCTCAGCCTGATTGTGCCGCGAGGTCGCCAGCGAGCACGCCAGGGCGTTCTGCTGTGGATCGACCACCGAACGGACGAAGCCGTCGTTCAGCGCGTGCCAGCGGTTTTCATGGGTGTACTGGTCGGTGGCCAGCAAGGCCTGCGGCGGATTGTATTCCTCAGGGATCAGGAACAGGCTCTCGTCACGGGACTTCAGGCCCAGGCCGACGCGGCTGGAGATCACCGACACCGGGATCGACAGCATCAACGAACCGACGATCGGCACCAGCCACCACAGGAAGCTCGGGTTCAGCCAGATCACCAGCATGGCCCAGAAGAAGCCCAGCAGGGTTTGCGGACCGTGGCGCTTGATCGCTTCGCTCCACGGCGTGGAGTCGTCGTCACGCTGCGGCGAGTTCCAGGTCGCGGCCCAGCCGAGGAACGCGGCGAGGACGAAACGGGTGTGGAAAATCATCCGCACCGGCGCCAGCAGCATGGAGAACAGCATCTCCAGCAGCATCGACAGGGTCACCTTGAACTTGCCGCCGAACTCTTTCGCGCCCTTGGCCCAGATCAGGATGATGCTCAGCAACTTCGGCAGGAACAGCAACACGATGGTGGTCGAGAACAGCGCAATCGCCTTGTCCGGGTGCCATTGTGGCCACAGCGGATAGAGCTGGCGCGGTTCGAGGAAGTATTGCGGTTCCATTAGCGTGTTGACCGCCAGCAGCGCGGTCGACAGCACCAGGAAGAAGAACCACAACGGCGCCGACAGGTAGGACATCACGCCGGTCAGGAACACCGCGCGGTGCACCGGGTGCATGCCTTTTACCAGGAACAGGCGGAAGTTCATCAGGTTGCCGTGGCACCAGCGACGGTCACGCTTGAGTTCGTCCAGCAGGTTCGGCGGCAGTTCTTCATAGCTGCCCGGCAAGTCGTAGGCAATCCACACGCCCCAACCGGCACGGCGCATCAGCGCGGCTTCAACGAAGTCGTGGGACAGGATCGAACCGGAGAACGCGCCTTTACCGGGCAACGGCGCGAGGGCGCAGTGATCGATAAACGGCTTCATGCGGATGATCGCGTTGTGACCCCAATAGTGCGACTCGCCCAGTTGCCAGAAGTGCAGGCCGGCGGTGAACAGCGGGCCATACACCCGAGTGGCGAACTGCTGCATGCGCGCATACAGGGTGTCCATGCCCGACGCCCGTGGCGCGGTCTGGATGATCCCGGCGTCCGGCGTGGCTTCCATCAGGCGCACCAGACTGGTCAGGCACTCACCGCTCATCACGGAGTCGGCGTCGAGTACGACCATGTACTTGTAGTCACCACCCCAGCGACGGCAGAAGTCGTCGAGGTTGCCGCTCTTGCGTTTTACGCGACGGCGACGGCGGCGATAGAAGATCTTGCCGAAGCCACCGGCTTCGCGACAGACGTCCAGCCAGGCCTGTTGCTCGGCCACACAGATATCGGCGTCGTTACTGTCGCTGAGGACGAAGAAATCGAAGCGGTCCAGGTCACCCGTGGCCGCGACCGACTCGAAGGTCGCCCGCAGGCCGGCGAACACCCGAGGCACGTCTTCGTTGCAGATCGGCATCACCAGTGCGGTGCGCGCATCCTTTGGAATCGCCTCGTTACCGGCACTTTTACCGGAGATACGGTATTTATCGTGGCCAGTCAGCAATTCGAGGAAGCCCATCAGCGCGGTCCAGAAACCGGCCGATACCCAGCAGAACAGAATCCCGAACAGGATCAGGATGCTGGTCTGCAAGGCGTAAGGCAGCACTTGCGTGGCGGTTTGCAGCAGCGGTTGGTGCAGCACTTCGTTGAGGTCGACGAACGACCAGCCCTGGTACGGCATGATGCCTTTCATGTACCAGCCGGCGACGATGGTCTGGCCGAGCATCAGCAGCAACAGAATGTAGCGACGGATCGAACCGACGGTACGCCAGCGCGCAGCCGGCAGTACACGCTCGTCCTTCGGCGGCTTCGGCGGGTTGGTACGACCGGTCATCCGCCGCCAGCCACGCACCAGAATGTTGGTGCGCCACGGCTCCGGCACGACCTTGGTCCGCCGGATCGGCGGGGTCGCCTTGAGGCAGACCCGGCCGTTGGCGTCGAGCACCAGCATTTCCGCGTCCTGCAGTTCTTCGGCAGTGCTCAGGGTCAGGCGTTTGCCGACCGAAGCCTGGGCGGCTTCGGTCGGGGCGTCGAACGTCGAAGACGACAGGCGTTCGTGCAATTCGCTGAAAGACTGGCAGCCCGCGAGTTCCGCGCGCTGCTCGTCGGTCATCGGCAGATGCGCCAGATACTCGGAAAGAGTTTCTGGCCGTACTTGAGAGTTACTCATCGGCAGGCAACTGATAGCTCCAGGTCTCGGTCAGGACTTCTTCAGTCGGCGCCGATTCCGGTGTGGCTGGGGCCGCGTCGGCAGCGACTGGCTGCTTGGCGTCTTTATTGGCCTTGTCCTTGGCATCTGCAACAGGCTTCGCTTCAGCCTGCTTGGCCTCCGCTTGCTTGGCTTCCTTGTCGGCTTTCTCTTGTTGCTTGGCGGCAACCTTGTCGGCCTTGGCAACCGACGAGTTGGACGACGGAATCGAGGTCTTGGCCAGGTCTGCCGGCACGATGTTCTGCACCAGCGCCGCACGCATCTCGGTGGCCTTGCCCGGGTCCTTGATCTTCATCCGCAGGGTCAGGCGCCAGCCCTTGGTTTCAGGGTTGTAGCGAACGCTGTTTTCCACCAGCTCGGCGTTGTCGCCGACGCTGACCTGGCTGCGAACCTCGGAATCGGCCGGCAACGCCGCCAGGGACGGGCCTTCGAAGTCCACCAGATAGGCAACGCTGCCGTCCGGCTGACGAATCAGGTTGGACTGCTTGACGTCACCGGTCGAACGCAGGGTCTGCTTGACCCAGGCGCTGTCCGGCGCGTGAATCGCCGCTTCGTCCATGGTCCAGTGCATACGATAAGCGACATCGAGCGGCTGGCCAGGTTCCGGCAATTTTTCCGGATTCCAGAAGGCCACGATGTTGTCGTTGGTTTCGTCGGCGGTCGGAATCTCGACCAGGTCGACGGTGCCCTTGCCCCAGTCACCCTTCGGCTCGATCCAGGCGCTTGGGCGCTTGTCGTAGCGGTCGTCGAGGTCTTCGTAGTGGCTGAAGTCGCGGCCACGTTGCAGCAGACCGAACCCGCGCGGGTTTTCCACGCTGAAGTTGCTCACCGCCAGGTGTTTCGGATTGTTCAGCGGACGCCAGATCCACTCGCCGTTGCCGGCATGGATCGCCAGGCCGCTGGAGTCGTGCAGTTCGCGGCGGTAGTTCAGTACTTTCGACGGCTGGTTGGCACCGAACAGGAACATGCTGGTCAACGGGGCGATGCCCAGCTTGCCGACCTTGTCACGCAGGAACATCTGGGCCTTTACGTCGACGATGGTGTCGCTGCCCGGACGCAGGGTCAGGCGATAGGCGCCGGTGGCACGCGGAGAGTCCAGCAGGGCGAAGATCACCAGGTGCTTGTCGCCCGGCTTGGGCTGTTGAATCCAGAATTCGCGGAAACGCGGGAATTCTTCGCCGGACGGCAAGGCGGTATCGATGGCCATGCCGCGAGCGGACAAGCCATAGACGTGACCCTTGCCGACGACGCGGAAGTAGCTCGCGCCGAGCATGGTCATGATTTCGTCTTGCTTGTCGGCCTTGTTGATCGGGTACAGCACACGGAAACCGGCATAACCCAGCTGTTCGGTGGCCTTCGGATCGAACTGCATGTCGCCGAAGTCGAAACGACTCGGATCGTATTTGATCTCTTCGACGGTGTTCGCGGTGATTTCGTTGATTTTCACCGGCGTATCGAAATGCATGCCCTGGTGGTAGAAGGACAGCTTGAACGGCGTCTTCTGATCCGCCCATTCGGCTTTTTCCGTCAGAAAACGAATTTTCTGATAGTCCGCGAACTTCATGTCGCGGAACTCGTTCGGCAGGTTACTGCGCGGCGCTTCGTATTTCTGCGCGGCCAGCTCTTTTGCCTTGGCCGACACATCATCCAGACTGAATGCCCAAAGCTGGCCGGCGCTGAGCAGGCAGAGCAGTGCAGAGCCCGCTACCAGGGCGCTGCGTAACCGTTTGGCAGACAATTTTGGTGCGTTACAGGGACTAACAATCACGAGCAACCCTCGCCGAAAACAGATCAAAAAACCAACGGCCAGTTAAAGGGTCTGCACGGTATACGGTATGAAAAAACCGCCCTTGCAAACCACTCTTGCCAAGTTGGCGAGCATTGTTCCGACTCCGCTGGGGCGAAATGATTCCCCAATCGGATCCAGACAAGTCTCTACCTAAGTCAAAATGGACCAACGAACGCTGATCCCCGTAGCGCGCGATTATCTAGTAGGCCGCGTTACAACGCATCAGGGGTAACAAAGTATTTATCGCGATAAAGCCCTGTTTTCAGTCGAAATGAGCGTAAAAACTTGTTTCAAGCACTTTCAGGTCTGTAACAGGAAGGTTACCGGGCCATCATTGACCAGGTGCACCTGCATATCCGCGCCGAATCTACCTGATGCCACAGTGCCATGCACCTGTTTCGCTTTGCTTAATAGATAGTCGAACAGTTCCTCACCCAAGGCCGGAGGGGCCGCAGTCGAGAAACCCGGACGCAGCCCGCTTCGGGTATCGGCAGCCAGGGTGAACTGAGAGACCAGCAGCAGCCCGCCGCCCACATCCGCCAGGGACAGATTCATCTTGCCCTCAGCGTCACTGAACACCCGATAGTTAAGCAGTTTATTAAGAAGTTTGTCGGCGCTGGCCCGCGTATCGTCTGGCTCAACGGCCACCAGGACCAGCAATCCCTGATCAACGGCACCCACGACTTCGCCGGCAACCTCGACTCGTGCGCCACGCACCCGTTGCAGCAGACCCTTCATGCCTCGTCAGGCGCCAGGTCGAGCAGACGCCGGGCCATCTGATCGGCGGCGCGGACCAGCGCGTCGGTGATGCCCGGTTCGGAAGCGGCATGACCGGCATCGCGGATGACCTGCAGTTCGCTGTTCGGCCAGGCTTGATGCAATTCCCAGGCGTTATCCAGCGGGCAGATCACGTCATAGCGGCCATGGATGATCACGCCGGGCAAATGGGCGATCTTGCCCATGTCGCGGATCAACTGGTTCGGTTCCAGGAAGGCGTGGTTGCTGAAGTAGTGGCATTCGATGCGGGCAATCGACAAGGCACGCTGTGGCTCGGAGAAGCGATCGACCACCAGCGGGTTCGGACGCAGGGTCGCAGTACGGCCCTCCCAGGTGGACCAGGCCTTGGCCGCGTGCATCTGGGCAATCTGGTCGTTGCCAACCAGACGCTTGTGGAACGCGGTGAGCAAATCGCCGCGCTCGTCCAGCGGGATCGGCGCGATATAGTCCTGCCAGTAATCGGGGAACAGACGGCTCGCGCCAGCCTGATAGAACCATTCGATTTCCTGCGGACGGCACAGAAAAATCCCGCGCAGGATCAGACCGTGTACGCGCTCAGGATGGGTTTGCGCATAGGCCAGCGCCAGGGTCGAACCCCAGGAGCCGCCAAACAGCACCCATTTGTCGATGCCCAGGTGCTGGCGAATCCGCTCCAGGTCGGCGACCAGATCCCAGGTGGTGTTGTTTTCCAGGCTGGCGTGGGGAGTGGAACGACCACAGCCGCGCTGGTCGAAGGTAACAATGCGATACAGGTTGGGATCGAAGAAGCAACGACTCTGGGCATCACATCCGGCACCGGGGCCGCCGTGGATGAACACCACCGGCAAACCTTCCGGTGAACCGCTTTCGTCGACATACAGCGTGTGGGTCTCGTCGACGGCCAGATCGTGCCGGGCGTAGGGTTTGATCTGCGGGTACAAAGTCTGCATTGCGCACTCCGTATGGGGTCGAGGTCATCCCTGGGGGGACTTCTATTATTCTGCCGTCCGGCATCATAAACCCGAATTACGTCAATGAGCATGCCCCTGCGGAGTCAGAGTTTTGCCGCCAGGTATCCGAACAGGGTCTGGTACAGCTCATCGACCTCGGCCACCTGCCCGCGGGCCCGCAAACAGCCATGAACCAGACCCTCACCGACATACAGCGTGGCAGCACCGCCCGCAGCATTCAGTCGCTCGGCATACTGCACACCGTCATCACGCAACGGGTCGAATTGCGCCACGGCGATCCAGGCCGGTGGCAATCCCCTGAAATCCGTGGCGAGCAATGGCATGGCGTAGGCGCTCGGCTGGCGGGTGCCCCGCAGGTAAAGGGCGTGATAGCAATCGACGTCACTGCTGCTGAGTAACGGCGCGTCGACGCACTCACTGCGCGATGGCAGCCGGTGATCGCCGCCCAACCCCGGATAGATCAGAACCTGCGCGCACGGCAACGGCTCGCCGGCATCGCGCAGTGCCAGGCACAACGCTGCTGCGAGATTGCCGCCGGCACTGTCACCGGCCACCAGCATGCGCTCCGGATCGAGTTGAAACGGCCCGGTGCGCAGTGCTCGCCAGACCTTCAGGCAATCATCGAACGCAGCGGGAAACGGATGCTCCGGTGCCCGGCGATAATCGACGGCGATCACCAGCACACCGAGTGTCGATGCCAGTTCGGCACAGATGAAATCGTGGGAGTCCAGGTCCCCCACCACCCAGCCGCCACCATGCAGGTAAACGATGCACGACGTACTGCTGGCCGGTGGCTGATAGGAACGGACAGCAACGCCGGACAACACGAAGTCGACCACATACAACCCGGCGGGACGTACTGGGGTAAACGCCCGGCACATCTCGCTGTAGGCCAGGCGCAATCCGGTGAGGCTGCTGTCGGTGCTGTTGAAACTGACGGTTTTCTCGACGAATGCCGTCATCTGTCTGGAAAGCGGGTAAGAAGCCATGAGCCGGATGCCCGTTCAGGGAAATGTGTGGGACCCACCCTGTGGGAGCGAGCCTGCTCGCGAAGAGGCCGGCACATCCAACATCAATGTTGACTGTCAGACCGTCTTCGCGAGCAGGCTCGCTCCCACAGGTCTTGCACAAATCAGACGGGGGTCAGTTCTTCAGGCTGGCCTGAACTGTGGCGATGCCGTCCTTGCCATCGAAACTGCTGACCCCGGCCAGCCAGCGCTGCAGGTCTTCGGGATGTTCGCGCAGCCATTTTCTAGCGACATCCTGAGCCGTCTGGCGCTCCATGATCGGTACCATCAGCTGGCTTTCCTGGGCAGCGGTGAAGGTCAGGTTCTCCAGCAACCGATTGACGTTCGGGCAGCGCTCGGCGTAATCCGGGGCGGTGACGGTGGATACGGTCGCCGCACCTTCGTTCGGCCCGTACACGTCTTCGCTGCCGGTCAGGTAGGCGATCTTCATGTTGATGTTCATCGGGTGCGGGGTCCAGCCGACGAATACCACGAACTCCTTGCGATTCACCGCCCGCTGCACGGCCGCCAGCATCCCGGCCTCACCGGACTCGATCAGTTTGAAGTCCTTCAGGCCGAAGTGATTGGTCTCGATCATCGTCTTGATCGTGGTGTTGGCACCGCTGCCCGGCTCGATGCCGTAGATCTTGCCGCCGAGCTGGTCTTTGAACCTGGCGATGTCGGCGAAGGTTTTCAGGCCCGCCGCTGCCACATAGTCAGGGACCGCGAGGGTGGCCTGGGCATCGGCCAGGCTCGGTTTGTCCATGACCTTGACCTGATTGGCCGCCACAAACGGCGCGATGTTCTTATCCATCGCCGGTTTCCAGTAACCGAGGAAGATGTCGAGGCGCTTGTCACGGATGCCGGCAAAGATGATTTGCTGCACGGCGCTGGTTTGCCTGCTTTCGTAGCCCAGACCATTGAGCAGCACATCGGCCATGCCGCTGGTGGCAATCACATCGGTCCAGTTGACCACGCCCATGCGCACGGCCTTGCAGGAGGCGTCGTCCGCGGCCAGGACGCTGGTGCTCAGGAGAGCGGTGCCGCAGAGGATTGAGAGACAGCGGGCGAACAGACCTTTGGGGCTTGTCATAGAGAGCATTCTCGTGCGGCAGCGGATTATTGTCGGGCCGGTGTCTTTGTGCACCGTGGCCAGAACAATACGCAGCAGACGAGCGGTAAAAGCGACCTGTGGCGACCGTGTTTTGCACGGTGGCGACAAAAAAGATCGCAGCCTTCGGCAGCTCCTACAGGTAAACGCGAATCCCCTGTAGGAGCTGCCGCAGGCTGCGATCTTTTGATCTCAAGCGCCGTAGCGCTGCTGCCCCCACGCGAGCAAACCTTGCAGCAACTCCTTCAACACCACCCGCGTCGGCTCCGCCAGATCCGCCCGATAACGGAACGGCTCGAACTCTTCCATGTACGTGCACTGCCCGAGTTCCAGTTGCACAGCGTGGATGTTCTCGCCCGGGTTGCCGTAATGGCGGGTGATGTGGCCGCCCTTGAAGCGTCCGTTCAACACGTGGGTGTAATTGTCGTGGCGCGCGCAGATCGCTTCCAGTCGGGTCGCCAGCTGAGGATCGCAACTGGCGCCATTGAAGGTGCCGAGGTTGAAGTCCGGCAGTTTGCCGTCGAACAGGTGCGGGATGATCGAGCGGATCGAGTGTGCGTCGAACAGCAGCGCGTAGCCGAACTCGGCCTTCAGTCGCGCCAATTCCTGCTGCAGGGTGCTGTGGTACGGCGTCCAGATTTGTTCCAGATAGGTTGCGCGCTCCTCTTTCGAAGGCTCCAGCCCTTCACGGAATAACGGGATACCGTCGAACAGCGTCGCCGGGTACAGGCCCGTGGTGGCGCCGACGTACAAAGGTTTGTCGTCGGACGGCCGGTTCAGGTCGATGACGAAGCGCGAGTATTCGGCGGCCAGGGTGCTGGCGCCCAGTTCAGCGGCGAAGTCATACAACTGCGGAATGTGCCAGTCGGTGTCCGGCAGGCTTTTCGCGTCGGGGATCAATCCAGCCTCGACCGCAGGCGTCAGACGTACGCCAGCGTGGGGCATGCTGATCAGCAGCGGTACGCGGCCTTGTTTGAAGTTAAGTACCTTATCCACAACGGCTCTCCTACAGATTTGTCTCGACGCCGTGGCGCACGACGCGTTTTTCCAGGTCGCCGCCCAGCCAGTACGACAGGTCGGCCGGACGATCGATTTGCCAGGCGACGAAATCCGCGACCTTGCCGGCTTCCAGCGAGCCGTGGGTATCGGCCATGCCCAGCGCGGTAGCGGCGTGAATCGTGGCACCCGCCAAGGCCTCTTCCGGGGTCATGCGGAAGCAGGTGCAAGCCATGTTCAGCATCAGGCGCAACGACAGTCCCGGTGAGGTGCCCGGGTTGAGGTCGCTGGCGATGGCGATTTTCACGCCGTGCTTGCGCAGGGCATCCATCGGCGGCAATTGGGTTTCGCGCAGGAAGTAAAAGGCCCCGGGCAACAACACCGCGACGGTACCGGACTCAGCCATGGCGATGGCGTCGTCTTCGGTCATGAACTCCAGGTGATCGGCGGACAACGCGTGGTAACGCGCCGCCAGGCTCGAGCCGTGCAGCGACGACAATTGCTCGGCGTGCAGCTTCACCGGTAAGCCCAGTTCCTGTGCGGTGATGAATACGCGCTCGACCTGCGCCGGCGAGAACGCCAGGTATTCACAGAATGCATCCACCGCGTCGACCAGCCCTTCGGCCGCCAGGGCCGGGAGCATGTCGGCGCAGATGTGATCGATGTAATCGTCGGCGCGATCGGTGTATTCCGGCGGCAAGGCGTGGGCGGCCAGACAAGTGCTGCGCACGCTGACGGGCAGTTCGGCACCGAGGCGACGGGCCACACGCAGCATCTTGCGCTCGTTGGCCAGGTCCAGGCCGTAGCCGGACTTGATTTCGATACTGGTGACGCCATCGCGCATCAGGCTTTTCAGGCGCTTGGCGGCACTGGCGAACAGTTCGTCTTCGCTGGCCGCGCGGGTGGCGCGCACGGTACTGGCGATACCACCACCGCTGGCGGCGATTTCCGCGTAGCTGACGCCTTGCAGGCGCTTTTCGAATTCACCGCTGCGGTTACCGCCGAACACCGTGTGGGTGTGGCAGTCGATCAGTCCCGGGGTGACCCAGGCGCCTTCGAGATCATTGACGGCCGGGTAATCCCCCGCCGGTAGTTCAGCGCGCGGGCCGATCCACTCAATGAGCGCGCCTGACGTCACGATGGCCGCATCCTCGATGATCGAGTAGACGCCTTGCGCCATGGTTGCGACGTGACAGTGTTGCCAGAGCGTTTTCATCCTTGGCCTCCGTTAGGTTATCGATGAGAAAAAGTCGGGTCCGGTGTCACCAGGGCTGCCTGGCCTGCCGCCGGTTTCACCCAGGTCAGGTAGGCCAGCACCAGCAGCACGATCCACACCACGCCGACTATCAGGGCCGCCTGGGTGTCCGGGAAGTAGCCCAACACGCCGAAGACGAACAGCATGAAGGCAATCGCCGCTATCGGTGCATAAGGCCAGAACGGTACCGGGAATTTCAATTGTGCGACCTGCTCGGCGCTCATGGAACGACGCATGGCCACCTGGGTAAACAGAATCATCAGCCAGACCCAAACCGTGGCAAAGGTCGCGATGGAGGCGATCAGCAGAAACACGTTTTCCGGGATCAGGTAGTTCAGCAACACGCCCAGCAACAGCGCGGCGCTCATCACCACAACGGTCATCCATGGCACGCCGTTGCGCGACAACCGCGCGAAGCCCTTGGGTGCGTGGCCCTGCTGAGCCAGGCCGTACATCATGCGGCCAGCACCGAAGATGTCACTGTTGATGGCCGAGATCGCCGCCGAGATCACCACGATATTGAGGATGGTCGCCGCCGAGCTGATGCCCAGATTGTCGAAAATCTGCACGAACGGACTGCCCTGGCTGCCGATCTGCTGCCATGGAAAGATCGACATCAGCACCAGCATCGTCAGGACGTAGAACAACAGGATGCGCAACGGCACGGCATTGATCGCCCGGGGCAGCACATGCTGCGGGTCCTTGGCTTCACCGGCGGTCACACCGATGATTTCAATCCCGCCGAACGCGAACATCACCACCGCGAACGAAGCGATCAGACCGCTCACGCCATTGGGCATGAAGCCGCCATGGCTCCAGAGATTGCTGATGTCGGTCGCCTGGGCGCCGGGCGCCGTGCTGATGCCGAACAACATGATGCCGAAGCCACCCAGGATCATCGCGACAATGGCCGCGACCTTGAGCAGCGACAGCCAGAACTCCATTTCACCGAAGACCTTGACGTTGCACAGGTTCAGGCCGCCTACCACCGAGACGATGCCCAGCACCCAGATCCAGCGGGAAACCTCCGGGAACCAGAAGCCCATGTAGATACCGAATGCAGTGACGTCGGCCATGCCGACGATGACCATTTCGAATGCGTAGGTCCAACCGAGGATGAAGCCCGCCATCGGTCCGAGATAGGTGCTGGCGTACTGGCCGAAAGAGCCGGCCACGGGATTGTGCACAGCCATCTCACCGAGGGCGCGCATGACCATGAACACCGCCGCGCCACCAATCAGGTACGCGAGCAGCACCGCAGGCCCGGCCATTTGAATGGCCGAGGCAGAACCGTAAAACAGCCCGGTGCCGATTGCCGACCCCAGCGCCATGAAGCGAATATGTCGGGCAGAGAGCCCGCGTTTCAAACCCTTTGCTGACTGTTGCATTGCTCGTCCTTAATTGTTGTTATTCGACGCAAAATCGAATCGCCTCCTGCAGGAACTGTCGAGCGCAACGAGGCTGCGATCTTTTAAAAGCAGGATCAAAAGATCGCAGCCTGCGGCAGCTCCTACATTGGAGCCCTTACAGGCTCGGCAGCAACTTCGCCGAAACCAACTCGTTCAGGCAGCGCGAGGCCAACAACTCGGTCGCGGCATTGATGTCCGGCGCGAAGAAGCGGTCCTTCTCATAGAACGGCACTTCGTTGCGCAGGATGGCGCGGGCCTGTTCCAGTTTTGGCGAAGTCTTCAGGCCGTTGCGCAGGTCCAGGCCCTGAACCGCGGCCAGCCATTCAACCGCGAGAATCCCGCGAGTGTTCTCGGCCATTTCCCACAGACGCTTGCCGGCTGCCGGCGCCATCGACACATGGTCTTCCTGGTTGGCGGAGGTCGGCAGGCTGTCCACCGAGTGCGGATGGGACAGCGCCTTGTTTTCGCTGGCCAGTGCCGCGGCGGTCACCTGGGCGATCATGAAGCCGGAGTTCACGCCGCCGTTGGCCACCAGGAACGGCGGCAGTTGCGACATGTGCTTGTCCATCATCAGCGAGATGCGGCGTTCGCTCAGGGAGCCGATTTCAGCGATGGCCAGGGCCATGTTATCGGCGGCCATGGCCACCGGCTCGGCGTGGAAGTTGCCGCCGGAAATCACGTCACCCTCGGCAGCGAACACCAGCGGGTTGTCGGAGACGGCGTTGGCTTCGATGGCCAGCACTTCGGCGGCCTGACGGAACTGGGTCAGGCAGGCGCCCATGACTTGTGGCTGGCAACGCAGGGAGTACGGGTCTTGTACCTTCTCGCAGTTCTCGTGGGAGTCGGAGACTTCGCTGCGCTCGCCCAGCAGATCGCGATAAGCGGCGGCCGCGTCGATCTGGCCTTTCTGGCCACGGGCCGCATGGATGCGAGCATCGAACGGCGAGCGCGAGCCCAGTACCGCTTCAACGGTCAGGCCGCCCAGTGCCAGGGCACCGGCGAACAGGTCTTCACCTTCGAACAGGCCACGCAGGGCGAACGCGGTGGACACCTGAGTGCCGTTGAGCAGCGCCAGGCCTTCTTTCGCGGCCAGGGTCAGCGGGGTCAGGCCGGCGACTTTCAGCGCTTCGGTGGCTTCCATCCACTCGCCCTTGTAGCGTGCCTTGCCTTCGCCCAGCAGCACCAGCGACATGTGGGCCAGAGGCGCCAGGTCACCGGAAGCACCGACCGAACCTTTCAGGGGAATGTGCGGGTACACCTCGGCGTTGATCAGGGCGATCAGCGCGTCGATCACCACGCGGCGGATGCCGGAGAAACCACGGCTCAGGCTGTTGACCTTGAGCACCATGATCAGACGCACCAGTTCGTCGCTGATCGGCTGGCCGACACCGGCGGCGTGGGACAGCACCAGCGAGCGCTGCAGGTTTTC
The DNA here is from genome assembly GCF_059424105.1 of Pseudomonas sp. GW456-E7. Taxonomy (NCBI): domain Bacteria; kingdom Pseudomonadati; phylum Pseudomonadota; class Gammaproteobacteria; order Pseudomonadales; family Pseudomonadaceae; genus Pseudomonas; species Pseudomonas sp. GW456-E7. The sequence goes on along the minus strand of NZ_JBWKZB010000001.1, from coordinate 14,306 downwards.
CAGGTCTTCGCTGGCGATGCGGGTCGAGGCCAGCAGGCCGAAACCGGTGTTGATGCCGTAGGCGGTGCGGTTCTCGGCGAGGATCTGCTCCACGCAGGCCACGCTGGCTTCGATCTGGGCTGCAGCACTGTGATCGAGGGTGATTTTGACCGGTTGCTGATAGACATCACGCAGTTGGGCAAGGCTCAGTTGGCCGGGAATCAAATTAAGCGCAGTCATGTTCATTCTCCTTTTGAGAGTTTGTTGTTAACTACCAGACGCTCCGGAAATATCCGTTGTCCGTCGCTTCCCCCTTTTTAAGGGGGCTGGCGCCTTGGCACGCTGGTCTTGTTTGGAAATCAGTTCAAGTTCGGTAAGGTTTTTTGCAGCAAAGCAGGGTCTTTCAGAACGCCGGCAGCGGCAGCGATGTCCGGCGCCAGCCAGCGATCCTGGTCATAGGCCGGAACGCGCTCGCGCAGCAGACGCCAAGCGGCATCGGTGCCCGCGCCGAAGCGTTGCTCTTTCAAGAATTCAAACGCCTGGGCCGCCAACAGGTACTCGATGGCGAGGATCTGCGTGCAGTTTTCCAGCGCGCGATGCAGCTTCAGCGCGGCGTTGGTGCCCAGACTCAGGTGATCTTCCTGCAGACCCGATGTCACGTAGTTATCCAGCACCGCCGGTTGCGCCAGCTGACGGTTTTCCGCACACAGGGAAGCGGCCACGTATTGCACGATCATCATCCCGGAGTTCACCCCCGGGTTGGCCACCAGGAACGCCGGCAAGCCGCTGACGTGCGGGTTGATCAAGCGGTCCAGGCGACGTTCGGCAATGGAGCCGATTTCCGCCATGGCAATCGCCAGCAGGTCCGCGGCCATGGCCACGGACTGGCCGTGGGGGTTGGCCTGGGACACCACGCGGTAGTTGTCCGCAGTCCCCAGCACCAGCGGGTTGTCGGTGGCGCCGTTGAGTTCGGTTTCGATCTGTTTGGTCGCGTGCACCAATTGATCGCGCGCAGCGCCATGCACTTGCGGGATCGAGCGAATGCTCAGGGCATCTTGCGTGCGAATGCCTTTGCTCTGGGCGATCACTTCACTGCCGTCGAGCAAGGCGCGCAGGTTGATCCCGACCTGTTGCATGCCAGGGTGGGGCTTGAGCGCGATGATCTCGGCATCGAACGCGTCGATCTGCCCGCGCTGGGCTTCGAAGCTCATGGCACCGATCACGTCGGCCCATTCCAGCAGGCGCGTAGCGTCGGCAATGGCCAGGCAGCTCAGGCCGGTCATGCACGGCGTGCCGTTGACCAGGCACAAACCGTCCTTGGCGCCAAGCTTGACCGGCTGAAGGCCTTCTTCGGCCAGCGCCTGTTGCGCGGCAACGATCTGCCCGCGATAGCTGACATTGCCCACGCCCAGCAGCGCGATGCCGATGTGGGCCATGTGGGTCAGGTAGCCCACGGAACCCTGGGACGGCACCTGCGGGGTGATGCCCCGGTTGAGCAGCGCCAGCAGCGCTTCGACGACCTGACGGTGCAGGCCGGATTTGCCGTGGCTGTAGTTGACGATGGCGGCGCACATGATCGAGCGGGTCTGCTCGTCGGCCAGTGGTGCACCAACGCCGCAGGCGTGGCTGAGCAAGGTATTGCGCGACAATTGGCTGAGTTGCTCGTCCTGCAGCGAGACGTTGCACAGCGCGCCCAGGCCGGTGTTGATGCCGTAGGCGCGTTCGCCGCTGGTGACGATGCGCTGGACGATGGCCTGGGCGTTTTCGATGCGCGCCCAGATCGGCGCCGACAGTTCAAGCTGCGCGCCATGACGAGCGACGGCGACCACATCCTGCCAAGTGACCTGCGCTTGGGTGATAACGATTTTTTCAGCCTGGGACATCTTCAACCTCATCCAAATATTGATGCAGCTTCACCGCCGCCTTCGCGAGCAGGCTCGCTCCCACATTGGAATGCATTTCCCTGTGGGAGCGAGCCTGCTCGCGAAGAGGCCAGCTCACTCACTGCAAATCTCTTAAACCACCGCCGCCCGACGCTGCACAAAGCGGTCGACATACTCATCCGCCGGCGAGTGCAGGATCTCTCTCGGCGTGCCGACCTGGATCAGGCGGCCATCCTTGAGGATCGCGATGCGGTTGCCGATGCGCACGGCTTCGTCGAGGTCGTGGGTGATGAAGACGATGGTCTTGTGCAGGGTCTTTTGCAGTTCCAGCAACTGGTCCTGCATCTCCGCACGAATCAGCGGGTCGAGGGCACTGAAGGCTTCGTCCATCAGGATGATGTCGGTGTCCGCCGCCAGGGCGCGGGCCAGGCCCACACGCTGGCGCATGCCGCCGGAAAGCTGATGCGGGTATTTGTTTTCGTAGCCCTTGAGGCCCACGGTGTTGATCCAGTGCAGCGCACGCTCGGCGCACATGGCTTTGCTTTCACCACGGATTTTCAGGCCGTAGGCGACGTTGTCCAGCACGCTCTTGTGCGGCAACAGGCCGAAGCTCTGGAACACCATGCTGATCTTGCGCCGGCGAAATTCGCGCAAGGCTTCCATGTCGTACTGCAGGATGTCCACGCCGTCCACCAGGATCGCCCCGCTGGTCGGATCGATCAGGCGGTTGAAGTGGCGTACCAGGGTCGACTTGCCGGAGCCCGACAGGCCCATGATCACGAAAATCTCGCCGCTGCCAATGCTCAGCGACAGGTCGTTCACGCCCACCACGCAGCCGGTTTCGGCCAGCACCTGATCCTTGGTCTTGCCCTGGCCGACCATGGCCAGCGCGTCCTTGGCACGGTTGCCGAATATCTTGAAGACGTTTTTGACTTCGATCTTGCTCACGGTTGCGTTGTTCATTTGCTCACCTCATGCCGTGCGCGACCGTACGCCTGTGTAATGCGGTCGATCACCACAGCCAGAATCACGATCGCCAGACCGGCTTCGAGGCCACGTCCGACGTTCAGGGTCTGAATCCCCACCAGCACGTCTTCACCCAGGCCACGGGCACCGATCATCGAGGCGATCACGACCATCGACAGGGCCATCATGGTGGTCTGGTTGATACCCGCCATGATGCTCGGCAGGGCCAGCGGCAGTTGCACGCCGAACAGTTGCTGCCAGCGGTTGGCACCGAAGGCGTTGATCGCTTCCATCACTTCGCCGTCGACCTGGCGAATGCCCAGATCGGTCAGGCGGATCAGCGGTGGCGCGGCGTAGATCACGGTGGCGAAAATCGCCGGGACCTTGCCCAGGCCAAACAGCATCAGCACCGGGATCAGGTACACGAAGCTCGGCATGGTCTGCATGATGTCCAGCAAGGGCATCAGCACCGAACGCAGGCGATTGCTGCGTGCCGAGAGAATGCCCAGCGGAATGCCGATCAACACCGAAATGATCGTCGCCACCATCATCAGCGCCAGGGTCTGCATCAGCTTGTCCCAGAGGCCGACCGCACCCACCAGGAACAGCAGGCCGACGATCACTGACGTGGTCACGACTTTACGGGTCGCGTGCCAGGCCACGCCCGCCACGATCGCCAGCATCAGCCACCAGGGCGCCGCACGCAGCAGGCTCTCAAGATTGACGATGGCCCACAGCAGCGTATCGGAGATGTGCCGGAACACGTCGCCGTAGTTGGTGACCAGCGAATCGACCCAACCGTTGACCCAGTCGGCGATGGAAAAGGTAAAGCTTTCGGGAAACATAAGAGACTCTCAATCAAGGGGTTGCGATCAAGCGTCCGACTGCCGTTGCCGGCAGTCGGAAAAGCCCAACCTACAAGGCCGCGTCGATTTTCTTGGCTGCGTCTTCGCTCACCCACGCGTGCCAGACTTCAGGATGTTCCTTCAAGAAGATCTTGGCCAGTTTTGGCGACTCGATCCGCTCTTTGGTCATGCGTCCCAGGTTCTGGTTCAGCAGGTCGATCGGCACGTTGACCTTTTCCAGCACGGCCACCAGTTCCGGGGCTTCGTCGTGGAAGGTCTTGGACAGGCCGACCTTGATGGTCACAGTCTTGTTCACGCCTGGTTTCTCTTCGAGTTTCACCACGTCGACCTGGCCCATCAGCGGCGTTGGCGACCAGTAGTAGAACAGGATCGGCTCGCCACGCTTGTAGCTCGACAGCACGGCGGCATCCAGCGCCGGGCCGGTGCCTGGGCGGAAGTTGGTGTAGGTGCTTTCCAGGCCGTAGCTTTTCAGCATTTCGCTGTTGTCGAGTTCACAGGTCCAGCCGGCCGGGCAATTGTAGAAACGGCCCTTGGATGGCTCTTCGGCGTCCTTGAAAACGGCCGAGTACTTGGCCAGGTCGGCAATATTCTTCAGGTCCGGCGCCTTGGCTTCCAGCTTGCGCTTGGCGTCGCCTTCGATCACGTAGCGCGGCACGTACCAGCCTTCGATCGCACCCACCACCGGCGCGCCGACACCGACGACCTTGCCGGCCTTCTCAGCCTTGTTCCAGACTTCGCTACGGCCGACCCATTCTTCGGCAAACACTTGAATATCGTTGCTGCTCAGGGCGTTTTCCATGGTGATGGAGTTGCCCGGCAGGCTGTCGGTCTTGCAGTCGTAGCCTTTCTCCAACACGACTTGCATCACGTCGGTCAGCAGCATGGCGCTTTCCCAGTTCAAACCGGCAAATTTCACCGGCTTGCCCGACTCGCACCAACCCGCCGCCTGAGTGGCGCCAGCGCTGGCCAGCAGGCCCATGGAAAGCAATGTGGTCAGCAGGGTCTTGTTCGATTTCATTGTTTTGACGCTCCTAATCATGAATTGGCTTACGGCAGTCAAGAGGCATCCAGCCCTGTCCACGTCCAATCAGGCCTGCGCCGCAGCGCGACCGACATTCAGCTTTTGTTCGGTGACCGCGTCCTGCTCGACCGGCAGGATCAAACGATCAGGCACTGTGCCGTGCCATTTTTTCGCACACAGGTAATACAGGGCTGCGGGAATCACCAGACCGATGATCCAGGAAATATCCACATCACCCAGGGCCGCCACCAGCGGACCGGTATAGAACTTGGTGGAGATGAACGGTAGCTGCACCAGCACACCGAACACATAGACGCTGATACCGAGAAGGTTCCAACGACCGTAGCGACCGTTCGGATCGCCCAGCGCCGGCACGTCATAGCGCTCGCGAGTGATGCAGTAGTAGTCCACCAGGTTGATCGCACTCCATGGCGTGAAGAACGCCAGCAAGAACAGGATGAAGGACTTGAACGCACCGAGGAACGAGTGCTGGCCGAGCAACGCCATCAGGGTCGCAGCACCGACGATGACCAGCACGAAGACCAGACGCTGCAAGCGCGTGACTTTCAGGTCACCGCGGAAACCGCTGATGATGGTCGCGATGCACATGAAGCTGCCGTAGGAGTTCAGCGTGGAAATGGTGACCTTGCCGAACGCGATGCTGAAGTACAGCAGCGCAGCGGTGGCACCGGTCCCGCCCAGACCCACGATGTAGGCCACTTCGTGGCCGGCGAATTGCCCGTTGGCCGAAGCGGCAGCGAACACGCCGAGGACCATCGCCACTTGTGCACCAATGACCGAACCTGCGCCTGCGGCGAAAAAGGTTTTCACCGAGGAAATCTTGCTCGGCAGGTAGCGAGAATAGTCAGCCACATAAGGGCCGAAGGCGATCTGCCAGGACGCCGCGAGCGACACCGCGAGCAAGAAACTGCTCCAGCTGAAGTGGCGGATCTGCAACAGAGCGCCAACGTCAACCTGGCTGATCAGACGGCTGAACAGATAAACAAAGGCAATCACGCCAATGACACTGGCAACACGGCCGATCCAATGGATCACCCGATAACCGAGCACCGTGACCAGCACGATGACACTGGCGAAAAGGAGGATACCGACGGTGTCGCTGACGCCAAACAACTGGCCCAGCGCCTGGCCGGATAACACGGTTCCCGTTGCGGTGAAGCCCAGGTACATCAAGCAGACCAGCACGATCGGGATGGCCGCGCCGTACACGCCGAACTGTACCCGGCTGGAAATCATCTGTGGCAGGCCGAGCTTGGGGCCTTGCGCCGCATGCAGCGCCATCACGCCGCCACCGAGCAATTGCCCGATCAGCAGGCCGATCAGCGACCAGAACACGTCACCGCCCAGCACCACGGCCAGCGCCCCAGTGACAATCGCGGTGATTTGCAGGTTGGCACCCATCCACAGGGTGAACTGGCTAAACAGACGACCGTGTCTTTCCGCTTCCGGGATGTAGTCGATCGAGCGTTTCTCGATCAACGGTTTGTTGCCTGCACGCTCGCTGTTAACAGCCATGGTTCAACCTCTATGGATTGTTATTCTTGGTTAACTCGATCCCTGTAGGAGCTGTCGAGTGAAACGAGGCTGCGATCTCTTGTTTTTAAAAGATCAAGATCAAAAGATCGCAGCCTGCGGCAGCTCCTACAGGGCAAGCATTACTTGCCGGTAATCATCGGCAGGTTCAGCCCTTGTTCCTTGGCGCAGTCGATGGCGATCTGGTAACCGGCATCGGCATGACGCATAACGCCAGTGGCCGGGTCGTTGTGCAGCACGCGAGCGATACGCTCGGCCGCTTCGTCGGTACCGTCGCAGACGATCACCATGCCCGAGTGCTGGGAGAAGCCCATGCCGACGCCGCCGCCGTGGTGCAGCGACACCCAGGTCGCGCCGCTCGCGGTGTTGAGCAGGGCGTTGAGCAGTGGCCAGTCGGACACGGCGTCGGAACCGTCTTGCATCGATTCGGTTTCGCGGTTCGGGCTCGATACCGAGCCGGAGTCCAGGTGGTCGCGGCCGATCACGATTGGCGCGGACAGCTCACCGCTACGCACCATTTCGTTGAACGCCAGGCCCAGCTTGGCACGCAGGCCCAGGCCAACCCAGCAGATACGTGCCGGCAGGCCCTGGAAGCTGATGCGCTCGCGCGCCATGTCCAGCCAGTTGTGCAGGTGGGCGTCGTCCGGGATCAGCTCTTTTACTTTAGCGTCGGTCTTGTAGATGTCTTCAGCGTTGCCCGACAGCGCAGCCCAACGGAACGGGCCGATACCGCGGCAGAACAGCGGACGGATGTAGGCCGGTACGAAGCCTGGGAAGTCGAATGCGTTTTCCACGCCTTCTTCCTGGGCCATCTGACGGATGTTGTTGCCGTAGTCGAAGGTCGGCACGCCCATTTTCTGGAAGTCCAGCATCGCTTTGACGTGCACGGCCATCGATTGCTTGGCGGCCTTGATCACTGCGGCAGGTTCAGTCTTGGCGCGAGCGCGGTACTGGTCCCAGGTCCAGCCGGCAGGCAGGTAACCGTTGAGCGGGTCGTGGGCGCTGGTCTGGTCGGTGACCATGTCCGGGCGCACGCCACGCTTGACCAGTTCCGGCAGGATTTCAGCCGCGTTACCCAGCAGCGCGATGGAGATCGCCTTGCCTTCCTTGGTGTACTTGTCGATACGCGCCAGCGCGTCGTCGAGGTCTTTGGCTTGCTCATCGACATAACGGCTTTTCAGACGGAAATCGATGCTGACCTGCTGGCATTCGATGTTCAGCGAGCAGGCGCCAGCCAGTGTCGCGGCCAGAGGCTGGGCACCGCCCATGCCGCCGAGACCGGCGGTCAGGACCCACTTGCCCTTGAGGTTGTCGTTGTAGTGCTGGCGACCGGCTTCGACGAAGGTTTCGTAGGTGCCCTGGACGATGCCCTGGCTGCCGATGTAGATCCAGCTGCCGGCGGTCATCTGGCCGTACATGGCCAGGCCTTTGGCGTCGAGTTCGTTGAAGTGTTCCCAGCTCGCCCAGTGCGGCACCAGGTTGGAGTTGGCGATCAGTACGCGCGGCGCGTTGGTGTGGGTCTTGAACACGCCGACCGGCTTGCCGGATTGCACCAGCAGGGTCTCGTCGTCATTCAGGTTGGTCAGGCTTTCGACGATCTTGTCGTAGCATTCCCAGTTACGGGCAGCGCGACCGATACCACCGTAAACCACCAGTTCCTTAGGGTTCTCGGCGACTTCCGGGTCGAGGTTGTTCATCAGCATGCGCAGCGGCGCTTCGGTCAGCCAGCTCTTGGCGGTCAGCTTGTTACCGCGGGCAGCGCGGATTTCAACGTCACGAAATTTAGTCACGAAAAGAACTCCTCAGCAATCAATCCAAAACCAACCCAGGCAGTGGGCGAGCAAGCCAATGGGCATCAGTGCACACCGGCGAATCAGTGGACGATGGTTGAGTCCTCGTGACTCATACACATACGTCTTTACTTGTACATACAAGCATATGCAATCAAGCGGCCAACTTGTTGGATGAGCATTCAAGAAAAATCCTGAAACGGCTGGAGAGCGCCTGGAACAAGGGCTCCGGGGAAGATGAAATTTTTCGGAGGGGATTTTTGGCGGGTGTGGGGTTTGTTACTTGGGCGTGGTTTTGCGCCGCACTGGGGCGTTCGGTAACAAGTTGGTGCGCTTTTGGGAACGGTTAAAAGCAAAAGATCGCAGCCTTCGGCAGCTCCTACAGGGGAACGCATTCCAAATGTAGGAGCTGCCGAAGGCTGCGATCTTTTGACGATTTGTGAATCAGCGTGCGGTCAGCTCAATCACGCAGCAGGCGGCGCTGGTGGAGACTTCCAGTAACCCACCGTTACCGACCAATTGCAGGCAATCATGGCGACCCAGTTGCGAGGCGTCGGCATTGACCTTCACCTCCAACGCTTCACTGACACTGAACACCAGCACAGTCCCCGCCTCGCTGAAAAACCGCTGTTCACTGTCCAACCACTGCAACCGTGCACGGTAACGCTGCGGCGCGTAGATCAGGTTGAAATCACGGATCGGCCCGCCGAGCAGCGTGCAGGAGACATGACTCTCGCCACTGAAGGCAAACGGGTCGAGCGGTAACAGTGAGCGCGTGATCTGGCCATCCACCGACAAGCTCATGCCGTCACCCTGCAACACGGTGATGATCCGCTCATAACCGGCGAAGGTGGAAAACCCGCCCGATTCGCCAATGTCGGCAATCGACAGGCGCCAGCCAAACCCATCCAGGCCGGTGCCGGCATCGCGGGTGATTTCTTCGGTGCTGCCGCCGCCGTTTTTCCACGGCATGCGCGGGTAATCGACCGCGCGCAAAACTTTCAGACTACTCATTTATGGCTCTCTATTTATGAAACCGACCTTCCAGACGATGACGGGAACCGGGGTGGATCAAGCGAGCGGCGGTCACCGGCTGGCGGCCGGACCAGGTGCGGCGACGGATCAGCAGGCACGGCTCGCCCTTTTCAATCTGCAGCAATTTGCATTCGGACGGCTCGGCCAGGATCGCCTCGACCACGTGCTCGCCTTCGGTCAGCGGCGCGACCTGGTTCAGGTAGGCGTAGGGCGTTTGCAGGGTGAAGTCCTGCTTGAGGTAATCCGGCGCCACCAGCGCGTTGACGAAACGGTCTTCGATCTGCACCGGAATATCGTTTTCAAAATGCACGATCAGCGAATGGAACACCTTCTGCCCTTCGCGCATGTCCAGGGCCAGGGCGCGCTCGGAACCGGCGGCCTCTTCTTCAAGGGTAATGACCTTGCAGGTGTGGCGATGACCGCGAGAGGCGATTTCATCGGCGATGTTGTGCACTTCGAACAGCGCGGATTGGCTTTTCGGCTCGGCGACGAACGTACCGACGCCTTGCATGCGCACCAACAGACCGTCGGCAGTCATCTCGCGCAGGGCACGGTTGATGGTCATGCGGCTGAAGCCCAACTGGCTGACCAGCTCACTTTCCGACGGAACGCGGTAGTGCGGCGGCCAGTTTCCGCTGTCGATTTGCTGGGTGATCATTTGTTTGACGCGGGCGTACAAGGGCGCCGGACTGTCGCCCATGTTCGCGGCCAACGGAGAGACTGGAGGCGGAGTCGGCACGGTTAATCCTTGGTCGTTTAGTTGATGTCGCTAGCTTGCCGGAGTTTACCGGGCAGGCAAACGTCTGTATATGTATATACAAATAACACACGATGGGGTGCTGAACCATGTCCGCCTTCTTTGCCGAACGCGCGCTGCTGCCTAGTGGATGGGCCAACAATGTACGTCTTGAGGTCAGCGCCGATGGCGTATTGACCCATATCCAGGCCGATTCTCATGCAGATGGCGCCGAGCGGTTGAGCGGTCCGCTGCTGCCTGGCATGCCGAATCTGCACTCCCATGCCTTCCAGCGGGCCATGGCCGGGCTGGCGGAAGTGGCGGGAAATCCGAACGACAGTTTCTGGACCTGGCGCGATCTGATGTACCGTCTCGTCGGAAAAATCAGCCCGGAGCAACTCGGCGTCATCGCCCGTCAGCTGTACATCGAAATGCTAAAAGCCGGTTACACCTCGGTGGCGGAATTTCATTACGTACACCATGACATCAGCGGCCAACCTTATGCCGACCCGGCTGAACTGGCCCTGCGTATCAGCCAGGCAGCAGGCTCCGCGGGCATCGGTTTGACCCTGTTGCCGGTGCTCTACAGCCACTCCGGTTTCGGTGGCCAGACCCCGAACGAAGGCCAGCGCCGCTTCATCAACAGCACCGAAAACTACCTCAAGCTGCAATCGCGCCTGCAACCGGTCCTGGCACAGCAACCGGCTCAGTCCCTGGGATTGTGTTTCCACTCATTGCGCGCGGTCACGCCGCAGCAGATCAGTGAAGTGCTGGCAGCCAGCGACAAGCAGTGCCCGGTGCACATCCACATCGCCGAGCAGCAGAAAGAAGTCGACGACTGCCTGACCTGGAGTGGTCGTCGTCCGCTGCAATGGCTGTACGAAAACGTCGACGTCGATCAACGCTGGTGCCTGGTCCACGCGACCCACGCCAACCCGGAAGAAGTCACGTCGATGGCCAAGAGTCGTGCCATCGCCGGCCTGTGCCTGACCACCGAAGCCAACCTCGGCGACGGGATCTTCCCGGCGGTGGACTTCCTCGCCCAGGGCGGCCGCATGGGCATCGGTTCCGACAGCCATGTGTCATTGAGCGTGGTGGAAGAATTGCGCTGGCTGGAATACGGCCAGCGTTTGCGCGACCAACGGCGTAATCGATTGTATGGCGCGGAGCAGCCGATGGTCGGACGCACGCTGTTTGATGCCGCGCTGGATGGCGGCGCCCAGGCACTGGGTCAGCCGATTGGCGCGCTGGAAGTCGGCAAGCGCGCCGACTGGCTGGTGCTCGACGGCAACGATCCGTATCTGGCAACAGCCAGCGGCGACGGAATTCTCAACCGCTGGCTGTTTGCCGGTGGGGATCGTCAGGTGCGGGATGTGCTGGTCAATGGCCAGTGGGTAGTGCGTGACGGGCGCCATGCCGGAGAAGAAGAAAGCAGCCGCGCCTTCACCCAAGTCCTGCGCGAATTGCTCGGGTAAAAGCAAAAGATCGCAGCCTGCGGCAGCTCCTACAGGGGATTGATGTTGACCCTGTAGGAGCTGCCGCAGGCTGCGATCTTTTTTCAGTTCGAGGTCTTGGCCATCTGCTGTTCCGACGCCCGCCAGATCAACCGGGTGGTGTCGTAACCCTGCTGACGCGCCCTGCTCAGCAGCTCCTCACGCACCACTCCATTTACAGTCGGCGTGCGCGACAACAGCCACAGATACTTGCGACTCGGGTCACCGACGATGGCGGTCTTGTAGTCATCGCTGACGTACAGCACCCAGTACTCGCCCTTCGCCGTACCCGGGATCAGCCTGGAAAACCAGGTATCGAACTCGACCCGCAGCTTGTCGTTCTTGCCGGGCACCTCCGGATAAGCCGTGCCCTTGACCTCTTCCCATTGCCACTGCGCTGTCAGACAGCGGTTCAATACCGCGACGTTGCCATCGGGTTTAAGCGTGTAATGGGCTTCGGATTGCGCGCAGTCGCGCTGGAAGTACATCGGCAGACGAGCCAACTCGTACCAGGTGCCCTGGTAGCGCTTGAGGTTGACGCTGTTGGCCGTCTTGGGCGCCAAAGGGTCCGGGCCAGACGAGGCACAGCCAGCCAACACCAGGCCGGCAAAAAGGATGATCAATAACCGCTTCATTATTTTTCTCCCGTGGGCGAACGCCCCGGTTTACTTCAGGCCTTGGCCGGAAAACATCAGCACTTTGTCACCGGCGAACTGCACGCTGATAAAGCTGTTTTTGTCGCCCCAGGTGCAACTGGACATGCCGAGCGCGCCTGAACAATCGGCGGGTTTGCCCAACAGGGTTTCCACATCGGCCTTGGCCATGCCGGCCGAGAGCTTCGAGTAGTTTTCCTGATTGACCTTGCTGCAGGCAGCGAGCAATACGCAGAACGAAAGCAGGGCGATGGAACGCAGCGACATGGTGAAACTCCGGGGGGCGTAGGGGATTGGCATGGCTGCCAAGCTGAAGCTTAGAAGAGAAAACCCCTGTGAGGTTCCGTGCCCGGCAGGCTATTTATCGGGCCACTCGTCTGCCTTTTGCCGAAAATCAACCACTTTCCTCGTTCACCGGGCATTTCGTCGTTTTTCAGCAAAATCCGCCTAATCTTTAGCGCCGCTCAGTCGACATAAATGCAACGCAATGCCACGTCGGTGGCATTTGCTCCCCCATTTTGTAGAACAGCCCCTCTGCGGTAGCTCATCCCATGACCAGAAACATGAAGTTCAGCCACAAGATCTTGCTGGCTGCCGCCCTCGTGGTGGCCGTCGCATTCGCTTGTTTCATCCTGTTCAACGACTATCGCCAGCGCGAAACCCTGCGCAACAGTACCGAAGCCTCGATGCAGGAACTCGGCAGCCTGACCACCAGCAACATCCAGACCTGGCTGGAAAGCCGCATGCAGTTGCTGCAGTCGATGGCCCAACAGGTCAGCGCCGACGGCAGTGCGCCCGCCGGCCTGAAACGGATCATCGACCTGCCCGCCTACACCGGCAACTTCCAGCTGAGCTACTTCGGTGGCGCCGACGGCGTGATGTTCTCGGTCCCGGCGGGCAACCGTGCGGCGGACTACGACCCACGTGCCCGTGGCTGGTACAAAGCGGCCAATAGCGCACAACAGACCATCGTCACCGAACCCTACATCGCCGCCTCCTCCGGCAAACTGGTGATCACCGTGGCCACCCCGGTAAAGCACCAGGGCCAGATGATTGGCGTCGCCGGCGCCGACATCGACCTGTCCAGCGTCAGCGCGATCATCAACTCGCTGAACTTCGGTGGCCACGGCCATGCGTTCATTGTCGGTGCCGACGGCAAGATCCTGATTCACCCGGACAGCAAGCTGGTGCTCAAGAACCTGGCCGAGGCCTATCCGAGCGACACGCCGAAAGTCAGCCCGGGCCTGAAAGAAGTCGAGATCGACGGCAAGCGCCAGTTCATCTCCTTCACCCACGTCAACGGCGTGCCATCGGCGGACTGGTACGTGGCACTGGTGCTCGACCAGGAAACGGCGTTCTCGATGCTCAGCGAATTCCGCACCTCGGCGATCATCGCCATGGTGATCGCCGTAGTCATCATCATCGCCCTGCTGGGCATGCTGATCAGCCTGCTTATGCAGCCGCTGCTGACCATGGGCCGCGCCATGCACGACATCGCCGAAGGCGAAGGTGACCTGACCAAACGCCTGACCATTCACGGTCTCGACGAATTCGGCGCGCTGGGGCTGTCGTTCAACCGCTTCGTCGAACGCATTCACACCTCGATCATCGAAGTGGCCTCGGCCACAGGGCAGGTCAACGAAGTAGCGCTACGCGTAGTGGCCGCGTCGAACTCGTCGATGTACAACTCCGACCAGCAAGCCTCGCGCACCAGCAGTGTGGCTGCGGCGATCAACCAGCTCGGCGCCGCCGCCCAGGAAATCGCGCAGAACGCCGCCCTCGCCTCGCAGCACTCCAGCGACGCCCGCAACCTGGCCGAAGACGGCCAGCAAGTGGTGGATAAAACCATCGCGGCGATGCAACAGTTGTCGGCGAAGATCAGCGACTCGTGCGGCAACATCGAAACCCTCAACAGCAACACGGTCAACATCGGGCAGATCCTGGAAGTGATCACCAGCATCTCCCAGCAGACCAACCTGCTGGCGCTCAACGCCGCCATCGAAGCGGCCCGCGCCGGTGAGGCCGGTCGCGGTTTTGCCGTGGTGGCCGATGAGGTGCGCAACCTCGCTCACCGCACCCAGGACTCAGCGCAGCAAGTGCAGACGATGATCGAAGAGCTGCAAGTCGGCGCCCGCGCAGCGGTGGGCATCATGACCGACAGCCAGCGCCAGAGCGAAAGCAGCGTCGGCATCGCCAACCAGGCCGGCGAACGCCTGGGCAGCGTGACCCAGCGCATTGGTGAGATCGACGGGATGAACCAGTCCGTGGCGACAGCGACCGAAGAGCAGACCGCCGTGGTGGAGTCGATCAACGTCGACATCACCGAGATC